>JAAFJL010000118.1 GCA_013298865.1 Cytophagales bacterium | reverse complement strand
GGCGTAATAATTTATAAACGAAAACAGTGATACCCAATCCAATTATATAGTTTTCCTCCAACCTATCGGGTAATAGACTTAGTTTATTACCTTTTTTTGTTCTTGAAAGTAGAAATACAGAAAATCGTAGCTTAGATTTGTAATTATTTAGCAAACAGCAATTGGCAGTTGGCTATTGGCTTTTTCTTCAGTATGCAAAGCGTTTCTGTTTGCTAACAAACAGGCTGACTGCTCAAAGCTGAAAGCTCACTGCTAAAACATTACATTCTTGAATACTACTACTTTCAAATACAATAAACCTTTCATGCTGGAAGCAGGCGGCGTTTTACCCGAACTCGATTTGGCGTATCAAGCACTTGGAAAAATCAATGAAGATTGTTCTAATGTTGTCTGGATTTGCCATGCCTTCACGGGGTCGCAGGATGTAGAAGACTGGTGGCAGGGGCTTGTGGGTGCAGGAAAATTGTTCGACCCAGCGTATGATTTCATTATTTGTGTAAATGTTTTAGGTTCGCATTATGGTAGTACTGGACCACTTTCTATTAATCCTGAAACCAACGAACCTTATTATCACGACTTCCCTCTGATTACAATTCGGGATATTGTAAATTCATTTGATATTCTCAGAGAACACCTCGGTATTACTCATATCAAAACTTGTATTGGCGGTTCTTTGGGCGGACAACAATCCGTGGAATGGGCGATTTCTCAGCCAGAACTTATTGATAATCTGATACTTATCGCAACAAATGCACAACATTCTCCGTGGGGAATTGCTTTTAATGAGTCTCAGAGAATGTCTATCGAAGTTGACCCAACTTGGCTCGAACGTCATCCGCAAGCAGGTATCAATGGCATGAAAGCCGCTCGGGCAACGGCTTTGATTTCTTACCGAAATTACGAAACCTACGGCGTGACCCAAGCCCGAAAAGATGAACCTTTGAACAAACCGTATCGTGCTGTGACCTATCAGCGTTATCAGGGCGATAAAATTGCCCAGCGTTTCAATGCTTTCTCGTATTATGTACTCTCACAGGTGATGGATTCACAGGATGTTGGGCGAGGACGAGGTGGTGCGATTCAGGCACTTTCGCAGGTAAAATCCAAAACTTTGGTCATGGGGATAAAATCAGATGCGTTGTTTCCGATAAATGAGCAGGCATTTTTGGCAAAATATATTCCAGGTTCAACCTTCCAAGCATTAGATTCACTTTACGGACATGATGGTTTTTTGATTGAAAATGAACTCATTACAAAGGCAATTAAAGTATGGCGGAAATTTATCAAATTTGAAATTAATCCAATGTACGATTTCTTTAAAAATCTGGAGAACAGAAACGTGGCAGAGCATTATAATTAAGAATTACTGATTTTTATGTAGCACAGGATTGTACGGGCAATGCTTGATCCCGTGATTGGAGTCCGATTCACGGAATACAATTCCGTGCTACACAAATCAAACATCGAGCAACGAAAACCAAACATCAGAAAACATTGGATTATCATATCATTTTAGCTTGTTGTGCTGCATTATTGGCAGGTTTTGTTGACTCAATCGTTGGTGGAGGCGGACTCGTACAAGTACCTTCTCTCTTTATTCTATTTCCCAATTTTAGCGTTCCACAGATTATTGGCACTAATCGTTTTGCTTCATTCATGGGTACTTCGGTGGCGGGTTATCAATATTCCAAACAAGTTGCAATTCCTTGGAAGACAGTATTTTATGCAGGAATCGGAGCCGCAATAATGGCATTTTTAGGGGCAGAAATATCAAGTTTGGTAGATAAGAAAATACTAAAACCAATCATCCTGATTTTGATGACTTGTATTGCCATTTACACCTTCAAGAAAAAGGATTTAGGACAAGACGAAAAACTGAAATTTGAATTACAGAAAATTCCACTCTATGCTTTCCTGATTGGTTCTGCCACAGGATTCTATAACGGATTTGTAGGACCTGGCACAGGGAGTTTATTAGTTTTTGGTTTCGTGAGTATCATTGGCTTTGGATTTCTGAAAGCCTCAGCAGTCTCAAAAGTGATCAATGTGATAGCAGACGTAGCCTCCTTAGGATATTTTATTCTGAACGGATTTGTACAATTCAAAATAGCGATTCCCATGATGATTTGTAATATGATTGGTTCTTATCTTGGTAGTAAATTAGCCATTCTGAAAGGCAATGAATTTATCAGAATTATGTTCTTAATCGTTATCTTCGCCTTGATTTTGAGATTCGGCTATGATATTTTTAGGGAATTAAAAATTATGAATTAAGAATTAAAAATGTGGTTGTATGACAATGCTATTCGTCCCTACATGAGTCATTCCACAAAAACTGTCAGAGAACCAGAAAGTTTAAACAGCTTCAAAAAATACAAATATGAATTTAATCGAAGAATCTCAACGAGTTGGCTATGTAAGCCGTTCAGTACCTTTCAGAGGAGGTGATTTGAAGGAGCAAATCCTGAAACTCAAGCAAGAAAAAAATGCAGTTATTTTGGCTCATTACTACGTTGATGGCGAAATACAAGATATTGCAGATTATGTGGGCGATAGTCTTGGTTTGGCACAAGCCGCCGAAACTACTACCGCAGATATGATTGTGTTTTGCGGTGTACATTTCATGGGTGAAACTGCCAAAATCTTGAACCCCAACAAAAAAGTGGTGATTCCTGATTTTAATGCAGGATGTTCACTTGCAGATGCCGCTCCGAAGGAAGAATTTGCTGCTTTCAAGGCTCAACACCCTGATGCTGTGGTAGTTAGTTATATCAATTGTACTGCCGACATCAAGGCAATGACAGATATTATTTGTACATCTTCTAATGCCGTAAAGGTGGTAGAATCTATCCCTGCCGACAAGCAAATTATCTTTGCTCCAGATGCCAATTTGGGTAGATACGTTGCCAATAAAACAGGAAGAAATCTAATTCTGTGGGAAGGTTCTTGTATGGTTCACATTGATATTTCTTTGGAAAAACTCAAAAAAGTCAAAGAAGAAAACCCGAATGCTTTACTAATTGCCCATCCAGAATGTAAGGAAGTGATATTGTCTCAAGCAGATTTTGTGGGTTCAACAACGGCTCTTTTGAATTTTGCAGAAAAGTCTGATTGTCAGGAGTTTATCGTGGCGACTGAGGCGGGTATCATGCACAAAATGAAGAAAGCAGTTCCACATAAAAAGTTAATTCCTGCTCCAGCCAACGAAAAAAACTCATGTGCGTGTAGCGAATGTCCGTACATGAAAATGAATACGATGGAAAAATTGTACAACGCCATGTTCTACGAATTACCAGAAATTCAAGTACCAGAAGATGTAAGAATCCCAGCATTGAAGGCATTGAAAGCGATGTTGGAAATTTCTAAGTAATAAATAGTTTAACGCAAAGGCAGAAAGACGCTAAATCATTTCTGTTTTTTACAACAAAATCGGCAAGGTACAAATGAATGTACCTTGCCGATTTTGTTTTTTATGCCAAAAATCCTAAGCCTTCAAAGCTGCTTCTATGTCAGCTTTGATGTCGTCAATATGTTCGATTCCTAAAGAAACACGCAACATATTTGGCTCAACGCCAGCCGAAAGTTGCTCTTGCTCAGACAGTTGCGAGTGCGTTGTTGAAGCAGGATGGATAATCAAAGTCTTTGAATCTCCTACGTTTGCCAAATGAGAAATCAATTGCAAGCTATTCACAAATTTCTCTGCTATGGCTCTGTCTCCTTTTAATTTGAAAGAAAGTACGCCCCCGAAACCACGAGTCAAATACTTTTTAGCAACCTCATGCGAAGGATGATTTTCTAAACCTGGGTAGCTCACAGATTCTACGGCATCATGATTTTGTAGCCATTTCGCCAAAGCAAGGGCATTTTCGCAGGTACGTTCTACACGCAAAGAAAGCGTTTCTAAACCTTGGATTAGTAAAAATGAATTGAATGGACTTTGGGCAGGACCCCAGTCACGCAGACCTTCAACTCTGCAACGAATGATAAACTGAATATTACCAAAAGGACCACCAATTCCGAAAACATCATTCATCACCAATCCATGATAACTCGGCGAAGGCTCTGTGAATTGTGGATATTTGCCATTGCCCCAATTAAAAGTCCCAGCATCTACAATCACGCCGCCCATAGACGTACCATGTCCGCCAATCCATTTCGTAGCAGATTCTACCAAAACGTTTGCTCCCCATTTGATAGGCTGGCAAATTGCACCACCCGCTCCGAAAGTATTGTCCACGATGATAGGTAAATCGTGCTTCTTCGCTAAAGCTGCAAATGCCTCAAAATCAGGCACAGAAAGCCCAGGATTTCCGATAGTTTCTAAATAAATTGCCTTGGTTTTATCATCAATCAAAGGTTCAAAACTCTCAACATTTATACCATCTGCAAAACGAGCTTCTACTCCGATATTTTTAAAAGCATTCTTGAACTGATTATAAGAACCACCGTATAAATGCGAAGTTGTAACGAAATTATCTCCAACTGAAGTAATATTATTTATCGCTAAAAACTGAGCCGAATGCCCCGAAGAAGTAGCCAAAGCTGCTACACCGCCTTCAAGAGCCGCCACACGTTTCTCAAAAACATCATTAGTGGGGTTCATCAGACGAGTATAAATGTTGCCGAATTCCTGCAAAGCAAAAAGTCTTGCACCATGGGCAGAATCCTTGAATTGATAAGCCGTAGTTTGATAAATGGGTACAGCCCGAGACTGAGTTGCAGGGTCTATTTCTTGTCCTGCGTGTAATTGAAGCGTTTCAAAGTTCATGATAAAATTGTTAAGGAACGGTAAAACAATAACTTATAAGATTTTAGGCTAATTATTTTACGGATAGTTTTATTTATTTTTGAAGCGAATAGCATCGCTATTTAATGAAAAAATAGGTAAAAATAGCCGTAAAAGAATGGCATAAAAATTATAAGTTATTGTTTTACCGTTCCAGAGTTAAATGCTTGCACAATACTACTACACAATTTTTGAATGATTGTAGTTTTATTTGTAAAAATGTCTTCGTAGAAATGAAAATTAAAAGAGTTTTTGAAAACAATACCCCTCCACACACAGTATTCACAATTCAATACCAAATCGAACTATAAATCCCTTTTATGAAGTCAATTATTTTATTCTTGCTAACATTTTTTTCTTGTTATTATTCTTTTGCTCAAAATCCTCTCACAGTTCCATTCACAGAATCTTTTACTACAAATGCAAACGGTTGGCGATTGCGTACTCCTTCGGGGTCACACGATTGGAAGTGGTATAACAATGCAGGAGTTGGAGGCACGGGCGGTTTACGCATGAAACTCCCTTCTGATAGTAACTATGTGGCATCGCCGAAGATTACTTTGGAGGCGGGCAAAACTTATACCCTCACTTTCAAGACTTATAGCCAAAGTGGTTCGGCGGATAGATTGATGACAGTTGGCTTGAATCAAGTTCGCTCGCTAACAGGAACGACAAATTTTATCTCACAACGTTCTCCTTCAAGTTCTACTTTTGTGGATGTGATAAGAAACTTCACTGTTCAAACTTCTGGTGATTATTTCCTCATTTTCAATTATACTGAAAACGGTTATACGTTTACGTATTTAGATGAAATTACGGTTGAAGAAGTCCAAAATCCAATCATTAATCTTACTTCGCCATTGGCGGGGGGAAGTATGAACGAAAACTATACAGACAGTACCAAAGTGTTAATTGAAGCCAATGCCTCTGACCCAGATGGTATAATCACAAAGGTAGAATTCTTTGCGAATGATGTAAAAATTGGAGAAAAAACCACTGCCCCATATAGTTTTTTGTGGAAAGATGTTTTGCCAAAAGATTATGTTTTCACAGCAAAAGCCACTGACAATCGTGGCAATGTAACTATCTCATCACCAATAAATTATCGGGTAAATTTCAGGGATGGGACATTCAAGCCTTACGTCCATTGGGATTTTAATTCTACCAATACTGTTGGTAAAAACTTAGACTATTGGACAACTTCGGGAGGAGACTTCCGCCCACGTGGTGGAGGCTTTCATGGAACGACTTACTTTGATATTTTTAGTGCTTATGCCAATAATTTTACGGCTTCGCCTGGCTTTTATTTACAAGCTGGACAAACCTATAATTTGGAATTTTTAGCTCGTGCAGGGAATAAAACAATTAAACTATTTCTGAATAAAAAACAGGCTCTCAACGACAGTATTCCGATTGATACTGTTAGGATAAGGTATGGCGAAGATTTTAAAGTTCTGCACAAAAAGAATATAACCGTTACCCAAAGTGGAACGTATTATTTGATTGTTCATTATCCACTCGTGGAAAGTTATGTTCAAATCAATCTTGACAATATTCGTATTACGGGCGATGGCTTAAACATTGCTCCTGTTGCTAAAATCACAGCACCTGCGGGAAATGTAAAAGTGGCTGAAAATTCAATTTTGACCTTGAATTCACAGGTTTTTGATTTAGATGGAAGCGTCCAAAAAGTAGAATATTTTGCCAACGAAACAAAAGTGGGGGAATCCTCCGTCCCGCCTACGTATGAGGCTGTTTGGGCAAATATTCCAAGAGGAACTTATAATTTAACCGCTCGCTCAACTGACAATGATAACGTACAGGGAACCTCCCTGAAAACTGTTGTTACTTCTGATACTAACCGTTTTGCAGTTTCAAGTATCTTTGGAAGTATTGGACAGGACGAAATTCGAGGTATTATTTTCCAAAAAAATGGTACAATAGTTTTGGCTGGAAACATGGGAAATATATCTCATTTAAGCCCCACGACTAAATTTTTAAACGGAGCAACTTCGGACTCTTTGGGTGTAATTATCCGCTTATCTTCTGACGGAAAAAAGATACTTTCGATGACTCGACTGTGTACAAAAATTGCGGATATTTCAAAAGACGGTGATGGTAATTTGTACGTAGCTGCCTGTAAATCAGGAGTTTTTAAATTAAATTCCACCGCAGATACCATTCGTTGGCGAAAGACTTTTGCTAAAACTGTGCATAGAATTGATGCAGGAATATCTGGAAAAAATGTTTGTATGACTGCCAATGAAACTAATATTGACGATGGAACTTTGACAGGAACGGAAAACTATCTCCACGATGAAGACGGCACTTTGATTTATCAGTACGGGGGCGTTTCTCAGTACGGTGCCGACGTGGCGATTGACGAAGCATCTCAGACCGTGATTAGGGTTGGATTCAAGAATTTCAATACTTACGACAAAAGAGGCGGAACACAAGTTTTACCCGTGTATGTTCCTGTGTTACGTGGGAATGCCTACGATGGTACGAGTAAATACGTGGGATATGATTGGATTTCAGATACAACTTCTAATCGTTGGATAAATGCTTCAAACAACAACATGGCAGATGCCCGTTTGAATCGTTGTGTAATTGGACAGGATGGAAAGTTATATCTTGCTGGACAAGTTTATGGAGGAAATCATTTATTCAGATATTCACCTTACGACATCATGCAACCTGCCATTTTAGTAGGTGGAGATAATTATTTTACACTCTCGAACACAGGCACAGAAACACACGTATATGTAGGCAGATATGACCCTGCAACGGGTATCAAAGACCGTGGACAGACTTTCACGGCAAGGTTACCCAACACCAAGGGCAATAGTGTATTTATTGAAAATGGTAGTATTGATGCAGATTCAACAGGGAGAATTTATCTGACGGGAACTTCGGCTTGGGGCTTACCACTTACCACCGACTATATTCCAGGTGAATACACGGGAGGAGCGTATTTATTAGTATTAAGTCCAAGCATGGCAGTGCGAGAAATGTGCGTTCGCCTGACGTTTGGCTACGGAAAAGCCATTGGAATTTATAACAGTAAAAGATGGATGTTTGGTGGATATTCAGAAGATACAGAAAGTAAATCGTACTTGAAAAACTCATTTCAAAGCACCAATCTAAATATTACTACCAACAAATGGGAAGGCTATTTTAGTTATTACAACACCCTAAAATGCCCTGAAACAAAGATTTCGAGTGCCATTCCCACAGGCACACTCGGAATGTCAGGCAGATGGGACGTAGGATCAACTTGGCAATGTGGCAAAGTCCCAACGGCTGCCCAACAAGTAACCATCGAAGCTGGACATACTGTAATTATGCCTTCTGGTTATACAGGCAAGGCTTTTGACTTGGAATTGAAAGGGATTTTGAAGAAAGAAGTTGGGGGTGGATTTGAGATTAAACGGTGATAAGTTGAATTCATAATTCTTAAATTTACTCAATACTTCAATATGAGCAATACCAAAAGAATCTTGTTAGCCTTTGCAGTTATTCTGACTGTCTTCTTTTTGCAAATATTTAATGAGAAAGTAAATGATTTTTTAGGAATTGGTAAAGTCGATACAAACTTTTATTGGAGCATTATTGGTCAAATACTAAAATATCTGATACCTACTTTGGTTGTTCTTTTTATTTTCCATAAACCAAAAGATATTCTTGGTGAATTAGGACTGAATAAAGATTTTTCAAAGGGGTTACAATATGCTTTCTTATTTACACTTCCTATGCTAATCGGGTACTATTTTTTAGGAAAATACAACAACGAACAGACACTGATAGAAAATATTTTAAAGGCATTTAAAGATGGTTTTAGAGAAGAAATATTTTTCAGAGCTTTTCTTTTTGGACAACTTTTCAGACAAGTAAAATTAGGTTTTTTGCCCTCAGTTCTTGTAAATGGACTGATATTTGGACTTTTGCATATTTATCAAGCAAATACATTAGCCGAAAGTATTGGAGTATTTGTGATAACTTTTGCAGGTGCTATCTGGTTTGCGTGGCTTTTTATTGAGTGGAAAGAAAATTTATGGCTTGCAATTTTTATGCACTTTTTCATGAACTTATATTGGCACTTATTCAGTACCGAAAATTCAGCCTTGGGCGGATTACTATTGAATTTGCCAAGAATATTAACCATTGCGTTGTCTATTTATTTGACAATTAAGATTGTTCGTAAAACAGGACAATTGAAGATTAATAGGGCAAATTTTATTAAAGGATAGAACGGCTATCAACATTGTACTTATTACCATCTTACTGGGAGAGAGTGTTATTATTTTTCGGAAGTCATCCCTGAAAGGATAACTTCCGTTTAAAATAGACTTCATTCACTAAGGAATGGGAACTAAATAACATACTGATTTCTAACTGCTCCTTTCCCTTCTCTCATTACTTTCCTAACGCCTTAAAACTTACCTTTGTTGCACCAAATCTTCCTTTTGGAATCGAACCTTGCAAGTTTACATTCATCGTTGCTTTTGAATCAGAATTATAAAAAACTACGCTTGCCTTGCCGTTGGCATCTGTAATAATTGCTGGATTCCAATAAATAGTAGAACGAAAATCTGCAACTGTTGCTTGTGCGTTGGTATATTTCGGCACATAAAATTCTCTCGTAGGCGAATACCCCACCGCAAAACGACTTGCACCACCAGCTACTGTTTTTGTGTCGTCACTCAGTCCGCCTGATTTTTTTAATAAAATAGCAATAACACCATTTGAACCTCTCGACCCAAGTGTCGCAGCATTTGAACCTCTAATGGCATCAACTGCCTCAACATCACGTGGATTCAATGAAATAATAGTAGATTTATCGGTTGGACTTCCATTGACCAAAAATAGTGGCTCTGCACCAGATGTAAATCCTGCTGAAGATTTGAAAGTAATATTATCTCCGACAATATCAACACCAGCGATTCTTCCTTTTATCATGGCAAGTACGCTATTAAAACTGCTACTCAATTTTTCATCTACAACCAAAGTATAATCGGGTGTTCCGTATAAACTTCTACGAGAATCTTTTACCTCTTTTTTGGTAACTCCAGTTACTACCTCCACACTATTCAACATCTTCCCATTTTTGATAGCATTATTGAAATTATTGAGATATTGAGTAACATTGTCTTTTGAGAAAGTAGGAATATTAATTGCCGAAATACCATTCTTTTTAAAATCAGGAGTACTGAGGTTATTCAATAAAATTTCTAATTGGCGTTTGTCTTTGTTGGTCTTCAAAGTAAGATTGGCTCTTCCTACAAAATCTACTCCTGCAAAAGCAAAAGCTCCAGATTTATCGGTTGCTCCTGCTAAAATTTTGTTCGCTCCACCCAAAGAAGAAACCATCATCGTGAACGATAAATTAGGATATTCTTTCTTGTCTGGTTGTAAAATTTTTCCCGAAAGAGAAATCCCTTGTTCTGGCAAAAACTGTGTAGCAACTAATTCTTTTTTGAAGACATCATTCCACGTAAATCTCCTCCACCCTTGCGTAAGCATCAGATTATCAAGATGTTTAACTGCATTTGGATTTTGGGTATCAAAATAATATGCTGGGTTTTCTATGTATCCTTGCAAATCGGAAGTCAGTAATAAATTAGATAAAATATTGTCTGCAAAAGTTTTTTCTGAAACCTGTCCGCCATCTGTAACCGCCATCGAAAGGTCGGCGGCAACAGGTTTTCCATCAAAATCAGTTGCTGTAATGTTCATCGTTACTTTCTCACGTGGGGCATATTCGGCTTTGTCTGGCGTGGCAGTAATTTTTAATTTTCTTTCTGGGAAATTCAATACCAAACGTTCTGCAATTGGTTTCATTTTGGCATCAAAAAGTGTAAAAGTAATAATGCCTTCATCTTGAATTTTATTTTTGTCGATATAAAAAGCAGTACCATAATTCTGAGGAACATCATTAATAAAACGCATTTGTCCACGGGCATGAACTACCAAAAATAAATTCTGAGCCTCAGTAGTTTTGCCTTTACTGATATTTACTTTGAAGTTGGCAGGAAGGTTATCTACCGAAAGCGTAAAGCCATTTTCTTTCGCTTTTGGCAAAGCAACCGTCACTTTTTCAGTACCTGCTTTGGCAATGGCAGAATATTCTTTTCCTGCTTTCGGGAAAAACAAAAATGACCCCATTCCTATATTTTCAGATTTGAATTCCGAGACTTTATCACCTTTTTCATCCACGATAACTCCCTCACAGTCAACACCTTTACCATTTTCGTCAATAGCTTTAAAGGCAATCAGACTTCGTAAACCTGCCACCATGTCGCCACCCTCTGGAAAGAATTGAAGGTCTATCTTTTTCTCTTCTGCAACTGCACTTGGGCTATCTCTATCACTTACAATGCTAACGGTTTTTTTGAAGAAGAAATCTTCCGAAAAATTCCGCATCCAATTGGTATAAGCCACCAACTGATAATTCCCTTTTGCCAAGTTGGTAGGTAAAGCAATTTCTCCACTTGAATAACCTCCATCAACTCTGAAAGTACGTTTTTCAAGCACCATTCCCTTGTCATCTACAAAGTTTACATAGACAACTCTACTGGCAGAATCCGCTTGATTCAGAAGTGCATCAACCAGATAGGCTTTTAGCCAAAGCGTATCGCCTGCGGCATAGTAAGGCTTATCTGTGTGGAGGTAAACCTTTTCGGAAGGATAAGTATTAATATATTTTGAAAGTTGTGTGACAATTGTCTGAATCGGTGATTCATCAATAAATCTGAAGGCAAGCCCACTAAGAGCTAAGACGAGGAATAAGGCTAATTTTTTCATGATTGTAAAAGATGGGTGATGTTGATTTTTTATTCTTTAGGTAAACTCTTGATTAGTAGATACATAGACGCAAATATAAAAAATAATGAGCAGCCAATTGTCCACCAAGGGCTTTTAGTTTCAGTCCATTGGTCTAACTTTATACCCAGATAAACACCACCGCCAATCGTGACAAGCATCTGTGTGCCTGCACCTACATAACGCATATAGTTAGACGTTGGCGAGTTTTGATTATTTTCCTTTGATTTCATCGGCTAATCTTTTTTCTAAATATACCTAATTGGCACAATAACTGATACTATTTTTATGCAAATTGCGTTTAAAATGTGTTAAACGGCTTTGCTCATTTCTATTTTATTTTCGATGAAAAAAATATTCTTCTGTCTTTTTGTATTTTCTATCCCAATGGGTTGCTCTCAGAATAGTAGCTCACCAATGAGTGTTGCGTACCATAATACAAACGCAAAATTTAATGCTTTGTTTCAGGCAAAACTAAAAATGGAAGAGGCTGAGCGGAAACTTTTTGAATCTCATAAAGACAATTATAGCCAACTGTTAGACATCCTGATTCCCGTTGATTCCAATTCGGCGGGTGCAGTTGCGGAACAACTTTCGGCAGTGATTAAAAAATCTTCTTTAGTGGCAGAACGTCATCAGAACTCTAAATGGTTAGATGATGCCTACATTCTTATTGCAAAAGCCCGTTTACTAAAAGGTGATTTCAGAAATGCCATGGAAACTTTCAAGTTTGTGAATGGTACTGCCACATCAGAAGACCAACGTGGTGAAGCCCTAATTGGTTTGATGCGAGCTTACATTGAACAAAAAGAATTCGCAACGGCTCTTCGGGTAGCAGATATTCTCAGGGAAGAAGACCTCAATAAAAACAATACTCGTGATTTTTATTTGACCAAAGCCTATCTTCACCAACAAGAAGGCGACTATAAATTATCGGTAGGAATTTTGGAAGAAGCACTTCCTTATATGGACAAAAACGAGCAGAAAGCAAGGGTACAATATGCGGCTGGACAGATGTATGAAGGTTTGGGAGAAATGGAGAACGCCAGTTTTCATTATTCCGAGGTAAAGAAAAATCGTCCGAATTATGATTTGGATTTTTACGCAAAACTCAATAATGCACTCGTTACCAACAAAACAACAGAGTTTGAAAACTTACTGAAAGACACCAAAAACAAAGACCTTCAAGACCGAATCTATGAAGCGATGGCACAGGTGGAATCTCGCAAGAAAAACGATAAAGGAGCAGCAGAGTTTTACCAAAAATCATTGCGTAGTGCCAGCCAGAATCGTTCTCAGTTGCCTTATACGTACATGAAATTGGCAGATTTGAATTATAATAAACTTCAAAACTACGAATTAGCTTCGGCTTATTATGATAGTTGTGCAGCCTTACTTCCTCCGCAAGACCCTCAGTACAAAAGAGTTACAGATAGATACAATTCCCTGAGTCAATATGTAAAGCAAGTGACAATCATCAGAACGGAAGATTCACTACAAAAATTGGCAAATATGAATCCTGCGGCTTTGGATAAATTATTAGAGAAAATTGTTCGTCAGAAAGCAGACCAAGAAGCCGCAGAATTAACAAGGGCTCAGGAAATTATTAATCAAAAAAATAACCCGAATCCAGTAGCGACAACGGCAAATGAGGTTTTTACAGACCCCAACAAAAAAAACTGGTATTTTACGAATCAGGCAACATTGTCACAGGGAAAATTAAAGTTTTCTCAGCTTTGGGGGGCGTCCCGTCAGTTAGAAGACAATTGGCGAAGAAGTAGCAAAGAAAATGCTACTACAACTTTCGGGGCTTTCAACAACAATGCAACCAATGGCACAGAAGGTAGCCGCTCGGTATCTGTCGGCGGCATTACAAATGATGAAGTAAAACGTAAGAAACAAGATCTTTACGACAAAATTCCTTTTAGCAAAGAAGGACTTGTGAAATCGAAAAAATTACAAGAAGATGCGTATTTTGAATTGGGGAAAATCTACAAGTTAAATCTTAATGAACCAGCGAATGCAACTACTACTTTTGAAAAACTATTAGTTACATTCCCAGGCACTACCCACGAACCAGAAGCATTGTATTTGCTTTACTTATTGCATGAAAAAAATGCAAGTAAGCAAAAAAATTATTCTGATAAACTCATTAAAAACTATTCAGATTCTTATTTCGTGAGACTCATCACCAGAGGAGACCAATCATTGGCTTCGGGTAAGGAATCAGAGGTTCAGAAAATCTATTCAGAGGCTTATGAGTATTTCTCAAAAGGGAATTTTGAAGATGCTTCAACCTTTGTAGAAACGGGTTTGAAAGATTATCCCAACAGCCAAATTGAAGACAAACTGATTTTCTTGAAAGCCCTGCTAACAGGAAAAACCAAGCAAGCAACCGACTACAATAATGCTTTGAAGGCATTTATTAACCAATATCCAAAAAGCCAATTAATACCAATGGCAAAAGAATATTTAGCTGCCACACAGGGCAGATAGTAGTTTTTCTGCTTAAAATAAATTTATTTTGCAACCATACAACATACCATAACACATAGTCCCTAAAACCAACTGAATATAATGAATCAATAACCCTTCTTCTGTATGATTTTTTTTTCTATTAATTGCCGTCACAATAATAGTATCCTTAGCATTACACTTTTTGTATGCTTCCTTTTTGTGAATCATTTCTCTAAGGCACAATCATGTGCAGGCTCACTCGGTGATGCCATCGTTAATCAAGATTTTGGAACAGGCTCAAATCCTGGGGCCGCATTAGGTGCAGTAGCAACTAATTATACTTACGCTTCCTCTAATTGCCCTAACGATGGGTCGTACTCAATTCAGAATAGTACATCTAATTGTTTTGGAGGTGTTTGGCACACTGTAACCCAAGACCACACTTCTGGAGATGTCAATGGCTACATGATGATAGTAAATGCTTCATACACGGCTGGACAATTTTATAATCAAACCGTTACAGGTTTATGTGGGAATAGTACTTATGAGTTTTCTTCGTGGATTCTTAATTTACTCAAAACCACTGCCTGTACGTCCAATGCCAATCGTTTTCCAAATATTACTTTCAGAATAGAAACAACTGCGGGTGCGTTGATACAGTCTTTTACCACTGGCAACATCGCTGGTGCTGCAACGCCAACGTGGGTTCGTCAGGCAACATTTTTTACAACTCCTGCAGGTGTGAGTACCGTTGTACTAAAACTAATCAATAATGCCCCAGGTGGTTGTGGCAATGATTTAGCATTGGATGATATTCAGTTCAGACCTTGTGGACCAACAGTTTCTGCCAATGCTGCTCCAAGCACTACTTTTTGTTTGGGGGGTAGCGTAAATTTGACAGGGAATATTTCGGCAGGTTACAATACGCCAGTTTATCAGTGGCAGCAAAGTACTGATAATGTGACATTTACGGATATTGTTGGAGCAACAACACTGAATTATACCGCAACTCCAAGTACTTCTGGGGTGAAATATTACAGAATGTTAGCCTCAGAATCTGGAAATTTAGCAAATACAAAATGCAGGGTAGCATCCAATGTAATCACGGCAATCGTAAATCCCATTCCACCCGCTCCGACGGTTTCTTCAACAGTAAATTTATGCCAAACTGGCTCGTCGTCTTCATTAACTGCCTCTGGTTCAGGAACTTTACTTTGGTATAATGCTCCTACGGGCGGAACAGGTTCTGGCACAGCACCAGCACCGAGTACAGGTAGCGTAGGCACAACTGCCTATTACGTAAGCCAAACCGTAAGTGGTTGCGAAAGCCCAAGAGCCAGAATAGATGCTGCCGTGAATCCGTCAGTAGCACTTAGCCTAACAGCAGGTTCGGTTGCTTGTACAGGGGCAATTACTTCGGGAACATTGATTGCTAATGTGAGCGGCGGAACTCCTCCATTTTCATTTACCTTGAACGGAGGGGCATCTCAGACAACAAACGTTTACAATAATTTAGCAACAGGCAGTTATACCGTTGTGGCAACAGATTCAAAAGGTTGTACATCAACAGGAACTTTCTCTGTGGCAGTTGCGAATCCCCTTTCTATCAATGCTTCCGCAACTACCAATTGTGTTGCCTCTGTCAATAATGGGGTAATTGCCATTGAAGGTGGCGGGGGTACACCTGCTTATTCATTACAAATTGATAATGTTACTCAGGTAGGTACAAGCCCATTTACCAATATTACCCCTGGGAATCACACGGCTTCGGTAGTAGATGCCAATGGTTGCAAAGTCACGGCAAATGTTACAGTACCAACGATTTCGCCATTAGCAGTTACAGTTGCAAGTTCAACAGCTTGTACATTTAACGGAGCAGGCTCTATTGCAGTAACTGGTTCGGGCGGAACAGCACCTTATCAGTACCAAGTGGCATCATCGGCGTATCAAGCCTCAAATACTTTTACAGGATTATCAGCAGGAACTTTTACGATAACTATTAGAGATAACCGAAATTGTACCAGTACAGTTAACTCAACTTTGGCGTTAAAACCAGATGCTCCTGTGTCAACAGCGTTGGTTAATTATTGCCAAAACGACCCAGCAGTTGCTCTAACTGCTACGCTTGCAAGCGGAGCAACTCCTAATTGGTACACAGTGCCAACGGGCGGAACAGCAACGGCTTCGGTTACGCCTTCAACTTCTTCGGCTGGTTCAACAACTTATTATGTTAGCCAAACTTTAGGTTCTTGCGAAAGCGAGCGAACAATGGTTGTCGTAAATGTAAATCCAAAGCCCATTCTTAGCACAGCCACCACAAATGCTTGTTTTGGTACAAATAACGGAACAATCAATGTAGTAGCAACCAGTGGTTCTGCTCCATTTAGTTTTTCTTTGAATGGTGGTGCTGGACAAGCAGCGAGTCTTTTTGCTGGACTTTCTGCCAATACTTATAATATTTCTGTAACTGATATTAAAGGTTGTGTCGCAACAACTACGGCAACGGTTGCACAGTCGAATGTAGCATTATCTGTCAATTTGACTTCCGCACCAAGCAATTGTATTGACCCTGGACAAGGTACAATCAATGCCACGGGTGTAGGTGGTGGAGGTACATATCAATTCAAATTTGATGAGGGAGACTTTGCAGCTACAAACAGTTTTACAGGCGTAAATGCAGGTTTACATACAATTACAGTAAAAGACCAGTTTGGTTGTTTGGCACAGAACACGATTACTTTCAATGCCATTCCATTAGCGGTGGCATCAAGCAATAGTCCGAGTTGCTTGGTAGCAGGGGCAAATACCATTGAACTTTCGGCAGCCGACCCAGGCAATGATTATGTGTTTGGTTGGGCAGGTCCAAATGGATATGTTTCTACGATGATGACTCCAACAATTCCTTACACATCAGTTACTCAGAATGGAGTTTATACCCTTACTGTTACCAAAGACGGTTGTTCGGCAACATCAACAGTTACAGTAGCTTGTAACAATGCACTGCCTGTAAAATTGGCATTTTTTCAAGCAAATCAAGATGAAAACTCTGTTTTGCTTTCTTGGAAAACTATTCAAGAAATTGAGAGTGATAAATTTCAAATCCTAAGAAGTACCGATGCCAGAAACTTTGAAACTATTGGCACAATTAAGGCAGCAGGTAATACCAATGATGCTCGGAATTATAATTTCACCGACAATGAACCCCAAGATGGAATTAGTTATTACCGACTAAAAACGATTGATACAGATGGTAGTTTTGAGGTATCGAAAATTGTTTCTGTACGTTTCGAGAAAGACCAACCGACCATCAGGGTTGTAAATCCCGTGGACGACAATACAATAATTGTCAGGACAAGTATTCCGAACCCGAAGTTTGAATTTTATGATTTAATGGGGCGAACTCAGTCCTTTGATTTGATACCACAGGGCAATAATATGTATCATTTAAAACTAAAATCATCAGGTGTAAAAACAGGTGTTCTCCATACAATTTCAGAAATACGAGTTTTTACCAATAAGGTTTCTTTTAAGTAAATTTCACAAAAAAGCCTCTCAGGAATTAGTTGAGAGGCTTTTTTGTGGTTTTATTATTGACGATATTTTTTTTCGACAACTTCGGCTCTTTGCTCCATGTCGTCCCACATCGTTTGTCGAGTTGCAGCAAGATCTTCTGTTTTTGCTTCTGGTTTCGCAAACATACAAACTAAGTAATTGAGGGTATTTACTTGTTCCACAATAGAGCCATCTGCTTGAATAGTAGGCCAAGGTAATTCAGAAGTAACACCAGCACGTACATAGCCAAAACTTTTAGCATATAGTTCCAAGTTCGGGAAATTCTTTGGACGTAAAGGGTGGTCATCAGGGCGGTCAACAATAAGCCCACAAGAACCTTCGTAACCCAATTCGATTATCTTTTTTTCCATAGGTTTAACAAACTTATGACCAATTCCATAATTACGATATTGGGGCATAATGATAACCTCGCCCAAATAATACAGTTTGTTTGCATCAAAACCTACCTTTGCGAATTTATTCTCTGCATCATGCACAATCTCTGCGGTACTCATCAGAGGAATTCCAGTTAGAAAACCAACCATTTTATCCTCATCAAATGCGGCAAGCATCAATGTATCTTTGTTAGTGATATAATGCTCTAAATAGGCTTTTTCGTACTCAAGACTTCCTTCGTAAAGGTAGGGATAATAGCGAAATTGCTTAATCCGAGCTTGGGCAAGTTCATCCAAAAAAGGAGCAATTTCTGTTCCTTGAAAAATTTTAAAAGTAAAAGTGGGAGTTTGGGTTTCGATAGACATTTTTTTGTTTTTTATTTTAAAAATATAGTAACGCTGTTTGTACCTATATTCACCGCAAAGGGTGATTTGAGTCAAGTATGAAATTCATATCAATAATCGAGTTTCTAAAATCATTTTAAACTTGCGGAGAATGGCGATAATTTTTAATAAATCTTCATCGTCCGAACAGTCGAAAGATTTTGATACACAGTAATTTTTATCTTCCATCGTTACAAACCTCCAAGTTGCTCCTACAATTTCACATCCGTACAAAGGATTCTCTGAACCTTCTTTCGTATTTTCGACCTGAGCAATCAAAAAGGCTTCTAAAATCTGAGCCATCGGGTCTCCAGTTGGGTTTTTCTGGGGTTTATACTCCTGAAAGTGAAAATACGGTTTTTGAAGGTAATCCAAGACTCCTTTAGCAATTACGAAATCAGCTTTAACTGACAATTTATGCCCTTCTACCTCCGCAGAGAATGATTTATCAAAAAATGAGACAAATTTTTCTCCTTCCATTACTTGTCCAAGCTCCAAGACCTGACTAATGAATTTCATTTTGTAATCTTCTTCCTTCCAAGTAGCAATTTTGTTAGATTTTGCCCTAAGTTTCTGAAAAATCCCCTCCTCTACAACATCAAAATTAGGCATATCAACAGTAAGCCATTCTTCCATTAGCGGAGTTACGGAATTATCTATTTTCTTTAAATTGAAGGTTGCAATCATTTCACCCTCTTGCCATTCTTTTTTCTTTGCCATTTTTA
>JAAFJL010000117.1 GCA_013298865.1 Cytophagales bacterium | reverse complement strand
ACACAATATCAAGCTATTACAAGCGAATCTTTACCTCAGAAAAGCAGGAATCAGATTAGGGAAAATCGCAGGAAAAGACCTGATTCCAGACCATGAATTAGCGTTGAGTGTCGTACTTTCGGAAGAGGTGGAAAGAGTAGAATTGACCAAAGAACAAGCCCTAAAATACCTCCGCCGAGATGAAATTCAAGTAGAGTCGCAGTACAAAGGTTGGGCATTAATGACATACCAAAATCAACCATTAGGCTGGGCAAAAATTCTCCCAAACCGCATCAATAATTATTTCCCAAAAGAACTGAGAATTTTGAAGGAGTTGGGGTTTTAAATTTACCGTAAGATTTATAACTTTCTCAAACTACATCCATTCTTTCACTCGAAAAAGCCAATGGTTTTTCTGCAAAAAGTACTTTTGTGGCTGCCCAAGTATTTTTGAAAAGCTCAGAATCTCGGTAAGCATTCAAATGCGTTTCTGACTGCCAATAACTGTAAGTCATCATCACATTGGGAGCGTCTTTATCTCTGAGTAATTCCAAGTGAAAACAGCCCTCAGATGCTTTAATGAGGTGTTTGGAGTTATTGAAAATGACCAGAAAATTATCAATTTCTTCTGGACGAAAAGTCATTCGTACAATTCTGATGAGCATATTTTTAGTTTTTCACAAAATTAAGGAATGAGTTAAAAATAACCTGTAAAAATTTAACATAGAGGTATAGAGAATTAGAGTTAATATTTTGCCTTTTCTCTAATCCTCTATATCTCTAAGTTTCACTTGAGCGAAATCTTAATTTAATTTCGTTATAAGTTGTTATTTCTTCAACCACTTTTGTACATTGACCAAAGGCTTTGGGTAGTCCACGCCAATTCTTACGCTAAAACGTTTTTGTTCTTCATTAGTAAGCAGTCCCACCAAATGAATTTTCTCGGCTGGTACGTCAGAAAGCTCTGGTAACCAATGCTTTACGTAGTTTCCTTGTGCGTCGTATCGGGTAGCCTGCGTGTGAATATTGAAATATCGGTTCTCTCTTGGGTCATTACCGACACCCGCTACATAATTCCAATTTCCCCAATTCGAGCAAACATCATAGTCCAATAACTGACTCTCGAACCAAGCGGCACCCCAAACCCAATCAATATTTAGGTCTTTTACCAAGAAACTTGCCACATTTTGTCGCCCACGGTTACTCATGAATCCCGTCAATTGTAATTCTTTCATGTTGGCATCAATCAAAGGAATGCCCGTTTCTCCGTCAATCCATTGCTGAAAAATTCTTTGATGATGTTGAAAACCAACATTTTTACCTTGAATTCCCTCCGAAAAGAAAAGACTATTGCCAAATTTTAGGGCAACAAAACGGAAATAATCTCGCCAAATTAGCTCAAAAACTAACCAATAAGTGGAATCATTTTTGACTCTTTCAGTTTCATAACGAAGAATTTCTTCATAAATCATCCTTGGGGAAAGGCATCCATTGGCTAACCAAACCGAGAATTTAGAAGAATAGTCTGCCCCCAACATTTCGTTCCGAGTTTCTTTGTAAGTTTTGAGTAAATCCTGATTCCAGAGATAATCCTGAAGCCGTTGCAGTCCTGCGGTTTCGCCACCTTTAAAATCTAAAACTCCACGAGTTTCAATAGATAGATTTTCCTCAAAACCCAAATCTTTCATTGAAGGTATTTTACCAATATTTTCAGTTTCAAAAGGTAGAATTTCAGACTTAAATATGGCTCTTACTTTAGTAGATTTTTCGATTTTATTCCTGAATTGCGTAAAAACATCGGGTAAATTTCGGATTTCAAAAGGCAAATCATCAATATGATAAAGTGTTGACTGCCAATGAAATACAATCTTTTTGCCTGTGGATTTTAGGTTTTCTTCGAGCTTTTGGTCAACATTGGTTTCTTCGTAGGTAACTTCCTCAGAGGTATAAACTTCATTCGCTCCAAACTCTTCTGCCAAGGCAGGCAAGATGTCTTCAGGTTTACCAATTTTTACAATAAGATTTGAACCAGATTTTTGGAGATTATTCCGTAAATCTGCCACAGATTCTATCAAAAAACTGGCTCTACGGCTTTCTGTTTTCCTGAAACCTAAGTCTAATTTTTTAAAATTTCGGGGGTCAAAAATATAAACAGGAATTACCGTCGATGCTTTCTGATTAGCTTTGTAGAGTACCTCATTGTCGTGAAGGCGAAGGTCATTTCTGAACCAAATAATGATTTTCATGAATAATTGTTATTAGCGAAGGGTTTTGCAATAAATTATAAACTGTAATTGAACGTTTTTGTTAGAGTTCCTTAACTTTAGACTTTTATAAGAATGATTCGTAGAGAAAACAGAAAATGAACAGAATGATAGTCCCAGAAAGATTGAAAGTTGGCGATGAAATTAGAGTAATTGCCCCTTCAAGAAGTTTAAATATGATTGATTCAACAACACGAGAAATTGCAAATTCATGTTTTAAAGAAATGGGCTTAAAAGTCAGTTTTTCTAAAAATGCCGAATTGGTAGATGAATTTGTGTCGTCTTCTATCGAATCAAGAATTGAAGATTTACATGAAGCCTTCACCGACAAAAATATTAAAGGTATTCTTACTACCATTGGGGGCTACAATGCAAATCAGCTCTTGCAATATATTGATTATGAGATAATTAAAAATAATCCTAAGATTTTTTGTGGCTTTTCCGACATCACGGTGCTTTCAAATGCTATTTTCGCAAAGACGGAATTAGTCACTTATTCTGGACCTCATTATTCAACTTTTGGCATGAAGAAAGGTATTGACTACACAAAGGAATATTTCAAAAAATGCTTTTTCAATGATGAGCCATTTGCCGTAGAACCATCAGCCGAATGGAGTGACGACCCGTGGTTTTTGGAACAAGAAAATAGGGTTTTCTACAAAAATGAAGGATACAAAATTATCAATAAAGGAGTTGCTGAAGGTAGAATAATTGGGGGAAATTTATGTACTTTAAATCTGCTACAAGGCACACATTATATGCCCGATTTGAGGGATTCAATACTATTTCTGGAGGACGACGAATTGACATTTCCAGAAAATTTTGATAGAGATTTGCAATCGTTAATTCATTTGCCAAACTTTAATCAAGTAAAAGGGATTGTTTTTGGAAGGTTTCAAATAGTATCAAAAATGACTGATGAACTCCTTTTGAAAATCATCCAATCGAAACAAGCCTTACGAAACATACCTATTGTAGCAAATGTTGATTTTGGACATACAACTCCGCACATTACCTTCCCGATTGGTGGATTGGCAAAAATCAGCCTAAACGATAATGTTGAGATACGGATTCAGGGGTAGAGAAGTTTCATGAAACATCTTCGGACAAATAATTTTAGGGTCTAATAATTTTCCCACAAGACGTTTCATGATACACCTCTACTTTGCAACAAACCAATCTCCTCAAATTCATCCGAAAGTTTGTAGCTTAACCGCTCAAAAATCTTAAAATATTTCATGTAAGTTTCATGATTTTGAGTTTTTGGATGATACGTTTCAACTGATTTTACTGTGGCGGCAGCGGCTTCTAAATTAGCATAAACTCCTAATTTCGTGAGTGCCAACAAAGCCGCACCATTGGCTACACTGTCATGATTATCGTTGATATGAATGGTTTTACCGAACATATCCGTTAGAATCTGAGTCCACAAAGGCAACGAAGCATACGCACCATTGATGTAAATATCTTCAAAATTGCGGTGCGTTTCCAGGATTTTTCCGATACTATAAATTTCAAATAATATGCCTTCAAGCGTTGCTCGAACGAAGTGTTTTCGCTCATGGCTAATGTTCAAACCAAAGTACATTCCTCTGGCGTTGGCATTCCAAAGCGGAGCTCTTTCACCCAAAAGATAGGGTAAAAAAAGTAAACCTTCTGCCCCTGCTTTCACCTGAGAGGCTTCTTTGAATAAATCGTTCAAGACTTCTTCAAATTCTAAACCCTCTGAAAATTCTCCAAATTGGCGAGCAAACCATTCAAAAACGACTCCCCCATTATTGGTCGGACCGCCCGAGACGTAATAATTTTCAGCCAAAAGGTAATTAAAAAACCGTTGTTTTTCATCTCGTAAAACCTCTTTACCAGCAACTCTCACTGCCCCACTCGAACCAATGGTGATTGTTGCTTTTCCTTCGCTAATAATTCCTGCCCCAAGCGTTGCCAAACATCCATCACTCGCTCCGATAATAATCTTGGTTTTAGGCGATAATCCCAATGTTATGCAGTATTCCTTTTTCAAGGATAAATCGTTATTGAACACGTCAACTGGTTCTGATAATTTATCCGCAGCAATACCCGCAAAATCAAGGGAATCTTGATGCCATTTTAGTTTATGAATGTCAAAAAGCCCAGTAGAAGAAGCAACACTATGATCAATTACGTATTCGCCAGTTAATTGTTTGATAATATATTCTTTTAGTGAAATAAATTTATGCGTTTGGGCAAACCGATCTTGGTCATGATTTTTGAGCCAAGTTATCTTTATCAAAGGCGACATTGGATGAATTGGCGTACCAGTGGTATGAAAAATACCGTTACTTTGAGGTAAACTTTTTAGTGAATCAGCTTCTTTTACTCCTCTATTATCAGCCCAAATAATGGCATTGCCAAGCGGATTTCCACTTTTATCTACAGGTAAAACACTGTGCATAGATGAACTAAAACAAATGGTTCTTACTTTGTATTTTTTGGAATGAATATGCTCATTCAATAGATTTTTGAGTATGTATAGCGTCGTAATAAAAATCTGTTCGGGGTCTTGTTCGCTGTAATCTGGTTGAGGATGAAAAGTAGGGTACGAACCTTTTTTCCAGCAAATTACCCGCCCATTCATGTCGAATGCGTGAATTTTAACAGCTGATGTATTAACGTCAATGGTAAGAAGACAATCCATATTTTTTTTAGTTATGAGGTATGAGGTATGAGGTATGAGGTGTAAATAATTTGCGAAATATTATTCATACCTTATACCTCATACTTCATACCTATTTTACTCCATTTTCCTAAACTCTCGTGGGGTATAGCCCGTTAGTTTTTTAAATGTTGATGAAAAATGTTGCGATGAATAAAAGCCAGTATCCAAGGCAATATCTGTGAGACTCAAATCCTTGCGACTCAGTAATTTTATGGCTTCTGAGATTCTAATGTTTATCAAATAATTCAAGGGAGAAAACCCCGAAAATGCTTTTACTTTTTCAGTAAAAGCCGTTGTACCCAGCCCGACTAAACCTGCCATTTCTTCGACTGTCCATGGGTCTGATAAGTTTTCACGAAGGGTTTGTTCTAATTTCAAAAAAGTCTGAGGAAAGTCTCTTCTGAGGTTATCCTGCTTGCTTAAATGCCTTGTTGCTGTAATTAAAAGTTCATCAATTAAATGATTAATCCGAGTACGATAGCCCATTTCTTTGGCAAAAAACTCTGTTTCCAAGTTCTGAAAAATTTGCTGACACGATTTTAATCGACTCAGAATTGGCTTTTTGTTCAGTGATAAAATTTTGCCAATTACCCGTTGGTCAGTTTCGGAAATACCACTCCAATCGCCCAAAGTTAATTCTCCGTTTGGCTCAAATACCTTTGGTTTAATGATTATCCACATCAAAGAACCAATATCAAAAAAACCTTTACTCCCACCCATTGATTGCCACGGACAAGTCATAGAAGTATCATTCGGATAGAGCAAATGATGCTGTCCGTCAATAATCCAGTCAAATTTTCCTTCCGTAATAAAACAAATTCTGATGCCATTGCTGGGTTTTATTTCCTGAGAATTTAGCTGAATATTCTGAATTTTATGATTGGCAAATTCACTAATGTACGGAAAAGTCGCTAACTCTTTTGACTTTCCTTGGTACAGTATAAATTGATTCATGGGGGTTTGAAATCTTCAAACAAAATTAAGTCAATTATTTATAAAAATAGTGCAAAATCCACCGATGTAAAAAAATGAAAGTTTTTCCTTGAATAATAATAAAACTTTGTGCTGTGGGGTTATGACAAGTCAATTCGGACACAAAGTTTTTTATGGTTATTCGTGTAATTTTTGAATTTCCCAAAACTTGTCTAATAACTAAACAATTTCTTTTTTGGCAACAGACCTCGTGAGAGGTCAAATATGATTAACCATACGTGTAAACGTATGGAATTGAAATATGAGCGAATTCAACCCCGAATGGGGTTGAACAATGAGATTAATCATTCTTCCCCGAGTTTCACTCAGGGCTAATCATATTTAATCCTTTCAGGATTTCCAAAAAGAGATTATTGCTAACTCCTTTAAAATATTCACTCATTAAAACACAATCCACAATTATGAAAAAATTTAGACTCAAAAGTCTTTTTGTATTCCAAAACCTGCCCAGAATGGTTCTGAGCCTATATTTCGCACTTTATAGTGCAATGACTTTTGCCCAAGATTTATCTGTAAAGGGACTCGTTACAGACAGAACTAATGCTGGTATTGCAGGGGTGGTCGTGAAAATAAAGGGTACTAATAAAGGCACAAACTCTGATGCTTTGGGTGTTTACAAAATCTCGGTTGGTAGTAACGTAACATTGGTTTTTAGTGCAGTAGGCTACGTTAGCCAAGAAATTACGGTGGGAAATAAAACCACAATTGATGTAGTTTTGGCAGATGATGTTCAGAATTTAGGGGAAGTTGTCGTAACTGCTTTGGGTATAAAAAAGGATGCAAAGAAATTAGGATATTCAGTTTCTTCCATCAAAAGAGAAGCCTTAACTGAAAACCGTACACCCAACTTTATGAATGCCTTGCAAGGGCAAATTGCGGGGGTAAACATTTCTCCTTTGGGAACGGGTCCGGCGGGAACATCCAAAATTAGAATTAGAGGGCAAAGCTCAATCGGAGGGCAAAATAGCCCTCTAATTGTTGTAAACGGCATTCCGATTGATAATACCAACTTCGGAACGAACCCAGGAAATGCAGGAGCTGATAACTCAATTGGTGTTCGGGGTGGCGGAAATACCTCTGATGGTGGCGATGGACTTTCGAGTATAAATCCCGACGACATCGAAAATATGACTGTTCTGAAAGGAGCAACAGCCGCAGCTTTGTATGGTGCTCGTGCAAAGGACGGTGTCATTATGATTACAACCAAAACCAAAGGCGATTCAAGAGGAATTGGTGTAACATTTAATTCAAATTTTACCAATGATACACCTTTAGATTTTACGGATTATCAATATTTGTACGGTCAGGGAGAAAATGGGATTCGTCCACTTAAAGCTAATGAAACGTCTGGACAATGGTCTTTTGGCGAAAAATTTCAACCAGGTATGACACAGGTACTTTTTGATGGCGTAACCGTTCCTTATGAACCAGTTTACAATAGAATTAGTAAGTTTTTTAGAACTGGGACAAATTTTACCAATACAGTTTCTATTTCTTCAACTTCTGACAAAGGAGGACTTACGCTCTCGTTTGCCAATATGGATAATAATGGAATTGTGCCTAATAATTCCTTCAATCGGAAGACCATCAACTTAGGTTATGCCTATGATATTTCTCCAAAATTGAGCATTTCGGGAAATGTCAATTATTCAAATGAAAATAACAAAAATCCTCCGAACATTGCCAATCAGGATAACTCCATTCCAACGGCAATTTATAACATGGCAAATTCAATGCCTTTTGATTTGTTGGATGCCAAAAAGTTTGATGCCAATGGCGATGAATACGTTTATTCAAGATTCAAAAATCGTACAAATCCCTATTTTACGCTCGCAAGACAGTTTCAGAATATTACTCGGGATAGAATTTTCGGGAATATTTCCTTGAAATATAAACTATTAGATTGGCTTTCGGTTCAAGGTCGAGTTGGTCAGGATTATTGGTCACGTGATCAAGATTATAACAATTTTCCAACGGGACAAGCATCTTTAGGTCCTGCACCTGCTGGTTTTGTCAATGGCGTTTATACCCAAGAATCTCGTAGATTCAGAGAAACAAATGCCGATGTTTTGGTAACAGCAAGCAAAACTTTTGGAGATTTTGGGATAGATTTAAACGTGGGTGGTAATCAAATGTACCGTCGTTATGATTTGAATTCTACCCAAGCAACAGATTTTGTGGTGCGAGATTTATACACAGTGATGAATGCCCGTGTGAAAGACCCCATCTATGGCTTAACAGAAAGTGCTGTAAATTCAGTGTATGGAGCGGCGGAATTTTCGTACATGAATACTTTATTTATCAATGTTACTGCCCGAAATGACTGGTTCTCGACGCTTTCCAAAAACGACAGAAGTATTTTATATCCTTCAATATCAGGAAGTTACGTATTTTCTCAGTCCTTTGAGAGTATGCCAAGTTGGTTGAGTTTCGGAAAGGTTAGATTAGCCTATGCAGACGTTGGCAGTGATGGAGCAGTTGCTCCATATTCTAATAGTTTATTTTATGGAATTAATGCCAATTTATTCGCAAATCCATCGGGTTCATTCCAACCTATAGGTGGTTCATTGGGTGCAACAATACCTAATACTACCCTAAGACCAAGTAGAACTTCTGAAACAGAGGTTGGTCTTGAATTGAAATTATTCAATGACCGAGTTTCGCTTGATATGTCAACTTATCACAAAGTAACACGAGACCAAATAGTTTCTGCTCAGGTTTCGGACGCTTCGGGTTTTACCAATACTTTAATCAATAGTGGGGTTAGCCAAAACAACGGATTTGAAATGTTACTTGGGTTTTCGCCCGTAAAAAACAAAGATTTTCAGTGGAATTTAACCGTCAATGGCTCGTATAATATTACCAAAGTCCTGAGTTTAACTACCGAAAAAGAAGGGGAAAGATTCACGACAGGAACACACGTTTTTAATGGGGAAGTTCGCCAGGTTGTCGGACAAGAAATGGGGCAAATTTATGGTTTTGGATTTAAAAGAAATGCTCAAGGACAAATGGTTTTTGGGGCAAATGGTATTCCTCTAAGAACCTCAGACCTGATTTCTTATGGAAGTGCTTTGCCAAAATGGACGGGGGGTATTACCAATTCATTCAATTACAAAGGGTTAACTCTTTCATTTTTGATTGATTTCAAATTAGGAAATATGATGCTGTCTGGTACAAATTTCAATGCGGTTCGTCATGGTTTGCATAAGATGACTTTGGAAGGACGTGAAACGGGTTTCATCACAGGAGTTGGCGTAAATGAAAAGGGCGAACCCAATACAGTTGCTGCCAGAGTGCAAGATTATTGGTCGGTAGTGCGTTCGCAGGCACTTGTAGAACCTGTGGTTTATGATGGTGGCTATTGGAAATTGCGTCAGATTACGGCTGGTTATGATTTGAGTAAGTTTTTGCCAAAATCTTTCCCTGTAAAAGCCCTAAAATTGAGCCTGACCGCCAATAATGTCTTCTTGATTAAAAAGTGGGTTCCTAATATTGACCCAGACTCATTCGGCTATTCATCAGATAATTTGGTGGGAATGGAATCAACGGGTTTACCAACGACTCGTAGCTTTGGGTTTAACTTAAATGCTAAGTTTTAAAAAGCCCCCTTGCCCCCCAGAGGGGGAATCGTCGCCCGTGGCTGGTGTTTCACGGGAACACGAACAACGAATGGAATTTTAAAAATGAGCTTTAAAATCTTAAAAATAATATTAAAATGAAAAAAATATTTAAGCAAATTCTTCTATTATTTCCCCTCTGGGGGTTAGGGGGCTTTTTGATAAGTAGCTGCGACAAAGGTTTTGATGAATTGAATATCAATAAAACTGCTGCCATATCAATCAATCCTATTTTTACGCTTAATAATGCCACAGTAAATACGTCGTTTCCAACAGGAACAATTCTTTATGAAATTGGTATTGTGCAGCAGATGATTTCGCCAAATTCGGGCGTACTGGCAGGGGCAAATTTTAATCAGGACATCAGAGACAATACCCAACAAAACTGGCAACGTTATTATCGTTCCGTGATTCGTAATACGTATGATGTTATCAACACAACTAAAGGTTTACCCGCACGAAGTAATCTTAATAGTATGGCTCGTATTTTGCAATCTTATGCTTTCTTGGTGTTAACGGACACTTATGGCGATATTCCCTACTCAGAAGCTGGAAAGGGATATATTGATCAAATAACATTGCCAAAATATGATACTCAGCAGTCGGTTTATGCGGGAATTATCAAGGAGTTAACGGAAGCAACGGCGGCTTTGGATGCTTCAAAATCCATTGAAACTGCCGATGTTTTGTACGGAGGAAATATTAGTCTTTGGAAAAAATTTGGAAATTCTGTGTTGCTTCGGGCAGGAATGAGATTGACCAAAATTGATGCAACTCAGGCTCAACAATTAGTTCAGAAGGCGTTTCAGGCAGGAGTAATGGAGGCAAATTCAGACAATGCTTTTATTAAACATGATGCCAATTATTTGAATGCCCTCGGACAAACCCTTAATTCAACAGAATCAAGCAATATTTACTTGGCTACTCCTTTTGTCAGTTATTTACAACAAACCAATGACCCAAGATTAAAATCAATTGCCTTGCGATACGTGGGGGCAAAATCAGGTACGGAACAGACGGCTTCTCGTGGAACAACCGACCCAGCCCAACAGATTGGAATGCCTTTTGGCTTTGATAATGGCTCAATAAGTTCTGAAGTAACGAAGTCAAAATTGGCAAGTTTTTATGATTATTCTCAGGTGGATAGAACCAGAATGGCAAAAACTACTTCGCCGATGTTCTTGGTAACAGCCGCTCAAACACAATTATTATTGGCAGAAGCCGCTCAACGTGGATGGATTACTGGTGCAACAGCCGAAAGTTTTTTCAATAAAGGCGTAAAGTTGCATTTGGAACAAATGGCTTTGTATGATGCCAATTCAGCCGTATCTGCCTCATTGATAGATACTTACCAAAAGGAAAATCCGTATAATGCAAGCACTGCTTTGGAACAAATAAACACACAATATTGGATTGCATCTTTCTTGAATGGACCAGAAGCATTTGCTAATTTTCGTAGAAGTGGTTTCCCGAATTTAGCACCGAATCCATTTCCAGGCAAAGCTATCAAAGGCACGTTTATCAGAAGATTGACTTATCCTCTACCTTTGAAAAATAAAATTTCAGTAATCAAAAACAAAATGCAAATAGGAATAATTGGATTAGGAAAAATGGGGTTTAACCTTGCCCTTAATTTAAAAAGAAACGGCTATGAGGTTATAGCCAATGATGTAAACACGGATTTTGTTCAAAAAATAGCTAATGAAGGAATCAAAACCGCAAATTCCATTCAAGATTTATGTCAGCAATTAACCAATAGAAAAGTAGTCTGGCTGATGGTTCCTGCGGGTGAAATAGTTGATCATGTTATTGAGTCATTATTGCCATTCCTAAACCCCAATGACATCATTATTGACGGTGGAAATTCTAATTATAAAGATTCTAAAAAAAGATATAACTATCTAAAAAACAAACAAATAGATTTTTTAGATTGTGGTACTTCGGGCGGTACTTCGGGGGCATTGAACGGTGCTTGCACCATGATTGGCGGAGATGATGAAGTCTTTAATTTCGTAGAAAAAGTATTCAAAGATATTTCCGTAACTGACGGATATTTACACACTGGTGAGGCAGGAAGTGGACATTTTACCAAGATGGTTCATAACGGAATTGAGTATGGAATGATGCAATCAATCGCAGAGGGTTTTGAGGTTTTTGAACATTCAGAATTTAGTATTGATTTCCAAAAAACTGCTAAAATGCTCAATCATGGTTCAGTTGTAAGAGGTTGGCTGATGGAATTAACGGAAAATGCGTTCTCGAAAGACCCAAATTTAGATTCAATCAAAGGCATCATGCACTCGTCTGGTGAAGGAAAATGGACTTTAGAAACTGCCTTAGATTTAGGTGTTCCAACACCCGTAATTGCGATGTCCGTCATGATGCGTTATCGTTCACAAATGACAGATACCTTCTCTGGAAAAGTCGTTGCTGCCCTCAGAAATGAATTTGGCGGTCATGCTGTTGAGAAAAAATAACATCGAAAATCGAATAACCAACAACGAAAATTTTGATGAACCATTTTTATATAGGTATAGACATAGGAACAACCGCCACAAAAGCTATGGTCTTTACCAAAGCGGGAAAAGTGGTCAATCATTGTTGTATCAGCTATGAAATGCACCACCCTCAGCCCGATTGGAGTGTTCAAAAACCTGCGGAAATTTTGAAAGCCGTTGTTGATTGTATCGAAAACCTAACCTCAACGATTACCCCTCAATTCATCAGTTTCAGTGCCGCTATGCAAAGCCTAATTGCAGTGGATTCTGATGGAAAACCATTGACTGATGTGATTCTTTGGGCGGATAATCGTGCGGCTGAAATTGCACAAAAACTGCGAGAAAGTGATTTAGGGAAACAATTTTACGAAAAAACAGGCATTCCCATTCATACTTTTTCCCCGATGACAAAGATTCTGTGGTTGAAAGAAAATGAACCCGAAATCTTTGAAAATACCCATAAATTTATCAGTTTAAAAGAATATATTTGGCATCATTTCACGGGCGAATACGTGATAGATTCGTCCATGGCATCAGGAACTGGTATGATGAATATTGAATGCTTATGCTGGAATGATAAAATTTTAAATTTCCTCGGTATTTCTCGTGATAAACTTTCTGCACTTGTTTCGCCAATGCACTCTGCCCGAAGTTTATCAAAAAATCATACTTTAGTCTTAGGCGGAGGAGACGGGGCATTAGCAAATCTGGGAACAGGAGCTATGCAATCAGGTAGAATGTCCTTGACTATTGGTACAAGTGGAGCAGTCCGCTTACCGATTAGCAAGCCATTTATTGACTCAAAAATGAGAACACAGTGCTATCATCTCATTGATAATCAATACCTTACATTAGGGGCAGTAAACAACGGAGCCGTAATTTTACAATGGTTAAAAGAGTCAATCTTGCAAACCAACGAATCTTTTGATGAACTAATAGCCCAAGCTCAGGAAGTCCCCGCAGGCTCAAATGGTTTAATTTTTGTGCCTTATTTATTGGGAGAAAGAGCCCCAATTTGGGATGCTTCTGCCCAAGGAACACTCATGGGAATTACCATTAATCATACAAAAGCTCATTTTATCAGGGCAACTTTAGAAGGCATTTTGTTTGGCTTATTGAGTATAACTGAGATATTAATTCCTACTAAAAAAGAAAGAGATAAAATTGTTATTATGGCGAGCGGCGGATTCACGAAAAATGATATTTGGTTACAGATTGCAGCTGATATTTTTCAAATGAAAGTATCAGTCTCTCAAAAAATCGAAGGTTCAGCTTGGGGGGCAGTACTAATAGGTTTTATGGCTTTTGGAATTGAATCAGATCATCACGATATTGAAGAAAAAATGTTTATTCCCAATCCCGATAATCAACTCGTTTATCAAGAAAATTTCAGCAAATTCAGCAAAGTTTATCACGCTTTAAAAGATTTATAATGACATTACTAACCATTGCTATTTGTATCGGACTCTTAGTTTTATTAATTACTTGGGGCAAAATAAATCCTTTTTTAGCTTTCCTTTTTGTTTCTATTATTGCTGGTATTTTTACAGGAATTCCTATCGAAAACATTAGCAAATCACTCCAGAAGGGCATCGGTGATATGCTGGGGTCATTAGTGATAGTAATTATTCTGGGGGCAATGTTAGGCAAAATTGTCGCTGAAAGCGGTGCTGCCCAAAGAATTGCTTCGGTAATGATGGGTATTTTTGGCGAAAAAAATATTCATTGGGGATTGGTCTGCACGGGTTTTATTATTGGCATTCCGCTATTTTATAATGTAGGTTTTGTATTGATGATTCCACTGATTTTTTCGGTTGTCAATCAATATAAACTTCCTGCCGTTTATGTTGGGTTACCCATGTTGGCATCGTTGTCGGTTGCTCATGGATTTTTGCCTCCGCATCCTTCGCCTGCGGCTTTAGTAGCTCAATTTCAGGCAAACATGGGCATTACATTATTGTATGGTTTTGCCATTGCCATTCCTGCAATTATTATCGGCGGACCACTTTTTGCAACAACTTTAAAGAAAATTCCGTCTATTCCGCTGAAAACATTCCAAAACGAAACCCTTCCAGAATCGGAATTACCCAGTACTTTCAATAGCTTTTTTACAGCTCTTTTACCCGTATTTTTATTGGCTTTTACTACAATTTTGCCCCTTTATACCAAGAATATTCCAGCACTAAAATCTCTTAGTTCATTCATCGGCGACCCACAAATTGTGATGTTAATTTCAGTATCAGTAGCTACTTTTTCATTGGGCATTAATAGAGGTTTTACCATGAAAAAAATCATGGATTTTTATACTCATGCCGTCAAAGATGTCTCAATGATTTTGTTAATTACGGGTGGTGCAGGAGCGTTGAAACAAATTTTAATTGAAAGCGGTGTCAGTAACGAAATTGCTGACATCCTAAAGGGGCTTCCACTTAACCCATTGATTATCGGTTGGTTAGCTGCGGCAGTAATTCGTGTATGTGTAGGTTCAGCAACCGTTGCGGGACTTACAACAGCAGGAATTATTGCTCCGATGGTACTACAAACGGGCGTTAATCCAGAGTTGATGGTACTGGCAATTGGCTCTGGTAGTTTAATGTTCTCACACGTGAATGACCCAGGTTTTTGGTTGTTTAAAGAATATTTTAATTTGAGTATCAAAGACACTATTCGTTCATGGTCAATCATGGAAAGTATCGTCTCGGTAGTAGGAATTATTGGCGTAATGATTTTGAATTTAATGGTGTAGTAAAACAATTATAAATTACGGAAGCCGTCCTTCAAAAAAGGACGGCTTCCGTGTTCGACAATTGAATTCTGTATAAATCACTGTTGAAACATAATTATTTATAGCTTTTAAAAGTCCAATAATTTGCTTCTCAAATAGAAGTGATACAGCATTTCAACTATCATTTTTCATTCTTAATTCTACATTTTTAATTATCACTATTGGTATCTTTTTTTAAAACTCATCGGATTTTCGCCCGTTATTTTTTTGAAAGTTCTGTTAAAATAAGATAAACTTTCAAAGCCACATTCAAAACACGTTTCACTTACATTTTTATCTAAACGGAGCAATTTTTTAGCTTGATTTATTCTGTAATGCCCTAAAAATTCTGTGAAAGTCAGACGAGTCATTTTCTTGAAATATCGACAAAATGCGGGTATCGTCAGGTGGGACAATTCTGATACTTCTTCTATGTCTATTTTCCTTTGAAAGTTATCATCAATAAATTGATAAATCCGTTTCAATCGCTCTTGTTCTTTTTTATTGTGCTGATTTTCAACAGGTTCGGGGTGCAAGAACTCAATGTCATTAGCATTTGCGAGGATTTGAAACAGTTGTAGAACCTCCAAGAATTGTTGAAATTTCGGAAGTATTGAAAGCCTTTTCATCCGCTCACCGACTTCCTTTTTTAATGCTCCCGTAAAAGCTAAACCATGCTGAGATTTCTCGAAAAGTTGCTGAATCGCCAATAATTCTGGGGTATTATTAAATGCTTCTTTCAGGAAATTAGGCTGAATATGAAGTACAACTTTTTCATAGTCTGTCTTTACGCCGTAATCAAAATTGAGGTGTGGAATATTTGAGCCAATAAATACCAAATCGCTGTCTTCGTAACGTGAAATATGCTCGCCTACGTGACGAGTGCCACTTGCTCCATCAATAAAAACCAACTCAAATTCTGGATGAAAATGCCAAAAGAAAAAGTCGTTCAATCGTGGATTGACCATGATGTGAAATGAACTGTCATTGTCGGGCTGTATTTCTTCTAATTGTGTTTTCAATTTTAGTTGTGATTTGTGAGTTATTTTTTTAGTTGTGATTTGTGATTGAGTGAATTGTGATTTCAGCTACAGATTTTAAATCACTCACTCACAACTAAACAATCTACTTATTTTTACAAATATTCAATAAATTTATTCATAAAAAATCAATACAGTTCAAATTTTTGAAAATATTGAGGTAGAGCGTTCTGGAATTCGAGACTAATTTTGTATCATAATTTTAATAAAAAATATTTAATTACTCAGATGGAAACTCAGACAATGGTCCCGACCATGACCCCAACGATGGCAAACGCCCATAAGGATATTCCAGGAAATCCTTCAACGGCAAAAAGTAGTAATATAAAACTCAATGACCGCTCCAATGGCAATCCTTTGAAAGTTCTGAGCGAAGAGGATTGGCAATTTTGGATTCATAATGGTTATGTCGTGGTGAAGAATGCCGTGCCACGTGACCAGGCTTTGGCAACGGCTCAATTTCTTTGGGATTTTGAAGAAAAAGACCCACAAAATCCAGCAACTTGGTACACCGCCCCTCGTGCTGAAATGCAGATGAAAGAGTTGGCAGGAACAGGTATGGTGGAGGTTTATAACCATCAACATTTGTGGAATAACCGCCAGATGGAACGAGTGCATGATGCCTTCACGGATATTTGGGGGACTGAGAAATTATGGGTAACGATTGACAGGGCAAATTTGAACTTTCCTTTGCGTGAAGGTTTTGAATATAAGGCATTTATCCATTGGGACTATGACCCCGACACCAAGCCCCAAAACGTACAAGGGGTTTTGGCATTAGCCGACCAAACCGATGAACAAATGGGCGGATTCCAGTGCATTCCTGAGCTTTTTAGGACGTATGAAACTTGGAAACTGACACAGCCCGAAGACAGAAATCACTTCAAACCAGACACAACAGGATTTGAAAATGATTTTCATAAAGTAAAATTGGAGGCTGGGGATTTACTGATTTTCAATAGCCTTGAACCACACGGAATTAGAGCCAATAATTCAAAGGATAAAGTACGGGTGGCTCAGTATATTTCGATGATGCCTGCCGAAGAAGACAATGAAGGTTTGAAAGAATGGCGAGTAAATTCGTGGAAAAATCGTATCGCACCCGAAGGTTACGCATTCCCAGGTGATCCTCGAAATTGGGAATTGAATAAATACAAAACCGCCGAACTGAACGATTTGGGCAAGAAATTATTAGGTTTAGAGAAATGGTAAATAAACAAAATCAAGCATATTCAACGCTGAACAATGGCGTAGAAATGCCCTTACTCGGCTTGGGCGTATATGATATGTACCAAAGTGAAGCCGAACAAGCAACAGAGTGGGCATTGGAAATTGGTTATCGGCTAATTGACACGGCTTCGATGTATGAAAATGAGGTAGAAATTGGGAATGGAATCCGACAAAGTGGAATTGACCGAAAGGACATTTTCTTGACTACCAAAGTAAATAATGCAGACCAAGGTTACGACAAAACACTGAGGGCTTTTGACCAAAGTATGAAAAAACTCAATGCTGAATACATAGATTTATATTTGGTGCATTGGCCCATGAAACCAACCCGAAAAGATACTTGGAAAGCATTAGAAAACCTATACGAAAGTGGTCAGGTTAGGGCAATTGGCGTTGCTAATTATTTATTGCCATTTTTGGATGAATTAGACACTTACAAGACCATTGTCCCGACGGTCAATCAGGTAGAATTTAGCCCGTATTTATTTCAAAAAGAGTTACTGGAGCATTGTAGGGAACAAAAAATACTTTTACAGGCTTATACGCCTCTGATTCGTGGGCAACGATTTGGAGACATTCGCTTGGTAAATTTAGCAGAAAAATACGAAAAAACTCCAGCCCAAATCATGCTAAGATGGGCAATTCAACATGGAATTTCAACGATTCCAAAATCCAGTAATTTGGTTCGATTAAAAGAAAATTTTGGCATTTTTGACTTTGAAATCAGTCAGGAAGACATGATTTTCATGGATTCTTTTAATGAAAATTTACGGATAGTTGATGACCCAATGGAGTTATTGTGAGTGTTTTGGGTTTGTGTGAAGGGTTATGAGGTAGAAAGTTTAATCAGAAATAATATTTTGTGTAAAATGCTTTCAACTTTTTACACAAAATATTGAGGCTGTTTCCAAATCCTACCCCCTAAAATTAATGTACTTATAAATCTCGCCTACTACAAATTCGTTTTCGTGGGGCGGTAATTCTATGAAACCTTCGCTTTGGGTGAGCATCGCAAAATCTCCAGAACCATTGTTTTTTACAGGTTTGGCTATTAAAACACCTTCTCTGTTAAAAGTTACTACTACTGGAACAAAGTACGTTAATGGAGCATCAAAAGTAATGTCTTCGCCCAAAACTACTTTGTTACTCAACTGGTAATTTACTCTTGATAAAAACGGTTGTACGTATTTATAGTAGCAAACTGCCGTAGAAACTGGGTTTCCTGGCAAGGCAAAAACAACTTTCTGAGTATCTGTTTTGCCAAACCAAAAAGGTTTCCCTGGTTTCTGAGATACCTTGTGAAACAATTTATTTACGCCTAAACCTTGCAAAACTTTCGGCACAAAATCTGCCTTTCCTTCTGATACGCCTCCGCTCAGAATTAGTACATCGTGGTCGGCAAGGGTTTGCTCTATTTTTTGGCTTAAAATTTCAATATCATCCGTCAAATGAAATAGATTTGCGTCTATCCCGATTCGTTTTAATGCAGCCCCCAACAAATAACTATTCGACAAACGAATTTGGTGTGATGCGGGTTTTTGATCAACCTCCACTAATTCATCTCCCGTAGAAATTACGGCAACTTTAGCAGGTTTCATCACCATTACTGTCGCCTTACCAACGGCTGCCATTACGGCAATTTCTGCTGGACAAACTTTTGTTCCTGCCGATACCAGTATTTCTCCTAACTTTCTATCAGAGCCTTTTCGGTGAACATTCAACCAAACTGCTTTCGGAACTACGTTTACCTGTGCAACTCTTTTTCCATTTTCTTCAGAAATTTCCAAATCTTCATAACGAATCACGGTATCGCAATTGATGGGCATTACTGCACCTGTCATTACCTCCATGCAATTAGTGTTGTTTCGGAGTATTTTCTGAGGTTGCCCTGCAAACTGAGTGTCCTCAATATCAAAACTTTCGCCTACATTAATAGAATCCAGAAAGTCCAAATTGACAGCAATTCCATCCATTGCGACACGTTCGTAGGGCGGTAAATCTCGGTCTGCAATAATATCTTCTGCCAAAATTCTATCAATTGATTGAATCAGAGAAACTTCTTCTGCCCGCACAGGCAAGCGATTTTCAATAACAATTTTGAGGGCTTCTTCTACGGAAATCATGGGAGGTAAGTTTGTTTT
>JAAFJL010000116.1 GCA_013298865.1 Cytophagales bacterium | reverse complement strand
ACCTTGAAGATTTGATGGTGCAGATTGAGAAAAGCACCTGAAAAATGAAAGAAAGAGGAAAGCTACAATGAGTTTTTTCATAGATTTAAAAAATCAAAAATAATATCTAAACCCAATAAAACAAAAAACCACTCAAATTGAGTGGTTGAAGTGATCCCGCTGGGATTCGAACCCAGGACCCATACATTAAAAGTGTATTGCTCTACCGACTGAGCTACGGAATCTTCTAAAGTTTAACCGTAGCTAAAATTTAGTACTTATTTTAAATGCCTCACTCTGGAGGCGAAAGGAATACTACCCTAAAGTAGTCTTCGTGATCCCGCTGGGATTCGAACCCAGGACCCATACATTAAAAGTGTATTGCTCTACCGACTGAGCTACGGAATCTTGCAAATGTGGAAATGTTTCCCTTTATTGCGGTGCAAAAGTACGAGTAATTGAAACATTATGCAAGCCATCAATCTAAAAAAAATCATATTTTTATTTTTTTCTTTCATTGTCTTTAGTCAACTCGCTATAAGTCAAGGGAATGGCTATTCGTTAAATAAAGCGGATTCTTTGTTCAAAAAACAAAATTTTGGTCTTGCAGAAAAAATTTATGAACAAAAACTCAATAATTTCTCAGACCCTCCATATTTGATTAGTCTAAAATTAGCATATATCAAAGAACAAAAAGGAGATTATTTGAAAGCACTTTATTTTCTTAATAAATGTTTTGAAAAAAAACCCGATGAGAAAATTTTAGCAAAGTTAAATGAGCTTTCCATTCAACATGAATTAAAAGGATACGAGCTAAGTGACTTCAATTTTTTGATTTTAATCTATAAACAATATTCGGGATTTCTCTTTGGATTGATGATGCTTTTGGCAATTTACATTTTTGGCATAATCATTTACAAGAGGTATAAGAAGGAAAATATTCCTTTTAAACAAAAAATGTTTTTGGTTTTTTATCTTATCGGAATCGCAGTTTTGTTGAATGTCCCAAATCTCTACCATCAAGGTATTGTAAATTCAGACGGTGTAATGATTCGCACTGAACCTTCGGCGGGGGCTTTGGTAATTGAGAAAATAACTAAAGGAAATAAATTAGATGTAATTGGCAATAAGGATATTTGGAAACGAGTTTATTGGAATGGTGAATTCGGGTATATCAAAGAAAACGATTTATGGCTGGTTGAGTAATTTTTGCATTGTTGAAAAAGTCAACAATGCAAAGATTGAAGCTATTTAAACTTTCTCTTTTGACTAAAATTGACTCTTTTTAAATCCAGCTTCCCAAAATTCTTTCAATGTAGCTCTGCTATATGTCAAGAATTTTAAAAATCTGGATTTAATAATAGCCTAATTTTAGAACAAAACAGAAAGTTTAAACAGCTTCATTAATAATTCTACAATTTTCTGAGTGGTGAATCTTTTTCTTTTGCTAAATTATTGTAAACCATTTTGTCCATAATTCCCCCAAGCCATTTATTTAAGAAGACTGTCATTTTTCCTTGAAGCGTCATAACAATCGCTCTTTTTCTTGAAATAGTGGCTCTTAAAATCTTATCTGCAACTTCTTCAGAGGTCATCATTTTTGCTTCGTCCCTAACAGTCTCACCTGCAACATTTCCGTCTTTTCCTAAAGCAGAAAACCTAATATTTGATGCAGTAAAGCCTGGCGAAGCAGTCAATACATGAACACCGTCATGTAACAATTCTGTCCTCAATGCTTCTAAAAATCCATTTAAAGCATATTTTGATGCCGAGTACCCCGTGCGTACAGGTAACCCCCTGTAACCAGCTATGGAAGAAATGCCAATGATAGAACCTTTTGTCAATTTAATGTAGGGTAAGGCATATTTTGTTGCGTAAACCACTCCCATGTAATTAATATCCATTACTTGTTTCAAGACATTAGGGGCGGCATCTTCAAACATTGAACGCATCGTAATTCCTGCGTTATTGATAAGAATATCTATTTTTCCATATTTATCAATTGTCTTTTTCACCATTTCTATATTATCAGCTTCTACACTTACATCACTGATGATAGAATAATTTTCAATGCCTTTATCGCTAAGTTCTTTACTAACTTCTGCCAATGGTTGGGCTTTTCTACCAGTAATGACTATTTTTGCACCTGCATTACCAAAACTAAATGCTAAGGCTTTACCAATTCCTGATGAAGCACCAGTAATAATTACAATCTTGTCTTTCATTAAAATTTTTGAATTATGAAAAAAGTTTTATTCTGTTTAATGTTATTTTTTTTGATTGGCGGATGTGCTAAAAAACAGGTGGTTGATCCAAACTTAGTCACTTTTAATGCCGTACTGAGTGGTTTCAATGAAATCCCTGCCAATGTTTCTTCTGGCACTGCCAACTTTGAAGGTACGTACGACAAAAGTACTAAAATTTTGACTTTTAAAGTAACATATTCGGGCTTAACTCCTACGCTTTGGCATTTTCATAAAGGTGACAAAACTACTGCTAATGGCGGGGTTGTTTATAGTTTGGGTCCAAATCCAAAAACTCCTTTTGAAAACAAAACAATTGCTCTTTCTGCTCTTCAAGAAACAGATTTATTGATTGGAAATTGGTATGTCAATATTCATAGTGCCTTGTACCCAAATGGAGAATTGAGAGCTCAATTAGTACCATAAAATAGTTGATAATTTTAAAGAATTTTTTATACATATTTGATTATCAAACACTTAATTCAACAATAACAAACTTAGTATCATCATAAAAAACAATAATGGGAAGACAAGTAAAGAATAAAAAAATTGAAATTTTAGAGAATATACTCATTGAAAGTTTTGCTGCCGAAGGAAAATGTTTGAGTAGAGTTGATGATATTGTCATTTTTGTTGAAGGTCCAGTTGCTCCTGGCGATTATGCAGATTTGAGAATTACTAAATCAAAAAATAGTTTCAAAGAAGCAACTGCACAAAATATAAAACCACTTTCAAAGTTAAGAGTTGATGCTTTCTGCAAGCACTTTGGAACTTGCGGAGGTTGTAAATGGCAGCATATAGATTATCAGCAACAATTGAAATTTAAGCACCAACAGGTAGTGGACGCTATGCAAAGAATAGCCAAAATTCCAATGCCTGAGATTTTGCCAATTTTTCCTTCTGAACAAACTAAATTTTACAGAAATAAATTGGAGTTTACTTTTTCTCAAAATCGTTGGTTAACAGTTGAAGAAATTCAATCTGGAGAAGATTTTTCTAAAGACGCATTAGGATTTCATATTCCAAAACGATTTGATAAAATTTTAGCATTAGATGAATGTTTTCTACAAAAAGACCCATCTAATGCTATCCGTCTGGCACTTAGAGATTTTACCCAAGAAAACAATATTGAATATTACGAATTGCTACGGCAAGAAAAAGGTGCAATGCGGAATGTAATGATACGCACTGCAAGTACTGGAGATTTGATGGTTTTGGTACAATTTGCTCATGCTTCAGAAGAGGAAATTGCTTTAGTAATGAATTTCTTGAAGGAAAAGTTTCCTGAAATAACATCACTAAATTATACGATTAATACCAAAGGGAATGCGACATTTTTTGATTTGGAAGTTCATAATTTTAACGGATTGCCCTATATTTTGGAAGAAATGGAAGGTTTGAAATTCAGAATTAGTCCAAAATCTTTTTACCAAACTAACTCTGAACAAGCCTACGAGTTATATAAAATCACGAGAGAAATGGCAGATTTAAAAGGTGATGAATTAGTTTATGACCTTTATACTGGAACAGGTACTATTGCTAATTTTGTTGCAAAAAAAGCTAAAAAAGTTGTTGGTTTGGAGTATGTAGAAATGGCAATTGAAGATGCAAAGGTGAATTCCAAGATTAATAATATTGAAAATACAGATTTTTACGCTGGCGATATGCGGAAATTATTAGACATTGATTTCTTGAATATTCATGGAAATCCAGACGTTGTGATTACAGACCCTCCTCGTGCTGGAATGGATGAACCAGTGATAAGAACGCTTTTGATTGCTGCACCAAAAACTATTGTTTATGTGAGCTGTAATCCTGCAACACAGGCAAGAGATTTAGCAATTTTACACGAAAAATATGATGTTGTCGCTATGCAACCTGTCGATATGTTCCCGCATACACATCATGTAGAAAATGTAGCAAAATTGGTTTTGAGGTAGATTTTTTGCAATGAGCTTTGAGTAGTGAGCATTGAAAATTGCACAAAGTACTCAAAACTCATTGCTAATTTCTCTTAGCTTATGACTAAAATGGTACATCCTGAGGAGGGTCGTTTCTAATTCCTGAACCAAAAGGGTTATTTGGATTTTGAGGAGGCATTCCATTCGGATTATTCATTCTACTTCCTACTGTTTTTGCTCCAGACTCAAAAGTGGCAGTTGTATCTGTAATCTGGGCAAAAGATTGCAAGTTTTCTCCTGCAAATCCTGAGTATTCAGAAGAATCCAAATCGCAGTATTTGGTGTATTTTCCAATAAATCTCAATTGTACAGTATCCAATGAACCTGCACGGTTTTTAGCAATAATCAACTCCCCTATTCCTGCAACAGAATTTCCATTTTCATCTTGCGTAATCCCGTAGTAATCAGGACGATAGATAAACATTACCATATCAGCATCTTGCTCTATAGACCCTGATTCACGTAAATCTGAAAGTTGGGGTTTCTTGTCGCCACCACGAGTTTCAACGGCTCTACTTAACTGTGAAAGTGCGATTACGGGTACATCTAATTCTTTGGCTAATTGTTTCAAAGCACGAGAAATCATGGCAATTTCTTGTTCACGATTTCCTCCTCCTTTACCACCAGACTCACCTGACATTAACTGTAAATAGTCAATCACAATCATTTGAATATCGTGCTGAGCTTTCAAACGACGACATTTTGCTCGTAATTCAAGGATTGATAGTGCAGGTGTGTCATCAATGAAAATTGGGGCATTGGTCAACTTACCGATTTTGGCGTGCAATTGAGCCCATTCGTGTGGAGCTAAATTTCCTTTACGGAGTTTATCAGATTCTAACTCTGCTTCAGCAGAAATCAAACGATTAACTAACTGAACTGATGACATTTCCAAAGAGAAAAAAGCAACCGCTTGCCCGAAGTCAACTGCGGCATTTCTACATGCTGAGAGAATTAGGGCAGTATTATGAGTTACTGTCATGTCTTCAAGCAAAAACAAACGATTTCCGTCAATTTCAAAGCCATAGTAATCATCAACTTTATCATACTCGACTTTTATCCCAGTCATTTTCCAGTTTACAGAACTTTTCCACGGGTTTGCTTTTTTTCTTTCAATTTTAACAGGGACTTTATCAATATCACCATAAATTCTGATTCGATAGACCTCTGATTCAAATCCTATTAAGGAAATAGAGGCTTTTTTTGCTGTCAAAGAAGTTCGAAATCCTAATGAGTCGCATAAAAATTTGATTTGACGAGCAAGCTCAAAATTCTTTTGTGTGATTTCGTAACCGTTAGAATCAACCAAATAATGTCCATCACTATCCAATAAACCCGCTAATAGTTGAAGTCGATTTTCGGAGGAATTCACTAAAAAGCATTCTGGTATATGCTTATTTTTTAATAAATTGTACTTTCTAAGCTCACTACTTATTGAAAAGCCCTTTTTGCTTTTAAAACCTTTCGTAATTGAATAATTTGTTGTTTTACCTTCTTGCTGATAAATTGAAACTGTTTGGTTTAAATTTTCAGCATATTCATTCATATACTCAATTATTTCTGAATCAACATTTGTAATTCTTGAAGAGTATGAATGTCCATCGCCCAACCACAAACCTAAAAAATAAGGCTCAATCGAAACAGATTTTTCAGAAAATTCTACACCAACTTTATACCCTTTATAATTTGTCTTAAACTTGTCAGATTTTTTTAAATACTCATCAATCGAAATATTCAGAACGTCTCCATTTTGATGTTTTCCTTCATTTCTACTTCTTTTCAAAGACAAAATATGGCTTTCATTCACTCGGTAATCAATTCCTTTATTTTGCCGAACCCAATACATTTTTTCTCTTCCTCGTGCAATAGATTTTACTATTCTTGGGGTAGAATCATCTCCCATTAACAAATCACCCTCAACTACATCTTCAACTTTTCTAAGTGAACCATCAAACATCAATACTTTAGTTCCTTTTCCTAAGCATTTTCCCATCCCTGGTCTTGCAGCAATAATCACTAATTCTGTTCTTTGAAAACCAGAAGTAATTCTATCTAAAGCACTAAACCCAGATGCAATTCCAGTAAGTCCATCTTTTTGGTTTTTCTTAATTTCTAATTCTTGTAAAGCCAATCTGACAACGGCTGCCATATCGGCATAGTTTTTACGGATATTTGATTCAGAAATTCTAAAAAGTTCTTGCTCAATTTTATCTAACAATTGAAAAACATCGGTTGTATCTTCATAAGCCATTTTCTGAATCTCAGAAGCCACAGCAATCAATTGTCTTTTAATTGAATGTTCTACTACGACACGAGCATGGTATTCAATATTTGCAGCAGAGTTTACCCTTTGCGACAAATCAATCATATAGCCCGGACCACCAGCCAACTCTAATTCACCAGTTTTACGTAGTTGATTTGTTACAGTAAGCAGGTCGATTGGGTCTGAATTAGCAAAAAGTGTGGTTATCGCCGCATAGATGCGTTGATGAGCTTCTTTATAAAAAGATTCCACTTTTAGAATGTCGATAACAGTGGTAAGGGCATCTTTTTCAATCATCAATGCACCCAGTACTGCCTCCTCCAAATCAAGAGCTTGTGGCGGGATTTTACCCAAACCAACGTCAAGCCAGCGATTTTGACCAGATATTTTTCCGCCCGCAAAAGAAGACGTTTTCTTTAAGTTGTTATTAAAATTTTGTTGTTCCATCAGTACAAATTTGGTGAAAATTTAGTAAAAAGTGAAGTAAAATTTCACGTTTGCCAAATAGAATTTATATAAAGCCAATAATTTCTACAATTATTCAAAAAAATATAATTTTGAACAAACCTTTTTACAATTCAAACGCTTACATTAGCATATATTTTTACATTAAAATTTAGGAAAATTGACAGAAAAAATAATTACAATCGACGATATTGCTATCGTTGAATTTTTAGGAATTGATAATTCAAATATCAAAGTTCTAGCAAATGCTTTTCCGCAAAGCAAAATTATTTCAAGAGGAAATGAAATAAAAGTTAAGGGACCTATTCAAGAAATGGTCAGAATTGGTGAAATAATTGAAACAATGGTTCTTCATTTTCAGAAGTATGGAAAAATTTCCAAAGAACAAATCAATGATTTTATCAGGGAAGATACTTCTACTCCCAAAGGTGAGCAACCTTTATCTCCAAAAATTGATGGTGATGTTTTGGTTTATGGAACACGTGGTCTGGTTATCAAGGCAAGAACAGACAATCAAAAAAAGATGGTTGAAGCTGCCGCCACTAATGACATACTTTTTGCGATCGGACCAGCAGGTACCGGTAAAACTTATACAGCAGTAGCAATTGCAGTTAAAGCCCTGAAAAACAAGGAGGTACGTAAAATTATTATCACAAGACCAGCCGTAGAAGCAGGAGAAAATTTAGGGTTTTTACCAGGAGATTTGAAGGAAAAAATTGACCCGTACCTACGCCCAATTTATGATGCGTTGGATGATATGATTCAAGCTGAAAAATTGAAATTTTACATCGAAAATCGTACAATTGAGATTGCCCCTTTGGCTTATATGCGAGGTAGAACGTTGAATGACGCATTTATTTTGCTGGATGAAGCTCAGAACACTACTCCTATGCAAATGAAAATGTTTTTGACAAGGATGGGTGTACAATCCAAAATGATTATTACGGGAGATAAAACTCAAATTGACCTTCCGACAAAACAAAAATCTGGTTTAGCGGATGCTCAGATTATTTTAAAAAATATCAAAGGTATTTCTTTCGTTGAATTAGATGCCAAAGATGTAGTTCGTCACCGTTTGGTCAGAGACATTATCTTGGCATATGATGGAGACGCTAATAAACCTAAGTAAATAATTATGAAGAAAAGTGTTTTAATTCTCTTGAACTATCTTGCCTTTCATGGATTTGTTTCTTATTCTCAAGAAACGCCACGATGTTCAGTCCCAGCACTTGAAACACAACGAATTAAAAATGATAGACAATATTTAAAACAAAAAAGTCAGTTTGAATCTGATTTGAAAATTTATAGCAAACTTTCTTCAAAAGAAGAAATCCCTGATTCTTTAATTGTAAAAATCCCAATTGTAGTACATATCCTTTATAAGAATGAAACTGCAAATATTTCGGATGCACAAATAAATGCTCAGATTGATATTCTGAATGAAGATTTCAGAAAGAAAGCAAATTCAAAAGGATTCAACAATAATTCGGTTGGAGGTGACATGAAAATTGAGTTTTTTCTTGCACAAAAAGACCCGTCAGGAAATCCAACAAAGGGAATTACTCGAACTGCCATTAACAAGGTCTTTGATATTACGAATGATATTTCAGAAATTTCTCAAATAATCCGTTGGGATGAAAATAAATATCTCAACATTTGGGTAACAAGTTTGTCAGGCACTCAATTAGGCTATGGTGTTTTTCCTTATGATAGCAATTTAGAAGGGATTGAAAGTTCAAAAGCAAGATTAGATGCTCAAAAAAACTTTGATGGAGTATTAATTGATTATAGATTTTTTGGTAAAACTGTCAGCAAAAATTATGGTTTTGGTAGAACTGCCACCCATGAAGTTGGACATTGGTTAGGTCTTTTACATACTAACGCAGATGAGAGATGTGGCAATGATTTTTGTAATGATACCCCTGAGATAACAGACTTGAACCAAGCTTCTGATTGTAACGATAAATTTTCTGATTGTAAAGAAAATGGACGAGTTACCAGAAATATGATTGAAAATTATATGGACTACTCTCCCGATTTTTGTATGAATACTTTTACAATTGATCAAGTAAAACGAGTGAGAAGTGTTTTGAATCTTAGTAGAACAAGAAAAAATATTGTAACACAATTTAATACACTCTCTGAAGCTGAAAAGTTGGTGTCAACAATTTCTCCAAATCCTGTTACGAATAAGTTTTCGGTTAAAGTTTTATTCAAAGGCAATGAAAATCTTAGCCTTACACTTTACAATTTTTCTGGAAATATCATTGATGACAAATCTTTTTCAAACTTGAGAAGCCAAGAGTTTGATTATGATAGTTCTCAACTTCAAAACGGTATTTACTTTATGAAAATACAAACTTCAAAGGAAACCACTATTCAAAAAATTCTCATAAATCATTGATAATCAATAGTTTTGAGCCAAAAAAAATCGTCGTCATGAAAAAAAATCTATTTATAATATTTATTGTTTCAACCTTCGCTTTATCAAAAAGTTATGGACAAGAAGCTGTTGAAAGATGTGCCGTACCCAAAATTGAACAATTAAGAAACAAAAAAAATAATAACTTTCTGAAACGGAAAAGTCAATTCGAGTCGGATTTACAAATCATCAATAGAATCACTTCTATTGATGACATCTCGGAAACAGTTCTTGTGAAAATCCCAGTGGTGGTTCATGTTGTTTATAAAAATGCGACTACTAATATTTCTGATGCTCAAATCAAAACTCAAATTGATATTTTGAACGAGGATTATCGGAGAAAGGTAAATACCCGTGGATTCAATAATAATCCTGTTGGAGAAGACATGAATATTGAGTTTTTCTTGGCTACAACCGACCCAAATGGAAAATCTACAACAGGAATTACCAGAACGCTATCTGAAAGAAACTATGATATTTTTTCTGAATACTTTCTTCTTCCAAAATTGATTAAATGGAACACAGAAAAATATTTAAACATTTGGGTTACTTCCCTGAATAGCAGCCAGTTAGGCTATGGAGGATTCCCTTACGATAGTAATTTGCCAGGTATAGAAGGAACAGTTTCAAATTTAGACGAACAAAAATCCTTTGATGGGTTAATCATTGACTACAAAGTTTTTGGTAAAACGACCAGTAAAAGCTACGGTTTGGGCAGAACGACTACTCATGAAATCGGACATTGGTTAGGCTTGCTACACCCAAATGCAGATAATAATTGTGGAGATGATTTTTGTTCGGACACGCCTCAAATTAATGATTTGAATAGTGTAACAACTTGTAATGATAGATTTTCAAATTGTACGGGGGTTCAAACCAGAAATATGATTGAAAATTACATGGATTATTCTCCTGATGCCTGCATGAATATTTTTACGAAAGAACAAGCAAAAAGGGTAAGAAATGTATTTAATCTTAGTAAATCAAGAAAAACACTTGCCAACCAGTTTGTGAGATTGCCAGAATCTGAGACGATGAAAGTTACTATCTCTCCGAATCCAGTTTCTAAAAACTTCACCGTCCGAGTACTTTTGAAAGGAACTGAAAATTTAAAGTTTAGCTTTTATGATTTCTCTGGAAAATCTATCAAAGAAGACGAATATGGAAATGTAGAAAGTAAAGATTTTGAATATGAAAGTAATTTGTTCCAGACTGGTATGTATTATTTAAGAATTCAATCTTCAAAAGAAACTATTGTTCAAAGGCTTTTCGTGAGTCATTAATCTAAAATAAACTTTTTACGAAAATTTTGCAACCTTTCAATGTTCAGTACATTGAAAGGTTGTTTTATTTCTGGGATTATCGAAAAATACAAAAAAACTAAACATATAATTTAATCCTGTTGTTGTACTTAAAAGCATTAAAATGACTTATGGAAAATCAAGAAAAACTTAAAATTGCTTACATTGAGCATCTTTTAGAAAATGGAAGTCGTCCGAGTTCTATATTTTCGTTCACTAAAAAATTAGAAATGAAAGAAGTAGAATTCTACGAATATTACAATTCTTTTGAACTATTAGAAAGCAATATTTGGAAGGATTTTATTACAGAAACAATTAACAAAATTAGTAATGACGAGACCTATTCTGGTTATACAGTCAGAGAGAAATTGTTAGCATTCTACTATACTTTAATTGAAACATTGAAGCAACAAAGAAGCTATACAATGATGTGCTGGAAAGAGATTGACATGAAAAGGATGAAAACTCCGACATTTTTAACAGAATTCAAAACTGCTTACAAAGAATATATGCAAGATTTGATTCAGGAAGGTAAAGAAAGTGGAGAAGTTGAACCAAGGAGATATTTAGACAATCGTTATGCTGATTTCTTTTGGGTTCAGATTGCTTTAGTAATGGATTTTTGGGTAAAAGATGCATCAAAAGGTTTTGAAAAAACAGACGCTTTTATCGAAAAGTCTGTCAATACTTCTTTTGATTTAATTGGTGCTTCTGCTTTAGATTCTGTGTTGGATTTAGCAAAATTTGTTTATCAAAATCGGTAATAATTTGAAAATTACCAATTTGAGAATTTGAAAATATTTTCACTCGAAAATAACAATTTTATATGAAAGAGCAATCTTCAATTCCTACATCAAAAGTTGCGAGAGCGACTCAATTTGTAAAAACTGGTGTCAAAATCGGGGGTAATTACCTAAAACACAATGTGAAAAAGTTAGTTGACCCTTCAATAACTAAAGAAGAACTTCACCGTGACAACGCAGCGGACATTTATTCTTCTTTGTCAGAACTGAAAGGTTCAGCCCTGAAAGTTACTCAGATGTTAAGCATGGACAAGGGAATGTTACCAAAGGCATACAGAGATAAATTTGCGATGTCTCAGTATTCTGCCCCTCCCCTTTCTGGTCCTTTGGTTGTGAAAACTTTTCAGAAATATTTTGGTAAAAATCCCAATGAAATTTTTGACAAATTCAATCTAAATGCGGCTAATGCTGCTTCCATTGGACAAGTACATAGAGCGGAATTGAATGGAAAACAATTAGCCGTGAAAGTACAATACCCTGGCGTAGCTGATAGTATTGGGGCAGATTTAAGAATGATTCGTCCGATTGCAATAACCATGTTTAGTTTGAATGAAAAAGACGTTGACCGCTACATGGGTGAAGTAAAAGAAAAGTTACTGGAAGAAACTGATTATGTGTTAGAATTAAATCGCTCAGTAGAAATTTCAGAGGCTTGTTCACATATTAACGATTTGTTTTTCCCGAAATATTACCCTGAACTTTCTTGCGACAGAATCTTGACAATGGATTGGCTTGAAGGTTTGCACATGAAGGAGTTTTTGGCAACAAATCCTTCTCAGGAAGTCAGAGATAAAATCGGACAAGCACTTTGGGAGTTTTATCATTTTCAAATTCACACACTCAGACAAGTACACGCTGACCCACACCCAGGGAACTTCTTGATGAAACAAGATGGTACAATGGGAGTAATTGATTTTGGTTGTATCAAGGTTATTCCAGATTTTTTCTATGATAATTATTTCGCACTCATAAATTTTGATACTCTTTTAGATATTGAAAAAACGGACGATATTTTCAAGAAATTAGAATTTATCGTACCAAGTGATTCACCGAAAGAACAAGTGTTTTTCAGTGATTTGTTCAAGCAAATGATTTTCTTATTGGGAAAACCTTTTTCAGTTGATGAATTTGACTTTGCTGATGACGAATATTTTGAAAGTGTCTATCTTTTTGCAGAAAAACTAACGGAAATAGAGGAACTAAAAAACTCAAAAGTTGCAAGAGGTTCTCAACATGGTTTGTATGTAAATCGTACTTATTTTGGACTTTATTCTTTGTTAAACGAGCTTAGAGCTAAAGTAGTAACCACAAAGCCTGAATGGCTTGTTGCAATTAACAGCGAACAGTTAGCGGTTCATTAAATTTTTGGATTACTCAGTAAAAATAAAAGCTCATCAATGTTATTGATGAGCTTTTATTTTATCGGATAATCAAAATTGATAATTGTTAATTGCTTAAAACGGTAAATCATCACCTTCTGTAAAACTCGACAAATCGCCTGCTGGTGGTAAATCTGCTGGTTTTGATGGTTGAGGTTTTGGTTGAGTTGATGCTTGTGGCGCAGTATTTCCGCCTCCACTATTTCCACCAACCGAATCAATTCTAATAGCTCTTACATCTGTGTACCAACGCTCGTTGTACTCACGTGATTCAACACCAAACGTTACTCTTAATGTATCACCTAAAGCATAGTTTTTTAGGTCTTGTACACGGTCGCCCCATGCAGACATACAAACTTTTTTAGGATATTGCTCTTGTGTTTCCAACACAAATTCTTGTTTTACCCAAGGACCTTTTGCTCCTTGCCCTGTAACTTCTGGCAAAAACTTGATAAGATTGCCTTCTATTTCCAACGCCATGATGATTTATTGTTTTGTTTATGATTTGATTATTAGGTGATTACGTCAAGAATAGAAATTTATCGACCATATTGACATAATCTTTTTTGCAAAGAAAATTAAAAAATACTACTTTTGCACTATACCAATGGCGATGTGGTGGAATTGGTAGACACGCTACTTTGAGGTGGTAGTGGGAGTTATCCTATGGGAGTTCGAGTCTCCCCATCGTCACAGAGGTCTGAGAAATCAGACCTTTTTTTATGCTTTATTGTCAAACAATGACGGTTGGGTTAGTGGTTCTGCCATCTGAGGGGTTTCGTATAAAAGAGCTTTATCAACAGATTGAATTACAAAAGCTAAATCTTCTGGATTACTCAAATAATCTAAATCATTTACGTCTAATACCAATAATTTGCCTGCTTTGTAATTTTTGGTAAAATCATCATAATGAACATTTAGCGAACGTAGATAGTCTTCTGAAATGTTTGACTCAAAATCTCTTCCTCTTTTCTTAATTTGGGACATTAATTTTGGCATTCCTGCTTTCAGATAAATGGTCAAATCTGGAGCTTTTACGGTTTCCATCATTAAATCAAAAATTCCTTTGTAAGTGTTGTAGTCATTCTCTGACATTACGCCTGATTGGTACAAATTCAAAGCAAAAATATAAGCATCTTCATAAATCGTTCTATCCTGAATGATACGTTTATTAGACTTTTGAATTTGCATAACTTGTTCGTAACGACTTTTTAGGAAATAGATTTGTAGATGAAAAGCCCAACGTTCCATATCTCCATAAAAATCAGACAAATACGGATTTCCTTCAACCGCTTCATATAAAACTTCCCACCCAAAATGTTTTGCTAATTTGTTGGCAAGTGTTGTTTTTCCTGCTCCGATGTTTCCTGTAACTGCAATGTGCATGAGATTCTTTAGTAGTTTGATGATTGCTTCGGCTTTTAACTTTTCGCTATTAGCTTGAAATAATTAAAATAGTTTAAAAAATGGGAATCATTTTCAAGTAACTACTTAACTATACGAATATCGTGAAAGAATCATTGAAATACAAAAGCGATTTAGGTAGAACTACGCTCCAGTATATCTAATCAATTGAAACTGAGAATCTTACTATTATTTGTTATTTTGGATTGGTAAAAACGGTTTAGGTATTGACGATAGTGAGGCATTTGAAAAACGTTAGCCCAACACTTTCACAGATGCCTAATAGAATTACAAATATTGAGTTTATCACTCTCAGACGAACTATTTCTAATATGATGTTGGCTGATGCCCTTTTTGGGGGAACTGAGTAATTTTACAAATAACTCAACCACCATTGCTCTTTATGCGATTGCTTATAACCATCAAATTTTTGCACAATGGATAAAGCAAAGCAATCTCTAAAACCCAAATCCGATAAACGATAAAAAGATTGCAACCAAAACCTTTGAGAACTTCTACTCTAAAAGGCAAGGCAGGTAAAATCATTTTCTGCTAACCGAAACCTGTAAATTCTGCCGTGATAAGTGCCAAAAAATGAATGAGATAAATATGTATGATGTAAAAGAAGAATGGCACGTTGCCAAATGCACAAAAGAAGTTGACGAATTGCCCTTTTAATTTTTCTGAATTGGCTAAAAATATAAACGCTCTACCCAACACATCAATAAGGAACTGGAATCAAATAAGTTATCCAAGTTTTAGATAGCTATTTTAATTCGAGTTCCTTATATAATTTTACCTAAAAGTTAACCGAAAAACTCAATCTTCCAAAAAATGGAGTGCCTGGTGTAAAATGAATTTCTTCTACCGATAGGGCTTCTCCCTGTAATCTACTTTCGGTGGCAAATTGGGTCTCTTTCCATCGAGTATCAAACAAGTTTTGAATCGACAAACCAATCGTATAATGTGTTTTTGTATAATTTAGTTGAAGGTCATTGACCAAATAACCTTTGGCAACAATACTATTGTCCTCATTAGCTGGGCGGTCAGCAATATATCTATAACGCAAAGAACCACTGAATCCATTTTGTGCTTGGTATGAAAAGCCACCGACAGTTGTAAAAGTAGGTGCGAGAGGTAAATAATTTTTCCCAGACTCTTCATCCAAGGCTCTTGGAGTAGCGGTATTCAAATCAAAATCTGCATATAAGTTATTACTGATTTGATACCTTGCTGAAATATCAATCCCGTACCTCCGTGAACGTCCACTGGGTTCTACAACGCCTTCGTCACCCACATAAACAAATTCTTGTTCAGAAAAAATATACCACAATGAACTGTTTATCAATAATTTAGAAAATGGCTTGTAGATTATCCCTAAGTCAGAGCCGTAGGTTGGTGGTAAAATATTGAGTCCATTTTGGGGTACAACTACTCTTGTATCGTTCGAGTGAAATCCTTTTCCAGTATTCAAATACAATTGCAAACTCGGATTAAATGTATAATAAAAATTTAGTTTTGGAGAAAGAATTGTGGCAGATACTTTCCCGATATTTTCAGTTGGAATCAACAATAAATCTTCATATTTATCATGAAAATAATCAAGCCTCAGCCCTGCATTTACTGTAAATTTTTCTGAAACTTTTATCAATTCATCGGCATAAATTCCCAGATTTAGTTCATTAATATTTCCCAATTTCAAAGGATTCGTCGTGATAGTTCTATCTTTTGTACGTGACAATTCTGTTCCACTGGTCAAATCTTGTCGATATTGTACCCCAAAAGTTGTAGTAAATTCAGTATTACCTAAAGTAGAATTGGTTGAAAAACTACCATTATAGCCAAACAAATTTCGACGTTCTTTTTGTCTAATTTGGTCGCCGTTCAAGCTATCTTCTTTGAAAAACGTAAAGTTTGAATACATCTCAAAATTGTAGTTACTATAAAAAAACTGGTTTTTAATAATGTTATTGCTCGGGGTAATGCTTACGAATTGGGCATTCAAATTTGTTCGACTCGTTTCTCCACCTTCGGTTGGGTCAACAGAACCAAAGAAAGTTGTCAAACCAGAATCGATAGCTCTGTCTGGAATTTGTCCAGAATGATTCCATTTACTCCAAAAAGTAGAAACCGAGAGTGTGAGATTTGTATTTGGAGAAATGTGTCCGTGAAATTTCCCCAAAGCATTAAATCTCTTAAAGTTTTGTGGATTGTCAAAATACGAATTACTGTAAGAATACTCAGAAGCCAAAAATGCCGATTGATTCTTAGCTTTTCCTTTTTCTCCTAATAAATCAATTGCACCAACAAGCCTATACGTATCGAATTGCCCCGCTTCCATTTTTAGGAATGATTGCTCCAGAGTATTTTTCGTCTTGAAATCCACCCAACCAGCTGTTGCCAAATTTCCTTTTTCGGCATTGTAAGACCCTTTTTTGAAATCCACTCCCTGAATCATTTCTGGAATGACAAAGTGTAAATCTGAATAGCCTTGCCCGTGTGCGTGAGAGACCATATTTACTGGCATACCATCTACCGTGAGACGAATATCTGTACCGTGGTCGAGGTCGTAACCTCTCAGAAAAATCTGTTCAGCTTTCCCTCCACCAGCGTGTTGTCCAATAAATAGCCCTGGTACTAACCGCAACACTTCCTGAGAATTGGTTATCGGACGCAGTTTTATATCTAAAGAACTAATCAATTGTTGGTCATGCGGACGTACCGATGGAACAATAATCTCTGATAATTCAACGGGTTGGTAGCCCATTGAAATTTTCAGGAAAGTGTTTTCGTCATCTTTGACCAATGCAGTAACAACCTGAGCCTTAAATCCTAAAGAAGAAAATTCAACTTTATATGGAGCTGCAACAAGATTTTCAAAACGAAATTGCCCTAATTCATTACTGAGTACTGCTTTGTTCAAACCCGTTAAATGTATGCTTACACCTTGCAAGGGCTGATTTGTTTTTTCATCATATACAATTCCAGAGATACTTCCCTTGTGAGCAAAAGCCTGAATTGTGATGAAAATTAAGATTATAGTAAAAAGATTTTTCATAAGATTTTCTGTAAAATACAATGGATGGAGTTTTTCACCGCAAGGACGGAGGGACGCAATTTTATTGAGTTTTTTAGTCCTTGAGGTGAAAATATTTTGTACTAAACCACTCTCTAAAAATGAGAGAAGATAAAACTCTTTGCCTCCTCCCGTCCTTGTGGTGAAAAAACTATTTTCCTACAACAATTATTGGCTCATAGCCCAATGAATTATTGGCTAAAGTTCTATCAATTTTACCAGCATCATTCAGTAATTCTGGGTTCTTGCTTCCTGTACTCAATGCAACAGTAATGTATTCTTTAGCTTTTTTGAAATCATTCATTTTAAATGCCACAACTGCCATAGCATGATTTACGTCTATGTTTTTGGGTCTTTTTTGCAATTCAATCAAACCATATTTTTTCGCATTGTCCAACTGCTCCATTTTGGTATAAAGTTTACAAAGCTCCAAATCCACCGCATGACCAGACTTTGCATCTTCGTCCAACATTTTGGCAACATCTTCAAACTTTTTCATTGCTTTTTCTTTATTTCCTTGCAGGGCAAATATCTCAGCCATTTCTTCATGGAAAGAAAACTCAGGCATAATCTTAGCAGCTTTTTCCAAAACCACTAATGCTTTTTCATATTGCTTTTGAGCTTTCAAAACCCTTGCCTGACCTCTCATGGCAAACGCATAACTTGGACGAATCGCTAAAATCCCTTTGTACTCATTTTCAGCATCGGCTAATTTTCCAGTCGTTTCATACAATTGACCGAGTGTATTTTTACTCCAACAATAAGGTTCAGAGCCTGGCAAACCTGCCTCAACTGCCATTTTCATCGCCTGGATAGACCCTTTGTAATCGCCATAAATTTCACGCAAGTAAGAAACCCGAGAATATGCCTCAAGCGAAGGTTTCAGGTTTTGCATTTTGTCAGACATCTCTACCGCTTTTTTATAATCGCCCAGCTCTACATTAGCATCTACCAGTACACCATATACGTAAGCATTATTTGGATTAATTCCACGAGCCATCTCTGCTAAATCACGAGCTTCAGAAAACTGGTGTTGTGACATCTTTACGGAAGCCTTAAAAGTAGTTGCCTCAAAATTATTAGGGTTTAAATATAAAATGCCATCCAAGATTTTCAGAATAGCAGGGTAATAATAAGGATGTTCGCCAGTGATTCTTGCTTCTGATAAATAAATCATGGCAATTTGTAAACGAGTTTTTACGTCGTTAGCATCTTTATCCAATTTTTCATTCAGTTCCTTTACTTTCTCTTTAGTTTTTGCCCACTCGGTCGCTTGAGACAAATCGCCTGTCCGCTCGAAAAGTGCGGGAATTGTTAAGTTAGAACCTTCCTTCTGAGCAATTGAAGTATCAATTTTAGATTTTTGAGAACAGCTCAACTGAAATAGTAATACAAGTAGCATTACAAATACTTTTAATGTTTTTTGCGAGTAAATAATTTGATTTTTCATCCTGAGAATATTTTTGAACCTACGTTCGTGAAACAAGTATTTTTATTCAATACACTACTTACGAGTTTGAAGGACAATTGGATTTCTGAGATTAGAGAATTATTAAAATTTTGTGGATAACTATATATTTATGGCATAATTTCAATAAAAATTATTACAAAACCCTAACAGTCGGGATACGATTATTTAAAAAAACTTCTAATTTTGAAAAAATAAATGAAAATTCTCATTAGGAGTTACATAGTTTTATATATTATCAATATAATTATTTTTTGATTTTTTTGAATTAAGAAGAAAAATCCTGTTCGTCTCACAATTGTGAAAAATTTCTGTTAAATACTAAAAAAAAACAATGAAAATGAAAAAAAACTACTACCGTTCAGCACTTCATCGACTGTGCTTGACAGCATCACTTGGGGGAATTTTATGTTTATCCGCCCATGCTCAAACTCCTCAATTGTTGGCAAGGAATACTACTCCAAGAATTATTGACCAATCAGGTAAATTTCGAGAACCCGTGAAAGGTAAAGTGGTTTCTGAAAGTGGTGAGTCGTTGCCAGGCGTAAGTATCCGTTTTAAGGGAACAACTTTAGGTACAAATTCAGATGTAAATGGTAACTACAGTATTAATGTACCAGAAAAGCAAGAAAATGCAATGTTGGTATTTTCGATGATTGGGTACAGTCCTTTGGAGGTATCTGTAAAGAATCGTTCAATTATTAATGTTACCTTGAATTCTGATGTAAAAACTTTAGGCGAAGTCGTTGTAATTGGTTATGGTACTCAGCAAC
>JAAFJL010000115.1 GCA_013298865.1 Cytophagales bacterium | reverse complement strand
AGAAGCGAAAAGATGCTTTGAGAACAAAATTGCTTTTGCGAGAAGTGAAAAATGAAACTAAGAATTTGGTCAAAAATAAGAATCTTGTAGAGTTTGTAACTTTCAAAATTCAGAATAAACGTACCGCTGAAACTCTATTACATAACTACTCAGAAGCAAGGCATTTGAAAATTCCTTTTGTTTTTGAAGAGAAGAATTTTGATACCGAAATTAAAATTGATGTCCGACAATTAATTCCGAGTGAAGTTTTGGCTTTGCAGGATATTTTTAAAAATCAAGAATAGATGTTACAAGAAGAATTAGAAGCCATAAAAACCCGCTACGAAGCCACCTCAATAGCTCCTTGGGTGGCTTTCATCGAAGGACGAGACTGCGAAAGTGGTAGTAGTTTTATCATGACGGGCATACCCAAAGGCGAAGATATTTGGCAATCGAAAAGGGGAGAGGATATAGAAATCGTAAGCGGAGCAATGAATGCCGATATAGATTTTATAGCCCATGCCCGCCAAGATATTCCACGACTTTTGGAAGAGATTGAACGGTTAAAAATGAAACTTAGAGGTTTAAAGGAATAGAGAAAAAACTTTCTTTATCCTATCAAAGAACAACTCTAAATCTCTAATCCTCTAAGTTTAAAAATATCTAATAACTCTAAGTTAAAAATGGAAAATAATTTCAACGAAACATACCTCCGAACACTCGTAAAAGGTGACTTACAAGGCGATTTTGCTCCTTTTTTGACTCATGAAACCTACGAAGTTGAAGGTTATATCCAGCAAATGTTAGGACGACTAAAAGACCGCAAAGACATCAAAATCCACGCAGATTTTACGGCTTATGGGAGTGGTTTTGCTTCTTATATCAATGTGAAAATCACGAAGAAAGATAGGTCAGATACTGTATTTTCTAAAAAAGGAAATTTTGATGCTGAAACCAAAAATAGCCTCATTTTATACATTTCTTTGCTTGCTCCTTATTGGTTTTTTGGCGGAGCATCATGGACTGAAAATTATCTCGAAGGCAAATATCAGGGTGGTTCAATGCCCTTTTTACGTCCCGAAGACAATTCCAAATATGACAAAACGATTTGGCAAGAAGAGATTGATTTTATCACCCAACACTTTGACGAATATCGTTACCGATTATTGACTCAAACCGAACTTGAACCGTTTTTGGATTTTGAGATTGATATTCCCACCATCATTGCCGACAAACCTTATCAAATCTTCGATTGTTTCTTTTATTGGGAGGATTAAAAAATAAATAAAATGCTTGGAAAAAACGTGTTCAGACTCTGGCAGTCAATGGATGACTACAACGAAACTCAGCTTTATGGCAGATTAAATGAAGCCATAGATTGGCAAATTCTAAGGGATATTTCCGAAGGTATAAAGCAAGCAAGCGATTATCAACCTTTTAAATTGAACTTAAAATCAAACAAAATCCTCAAAAAAGATTTGATACCAGCCCCTGCGGGTGTGCATTTTATCAGTGAAAAGTTTAAAAATTATTTTGATGCCGATGTATTTGAAGGCAGTGTGTTGTTGCCCGCTACAATCAACGATACCCCATACTATGCTTGGATATTTTTAGACATCAACGATTGTTTGAATAGAGCGGAAAGCCAGTTAGAGGACTTTAAATACGATGAGAACAGCGACCAAATTCCTCACAAATTTGTTTTTGATTCCAATAAAATAAAAGACAATAGGTTTTTTAAACTATCAGATGAAGGTAACGAACTCTACTATTGTGATGAAATCGTTGGCAGAAAAATCTTGGCTAGTGACCTAAACCTGATGGCACAACCACTTGTGTATGAAGAAAAAGACCTACGAAAAAGAGTTAATTACGATAACCCAGTTGTCGGGATTCATTTTGAAGAGCCTGAAAACTGGCATTTAGAGTGTAAGCAATATAAAAAAATCAAAGAGGGTAAAAAGTTAACCTATAAAGATTGGGAAATTAAATTTGGAATGGGTGAATTAGAGTTTGGATTGCTTTCCATGTATCGCCATCAATTGTTGGTTTCTACTAATTCGTTGCAAAAAGCTGAAATTCATATTGGCTTAACCAAACGCACAGCGGAAGAATATTTTAACTATCGAAGTTCCATAAAACCCATTGATTTTCAACATATTGACACAAAATTTGAAAGTCGAATTAATGAATACGAATGGGAAAAGACGTTGATTACGCCATACAAAAATGGGCTTAATTTATACATAATTATTGTGAATAGAACCCATTCAAAGACAGATGAAATTTATAAAAATGAGGCGTTGGAGGTTGTGAAAAGTATTCGATTTAATAAGACAATATGACCTACTCAGTAAAAGAAATATTTGAAGAGATTTTGAAGGAAAGCGTTACGCCATTCCTCAAAAAACACGGCTATAAAAAGCAAAATTATAATTTCCGTAAAACTGAAAACGGATTAATTTATCTCATCAATTTTCAGGCAAGTGGTCATAATTCAGTGGATTATGCGGCTTATTATGTCAATTGTGGGATATTTTGTGCTGAGTTTGAAAGCATAGTAGGCGAAGAATTTATTGCCAATCCCAAAGAAGTAGATTGCCTTTTTCGTGAACGCATGGAGCGAATTACAGGTTCGGGTAAACAACAAATTGAGATTATAGAATCGAGCGATGCGGGGAAAATTAGAATTACCAATGAGCTTTTGTCGGAGTTAGAAAAGGTGATTTCATTCTTTGGAAAAACCAAAACGATGGATGATTTGGTGGATTTGTGCATAGAAAGACATACTTTTTTTTACGAAAAAATCTTTCACTATTTATGTATCAAAAAGGATATGATTCGTTTAGAAAATTTCTTCCAAAAATTTGGCGATAATTTCAAAGATGATGATAGATTTATCTTTTTTGAAAGTCGTTTGAATGATATTTTGGTGTCTCATGGGATTGGGGAAATGAAGTTTAAAGCTTAAAAATAACCACAAAGGCATAAAGAATCTCAAATTTTTTCATACATTTTTCTTTGTTTCCTTAATGCCTTTGTGGTAAAAAAAATGGAAAGTACATACAACCAATACACGCCTTGCAAAGAGATTTTTCAAGGGGTGTGTGATGAAATAGGCAAATATTACGAACAAAAAGGGTTTAAATATTCGCCATCTCGTCCAAAATTAGTTTTGAAAAAGGACGATTTTGTAACTGAAATTGCCTTTTTTTCAAGTCGAAATAATACACCTGGGCAGTACGTACATTTGGAAATCATCCCCAGCTTATCAAATAAATCAGCGAAAAGTGAGGCGAATTCCAAGGGAGTTTTGAGCCAATATCCCGATTTATTTTATCATCCATCAGATGAAATTCCTCCCAAAATGACCATCAACGAGATTTTCGGAGGAGTGATTTATAACACTGAATCTTGGATTACGGAATCAGTCATCAGAGACTTCCACGCCTGCAATGTGTATGGCTTGGACGAAGAGAAATTCCTGAAAATCATCGCTTTTGTAGACCATAAAATACTGGCTAAGTTTGATGAAATTATCAAAAAATATGAATCCACATAAAGAACTTCTTACTGCCAAAGAATTAATATTTGATGCTTGCGAGTTATCGGTTTCAAACCTAAAAATTGATGCTGAAAGTGCTGAATATGGAGCGTGTAGTTTTCATTTGAACGAGCTGTTTTTGACCTTTCGAGTTGCTAAAATAACACCAACAAAAATAGGTCAATTTGTAACACTTTGGAAACGGAATCAAGAAGGAATAACAGCACCATTTGACACTTCGGATAATATAGATTTTGTCATGATTTGTACTCGCCGAAATGCTGATTTCGGTGCTTTTATTTTCCCAAAATCAGTTTTACATCAAAAAGGTATTTTGGCTGATGAAAACAAAGATGGCAAACGAGGTTTTAGGGTATATCCGCCTTGGGATATTGCCCAAAATAAGCAAGCAAAACAAACACAGGAATGGCAGCTAAAATACTTTTTAGAAATCCCCATTGATGTTGAAAAAGCAAATTTTTTATTCAAGAAATAATGGAAGAAAAACTAAACGAATTAATTAATACTATAATCGCTCCATTCTTAAAATCACACGGTTTCAAGAAGCAAAAACAGTATTTCTATAAAACTGATAGCGATTTTACGTTTTCCATAAACTTCCCCGTGGATAGAGAATATACTGAAAACGGGGCATACGTTTGGCTAATTTGTGGTATTTATTCAGCCGAATTTGAGGGCATGATGGGTAGAAAAATCAAGCCAAAATCCAGAGGATATGACAATATTTTTAGTCATAATTTTAGTACAATTACTGGTACAGGCGATGAACGACTTTTGATAGAAAAAACCTCAGATTTAGACGTTTTAGGGAAAGAAATGATTGATATTTTGGATAAAATAATGGCATTTTATTCAACAATCACCACGCTTGATGTATTAATGAACCACTGTCTCGAACATAACTATTTGGTGCATCACGAAGACCAATTGCGTTATTTAGCCATGATAAAAAATGAAGAGAAATCAGAAAAATATTTGGAGAAAATTAAGGATAAATTGTATCAGATTTCAGAACGTGCTTATGCTGTTTATTCCCAAAAATTAGAAAAATTTAAGGCAGAATATTCTTCTTAGTTTTCAAATGATAGACAGACTTTGTCTAAGTGATTGAGTCGAACAATACGAAAAATAACCTTATATTCTGATGAAAAAGAGGATTTTGTCATTGTCAAAACTACCTCCAAACTGTTCAAGATTCTCAGAAAAAAGAGCTGTTTTAAAATCATTTTTACCCTTAGATTTGTTGAATCTAAGGAACAAAAAAGCGAATGAATTTCTGAAATTCATTCGCTTTTTAATTTTACTCTTCAATTACAAAATGATAATTGTTAATTGAAATATCAGTTGCAATAATCTCTGATTACCGCATAAGCACCTGTATAACCTAACTCTCCAGATTTACTCAAATCAAAACAACCTTCTGAATCCCCCAAAGCATGACGAATAATGCCACGTACGAAATACGCTTCCGAATATTTTGGATTTAATTTAATCGCATTTGAACAATCTTGGATTGCACCTCTTTGGTCACCCAATTGAGATTTCACCATTCCCCTTGTAAAGTAAGCCTCATAATAAGTCGGATTCAAGGCAATTGCCTTGTTATAATCGTCTATTGCACCTTTTGTATCTCCACTACGAGATTTTGCCAAGCCACGATTATAATAAACCTCTGAACGCTCAGGTGACATTTCTGCCATTTTCAATCTTTCCTGAACTCCACTTCTTAAATCATCAAGAGCTTGTTTTGAGATACTTCCAGAATAAACTACTTTATTACTTTCAATATTCCCAATTGAAGCTGCTTTGTTAAAATCTTCAATTGCTTCTTTCACACGCCCTAATTTACTTTTAGCAAAACCTCTTCCGTAATATGCTGCTACATTTTCAGGGTCTTGTCCTAAAGCACGGTCAAAATCAATTTGAGCACCCGAATAATCTTCCATCTGACTTTTACAGAATCCTCTGTAATAGCTTGATTCTGCATCATCTGGACTAATTTCAATTGCTTTTGTATAGTCTTGAATAGCATCTTTGAAATTATTCATTTTCATTTTGCTATACGCTCTACCTGAAAAAGACTGTGGACGCTTCGGACTCAATTCAATAGATTTACTGAAATCTTCCAAACTACCTTTATAATCTTCTAATTTCTGTTTTACAACTCCACGTGCTGCATAAGCCTGTGGATTTTCTTTTGAAAACTGAAGGCATTTGTCAAAATCAGATAATGAACCTTTGAAATTTTCGAGTTTAATTTTACTTAAACCACGGCTATAATACGCTGTTGGGTCAGCAGGATTCAATTCTACTGCTCTGTTATAGTCTTGCAATGCACCTTTGTGGTCGTCTTGGCGAGCTTTACTTTGTCCTCTACCAACATAAGCCTCAGAATAACGATTATTTAATTCAATCGCTTTGTCATAATCACTGATTGCTCCACGATGATCTTTTAACTGTGCTTTTGAATATCCACGATTAAAAAATGCAATTGGGCTATCAGGCTGAATTGCTAATGCTTGAGTGAAATATTGTTGAGCTTGAGCATGATTGCTTAGCTGGCTTTGTGTAACGCCTAAATCAATAATTTCTTGAAAAGTAAGGGGTGTACCGCCATTTAATGGTGGTGTTACCGTTGTTGGAGTAGTGCTTGGAGCAGTACCCTGTGCATGAGAAACAATATCAGTAGCGAAGGCTATTAATACTGTTGTGATGATGGTTGATAAAAAACTCTTTTTCATGGGTTGGAAAAGATGTTGTTTTAGTGATTAGCGAAATTTTAGTTTTGTAAATGACCGAAAATCTAATCACTGTTATGTTTGATTTCGATTTTGAAAATATCAATTTTCAAGCCAATTTACTCATTTTCTGACGCTTTGCCAAAATATAAGTCACAATTGTCCGACACTTTCCGTCATTGCAAAATTCTGCCGATTAACGGTGAGGTATCTGTATTATTGTTTTATTCTTAAAATATAGGTTTGTACTTTAAAAAATCTGACCTATGCCAAAAGTAATCACAAAAAGTAGAGTCGTGAGTGCCATAACTTTTAGGAATGGGTCTGTTTGGGCAGAGTTTTCTGCTTTGGAAACACCATTACCAATTTTCCATAACAAAGGGATTGTAATCAGAAATAACCAATTGAGAATTGAATAAAAAAGAGAGTTTGTACTTGATTGATGTTCAAGCAAATAATTGGTTTGTGTTGTGAGATAGGTAAAAATAATTGACAAAATCAGTCCAATTACTAACAATGACCAGTGATAAATTACAGCATTATTTCTGCCTAAACGTACTGGAATTGAGATTTTTCCTGTCTTTTTATCACTTTCTATATCTCGTATGTTGTTGATATTTAGGACCCCAACTGCAAAAAGTCCACAAGTAGTTGCTGGTAAAATATAAAGAATATTGAGCCTGTGGGTATGCAAAAAGTATGTTCCTAAAACACCAACCCATCCAAAAAATATCAATACGGAAATATCGCCAAAACCAGCATAACCATAAGGTCTTTTGCCGACAGTGTAAGTAATAGCAGCAATAATTGCCAAAATTCCTATGCCAAAAAAACTAAGGATTGTCTGTGTATCAGTGTCTTTTAAGCCTTCATAAATCAACGCTGAACCTGAAATAAATGATAGTATTGAGGTAACAATCATCGCATTACGCATGGCTTCACGGGTGATTGCACCTGTTTGTACGGCACGTGTGGCAACTGTTCTTTCTGATGAGTCAACTCCACTGACTGTGTCACCAAAGTCATTCGCAAAATTTGAAAGAATTTGTAAAAAAGTAGTCGTGAGAACTGCCAAAAAGAAGATTATCCAAGAAAATTTGTTTTCACCTGCTGCTAAAAAACTGCCCATCAGAATACTTGATAGGGCTAATGGTAATGTACGTGGACGAGCCGCAGAAATCCAATGTTTCATTTTACGGTGAACGGTTAACGATGAACGGTGAACGGTGAACGGTTGAAGACGTATTATTTTACCTCTAACCGTGTACCGTTCACCCTTTACCTTTCACCGATTATTTTATAGCTTCTAAAAATTCTTTACTACCTGGTTTTACACCCGATGCGAAGAAATGAGTTAATTCCCCTTTTTCGTTAACCACATATTTGCAGAAATTCCAAGATGGTTCTTTTTCATTCCATCCGTTTAAGTCTTTGGTAGTAAGCCACTTATAAAGATTACACTTACCTTCGCCTTTTACGACAACCTTTGAAAACATCGGAAATGTTACACCATAGTTTTTCTGACAAAATGAAGAAATCTCTCCGTCCGAACCTGGCTCTTGTCCACCAAATTCATTTGCTGGGAAACCCAAAACAACAACTTTTTCTTGGTTTGCTTTGTGGAATGCTTCCCAGTCTGCATACTGCGGCGTATAACCACATTTTGAAGCAGTGTTCAGAATGATTACTTTCTTTCCTTTATAGATTGAAAGGTCAACATCCTTACCGTCCAAAGATTTCATCTTGAAATCATAAAGTGTTTGTTTTGCAGGAACTTCTATTTCCATTGGTCTGCTTTTTGTTACGTTTTGAGTAAAAGGAACGGCTAACATTCCTAATAATGAGCCTATTTTCATGAGATTTGCTAACATGATGATTGTGATGATTAAAATTGATGAAATAATTAACTTTTTCATAAGTAATGAATAATTGACAACATAATTGCCTGAATTTAAAGCCCATAGCTTAAAGCCAACTGCCTAAAGCCATTTATTACATACGAGATGGTACACTTACTCCTAATAACTCCATTGCGTGTTTAATTGTTCCCGCAACTATCTTAGACAAACCTACACGAAATGCTTGAAGGTTTTTATCTTCTTCATTGAAAATACTGACTTCTGTATAAAATTGACTGTACGCTCTTGCCAAAGTATAAACATATTGGGCAATCAAAGATGGAGAATAATCTCGTCCAGCTTCTTCTACTTTTAGCGGATAATCACTCAAAGTAAAAATTAATTCTTGTTCCGTTGGATGCAAACTAATTGCTTCTGAAACTGGTGAAATTTCAATACCCAATTGTTCAGCTTTTCTAAGAATTGCTGAAATACGGGCATAATTAAACTGAATATATGGACCTGTATTTCCCTGAAAATCAATGGATTCACTCGGATTAAATAACATTCTTTTCTTTGGGTCCACTTTTAAAAGGAAATATTTTAAAGCTCCCATTGCTAACGTTTGATACAATTCTTCTGCCTCTGTTGGGGTAAATCCATCTATTTTCCCTAACTCATTGGTACGGTCTCGGGCGGTATCAACCATTTCTTGCATCAAATCGTCGGCATCAACCACTGTTCCTTCACGAGATTTCATTTTGCCAGAAGGTAAATCAACCATTCCGTAGCTCAAATGAAAATTTCCCAATGAATAAGGACGATTCATTTTCTTGATAATCTTAAACAAAACCTCAAAGTGATAATCCTGTTCATTGCCCACAACATAGATAGATTTCGACATTTTGAAATCATTATATTTCAATTCTGCCGTACCCATGTCCTGAGTAATATAAACCGAAGTACCGTCTTTACGAAGCACCAATTTTTGGTCTAAACCTTCATCCGTTAAATCTATCCAAACCGAACCATCTTCTTTTTTGAAGAAAACACCGCTTTTCAAACCCTCTTCAACTGTCTCTTTACCAAGTAGATAGGTATTTGACTCTCTGTAAATTTTATCAAAACTTACACCCATTTTTTCGTAAGTCTGAGAAAATCCTGCAAAAACCCATTCGTTCATTTTTTGCCATAATGCAATTGTTTCTGGGTCATTATTTTCCCATTTCAAAAGCATTTCCTGAGCTTCTAATAAAAGTGGGGCTTGCTTTTTGGCATCTTCTTCAGAAAGTCCCTTTGCCTTTAATTCTTCAATTTCTACTTTATAATTTTTGTCGAAAATTACGTAATATTTCCCTACCAAATGGTCTCCTTTTAGTCCAGCACTTTCTGGAGTTTCAAGATTTCCAAATTTCTGATAAGCCAACATCGACTTACAAATGTGAATCCCACGGTCATTGACCAAGTTAGTTTTGACAACATGATAACCATTGGCTTTGAGAATATTCGCTACCGAAAAACCCAAAAAGTTATTTCTGAGGTGTCCTAAATGCAAAGGTTTATTGGTATTTGGCGAAGAATATTCCACCATAACCGTTTCATTTTTTGCAGGAAGTTGCCCGTAATTTTCATCCGAAAGAATGGAATTATAAAGGTTTGTCCAAATAAAATCTGGCAAAGAAAGATTCAAAAAACCCTGCACAACGTTGTATTTGCTAACAACTGAGGTATTTTTTACTAAATATTCACCAATCGCATTACCAATTTCTATGGGCGATTTTTTGAGTGATTTCACATAAGGAAAAACCACAAAAGTATAAGAACCCTCAAAATCTTTTTTGGTAGGTTGCAGTGCAATATTATATTCTATAACATCAAACTCAGCTTTCAGGGCTTCGCAGATGTGGTTTTGTAATGTTTGTTCTATGTTCATTATTAATTTTACTTTTTCACAAAGATACTATAAAATGAAGTGACGAGAAAAAGCTATTTTCTTCAAAAAAATATTTTCAAAAGTTGCAGATTTGATACAATAAATTATATACATTTATCGTAGTGTTTTTGTTATTATCAAGGTTGTTCTGACTCTTGAAACCTAAACTTTTCTATTCTGGATTTATTAAAATCAATTATATTTTTTCTCATCTTTAAACAATTCAAAAAATGAAAAATCAATTTGCAAGTTTTACAACACAAAAAATGTCAAGAAGTGACATGAAAGAAACAAAAGGAGGATTTTTTCCTGATCCCAGCGATGGTGGTGGTGGGGGACCTCTACCCTTTTTGTATTATTGCACAAGTAATCCATCTATAATCTACAACTCATTTGATTCTTGTAGGAATAGATGCCGACTTGGGAGACCGCCAGAAGGGGTAATATATCAATGTTTAATTGTCTCTGTATAATTCATTCCCCTCTTCAAACAATACAAAAATGAAAAATCAAATTGCAAGTTTTACAACTCAGAAGTTGTCAAGAAGTGACATGAAGGAGTTGAAAGGTGGAGAAATAGAACTAATCTTTTTTTATGTCTGCCCTACTGACACATCAATACGATCTATTTCTAAATCCAAATGCGAAAAAGAATGTAATGCTGGAAGAGGTAATCCTGGTGGACAAGTTTGTCTTAGGTCATAAAAACAAAAAAGTGGTCGTTTTATGAGCGACCACTTTTTATTTTGCTTTAGCAATCCCCCTACTTCATAGGCAAATGTACTTCTGCCATCATGCAACGGGCTGAACCTCCGCCATTGCCTTCTATCATAGATAAATCAAAATGATGAATGGCACAGTAATCATCCAATATGTCTAACTGTTTGGCTGTGAGGGATTTAAAAGCACTGTCTGACATTACTAAAATTTTCTCCCCTTTGCTACTTTTTATTTCCAGCATATTGCCAGCAAACTGATTCATCTGTTCCAAAGTAATTTCTACAACTCGTTTCCCTGATTGTTCCAATGAATTTCTGACCATTAATCTTTGGTCTAAATCAGGAATTGCTTCCAAACAAATCACGGCAAACATATCGCCAATGCACATCAAAACATTGGTGTGATATATCTGTTTTCCTGCTCCATCAACGGCATCAAAAGAAACAATCTCGTAGTTCATCTGGACGGAGAATTCTTTCAAAACATCCTCGTTTGTTCTTGGTGAAAGACAGGCGTATGCAATCTTAAACTTACGGTCAAGTACCATAGAACCTGTCCCTTCTAAGAATTTTTGTTCGCCCTCAAAATAGGACAAATCAATTTTTCTATTAACATAAAATCGCTCCGAAATTTGCTGAATTATGTCTTCTCTACGCTCCAGACGACGATTTTCTGCCTGCATCGGATAGGTAATGACCGAACCGTTTCCATGAAAAGAAACCCAGTTATTCGGAAAAATTGAATCTGGTGTGTGTGGTTCTGAGGTATCGTCAATCACGATGATATGCACGCCTGCTCTACGAAGTTGATTGACCATACTGTCAAACTCTGCAAGGGCAATTGTCTGAGAATTTTCCTGTGTTTGTTTTCCAAAATCTTTGTTCTGGAAAGCATTAGATTCTGCAGTTTGTTCATTGAAACCAAACCGCACAGGACGAATCATTAATATGTTGGAAGTAGTTTGGGAACGCATGGCTTTTTTTATTTATGATTTGGTGAATTATGATTTAATGATTGCTTTAATATTCACTCATTCTATCATTCAAAATTGCCCCGCAAAATCGGCATGGACATACAGTGTGAGCCTCCTCTGGCACGGGATAATTCTGCTGACGGCAACATGATAAATGTATCCTTCATAGTCTCTGGATTACGGTTTCCTGATTCAAAATCTTGCAATAAATCTTCCATTTTAATCGCCTCAAAACCTGCTTCTTTGAATGCTTCGAGAGTTTTATCGTTTCTGTCATAGCCTATTACTACGCCTTCTTTTACCGCCAGAAGATTACACGAATCCGTCCATTGTTCTCTTGCTCCGTACGGAAATTGGTTATTTCCTGAATAAATAAACTGCACGTCCATCGGCTGACAATCTAAATCATAAACGCTAATTTCTGTCAGTAATTCCTCTAAACTTTCAATTACACGAGGTTCTTGTTCTTGTCCACGCCTAAATTGTATAATATGTACTTGTTCTGATTTTTTAGATTGTAACAAACCCGCTTTCACTAAAACTTCATCATCGTTTTCTAATTGTGGCTTTGCCAAAGACCCCAACAAAACCCAAACGTTTCTTTTTACCTGCGTGAAAACCGTGTCAATGTGCATATAATCACGTTTGTTCGGGATTTTCACTAAGGTTATTTTATCAACAATTTTTTTATCAAATAAAATCTTAATTACCTGTTTGGCAGCATAAATTGTTGTTCTTTCAGAAATTCCAATCAATAAATGATTCTTTGCTACCATCATTACGTCTCCGCCTTCCAAGGTTGACTGTGCTTCTTCGGCTTCGTCTTCTGGTAATAAAAAGAGTGTTTCATTATCTGGAATTTCAATCAGATTTTGGCGTACTTCTTCAAAAATTGGATGATTATAAAAAATGTATTGAACCAATAGAGCCTCACGGGTACGAGCTTGCTTTTTTGGACGATTCAGTAAAATATGGTCATTGATGGTAATACCAATATCACGAGTAAAAATAAAATTCGGAATCGGCGGAAAAAGCATCTCACCAGAAGGCGTTGTCCCCGAAATCAGGGTCTTGGCTAATTCGGCGGGAGGAAGATTAAAAAGTTCGTCGTGGGTTGTGTACCATTCTTTCTCAATAGCACAAGCCGCAGCGACCAATTTCATCTTGGTTAAATCATTTTCCAGAATCTCTGCCAAGAGTTTCTGAAGTTCAATTACTTTATCTGAATTAAAATATTGCGGGCTATCTGGCTTAAAAAAATCACGATTTTGATCTGCATCTATTTGTGCCAATTTTCCCTTAATTATCTGAGGGTCAAGAAAATAAAGAAGAGTTTTTACGTAGAAATCATATTCTTTTCTACGCATTGTATCTAAATGTATGATGTCTTCAAAAAGCCAATCTTGGGCTTTTGAAGGAACAACTTTACCTAAACCACTGTCTGGACTATGTATTAAAAGACGTTTTAGAGTGCTAACTTCCGATGATACGTTGATGTTTCTATTCATAGAGTTATTGATGAAATTTTTGATTTTTCGCAATAACTCATTTTAATTTCAAAATGTCAAGGAGAAATATTATTTGGTCAATATTTTTGGTTATAATTGAATCGATTTATAACTCAAACATTGCTCAACCACTTCCTCAACCGTAGGGTCGTAGCTTGAAATATCGTCTTCGTCAGCCTTGTAATTTTCAGGATAAAAGAATAAACTTGACCCATTTGGTCGGGGAATGCTTCGGTCAAAATCATTCATCATTTTATTGATTTCTGCTTCTGTTCCTTCACTATATTTGATTTTTGTACCTAACGCCAATAGTTCGTAATAGTCCAATTTACCTTGTTTATCGACCTTCTCAATTTTTAAATCTTGTTGCCAATATGCTAAGCCATCTTGAAAACTGAATATATTAAAAGGTCCCCATTCTTCTTTGATATAGCCCGCAATTTGAGTGTCTTCTGAATAACTCGCCAAGAAAACCACGAAGGGATAAATGCTCAAAATATAAGAATCAATATCGTACTCTTGCGAAAAACTGAGGTTGTATTTATTGTTGGGTTTGCCTTCGGTATAGGTTTTTGCTCCGTACTCACATAGGAGCATATCGGGAGTAGTAAGGTTGATTTTATTGTCGAAAGTCAAGCCCATTTCATACAAAAATGCAGGCAAACGCTCATTTTGACTACCTTTTTGAAAAAATTCAGTCACGTAGGAAGGCGTATTTTCCTTGAAGGTTATGTTGATGTGAATGGTTGAATAACTGCCCATTTGTTTTATTTATTAACCACAAAGGCATTAAGAAAACAAAGTTTTCGTCCGATTTTTTCTTTGTGTTTCTTTGTGGTAAAATTTCATTTATACCTCTCAATTATCTCCAACTTCTCATCCATTTCGGCATATTCTGCGGCTGGATTTTTCCGTTTTTCAAAGAAATTGTGAATGTACTCTTTGTCTTTAATTACTTGCTCAATCCCAAAATGTTTTCCATCAAAATCTGCACGAAAGTTGAGTGCTGCGGCTGGTTTGCAACCCACAATCATGATGTTATTCATCAAATCACTGACCATTGCCCAGTCGCCACTATCGCCATACCAAAATGCAATTGGGCTAATCCGTAAACCGATGTTGTGATTGATATGTTCGGGTTGGTCTTGCATCAAATATTGTATTTTGAAATTGGCATGACCCAAACGCATCTCAATTTTCAAATCGGGACAATTATAGAAATCTGGCACGGAACAATACAAATATGGCTCGTTGATGGCTTCCATAAAAACACGAAGCATATCAAAATCTTCAAAAGTATCAAACCAATCATTGAATACCATAAAGCAATGATAATCAAACTTCTCTTTGAAAACCATTTTTGGAAAAACGGAAAATTTAGGACTAAAAAGGGGGAGATTAAAGAGTTTTTCTTTCATTATTAATCAGTTAGCGAGCTTTTTGTCATCAAATTTACTTTGATTTGGAAAATAGATTTAACTTTAAAATTCAAAAGTTTCAATCTGTCTTACCAAAACTTATGAAAAGATGAAAATACTCATAAATCTCTTAACTAAAACAAAAAACACGATTTCGTGGTTTTTGTTTTTTTATGTCTGTCCTCTTCTAATTAATGCCCAAGTTTTCGACGGTACACTTCGGTTGAATCCTCAAAACCCACGCTATTTTATGGACAAAAGTGGCAAGGCTATTTACCTGACGGGTTCGCACACATGGGCAAATTTTCAGGAGGCTGGCACAAAGACTGACCCAATATTTGAATGGAAGGAGTACCTAAAAATGATGAAAGCCAATAACCATAATTTTATGAAATTTTGGGTTTGGGAACAATCAAAATTAGGGTCGTGGTCAAGCGATTCTATTGAATTTTCACCGATGCCCTATCAAGCAATTATTCAAAATGGAATCGTGAAATATGACCTTAAAAAATGGAACCAAGCGTATTTTGATAGAATGAGGCAACGGGTAATTGAAGCTGGTGAAAATGGTATTTATATGTCTATCATGTTGTTTCAGGGTTGGTCGCAACAGAAGGAAATGTTTGCTAATCCGTGGTTATTTCATCCTTTTAATCCTCTCAAAAATGTCAACGGGGTAGGACTGCAAGTGGTTGATAATAAGGAAGATGATGCCGAAAAAAGCACATTACATTCTATGAAAAATGGAGATGTTTTGAAGTATCAGGAGGCTTATGTGAAAAAAGTAATAGAAACGGTGAACGACCTTGATAACGTACTTTTTGAAATCATTAATGAAGGAGGAACGAAAGAATGGCAATATCGTATCATCAACTTTATAAAAAAGACTGAGAAAACATTGCAAAAACAGCATCCCGTGGGAATGTCTAATGCCGTAGGCATAAAACCACTTATGTGGAATGAAGATTTGTTTGAAAGCCCCGCAGATTGGGTTGCACCTTCGCCAGAACCATTTGATTGGGCTTATCCCAAAAGTAAAAAAACGACGGATTATCAAGAAAAAATACTGCCTGCCAATGGCAAAAAAGTAATCATTCTCGACACTGACCACATTTGGGGTTGTGGCGGCGACTATCAGTGGGTTTGGAAAGCATTTTTGCAGGGGTATTGTCCTATTTTTATGGATGCGTGGCAAAATTTCCCTCATGTAAATCCAAAAATTGGATGGATAAAAACTTGTACGGTTGATCGAGAATATTTGCCCTACAAACTTGCAAGAAAGAATATGGGCGAAACAAGGCGTTTTGCTGAACGTATAAATTTAGGAAAATCTATACCCCGTCCTGAATTGGCATCATCGAGACTATGCTTGGCAAATCCAAATCAAAGCTATATCAGTTACACTCCCAATGGAGAGCATTTGACCATTGATTTAAGACATACAGACGGAACTTTTGAGGTAGAATGGTTTAATCCTGTAACGTCTGAAACTATAAAAGGCGAAGCAATTAAGGGAGGAGATTTTTATGTTTTGAAACCTCCTTTTGAAAGTGATGCGGTTCTATATTTGAATAAGATTAAAGAGTAAGATTAAAAAGTTTTCCTTCCATATTTACTCAAATATAGGTTTCATGAAACTCCTTTCATAACTCAGAATACAACGAGTTTCATTGGCAAAATCAAATGCTTTTTGACAGTCAATATCCAACTTAATATCTTCCCGATATTGTTCGTATTTTGCCAAACTTGGGAAAGAAAACAAGGCATAAGCGACATTATTTGCCCCTTCGTGGGGCATAAAATAGCCATGATGGATACCTCCAAATTTGTTGACGAGAGGAATCCACATTTTACCATAAATTTCAAATTCAGAAGTTTTGTATGGGTCAATGATGTATTTCAAATAGCACGTTATCATATTTTTTTGTTTGCTAAAATTTGATTTTAAAATTGATAGCCAACTGCCAATAGCTACTTAAACTACCGAATGATTATCAAGCGATACTGTGTGTATTGGTCTTTATTTGGATTGTAAATAATCTCAATTTCACGTAAACCAAAATCCGTTTTTACTTGAAATAAATCATAATCAAAACCGTCTATTTTGCCTTGTTTTATGGGTTTTCCATAAACGGTTGAATACATAGCCGAATCTGCATTGCTATTAAATCCTCCTGCTAAACCATTCGTATAACATCTATATCCGTCTATTTCTCCCTCGCCATAGAGCAAAATTTCACGCACCGTTTTATCGTCGTTCAGTAGTAATTGCATACCTTGATATGTTTCACCAACGCTACGCCCTTTCAGATGTTTTTGGGTTCGTTTTCTATATAATGGATAAGAATAGAACGTCGTTTCTTTGTATTTTTTTCCAATGGCTGCGAATAGCGGATGCTTTGGGAAAAGGGCTTTTTCATGTTCCGCATTTTTTTCAGCAATCCAATCATTAAAGGGCGTTCCTTCTCGTTTAAACTCCATATTAGTGGTTGGTACAGTAGTCTTAAATTCTGTTTCCACCCACTTTTTAAAATCAGGATTAAAGCCCGCATTAAGGTCTTCATGTTCTCCGATTTTATTGAGTTCTTGAATGGTATGTTCCGAAAAATAACCCAATGTCTCGTAGCCAATTGCCAAAAGTCGTAGGAAATCCACAAAATTATCTACCAACTCTGTTCCCCAACCTTCGTCCGCACTAAGGTGCATATAGATTTGTTTGCCCGCTTCGGGTTGCCAAATCCCAACCATCGAACCATTACCCGTTGAGCCAAATTGTACAAAATACGAGTTCAAATTGGGTATGCGTGACCAATGTGTAATCGACTCGCCGTCGTCGGCAAAAAGTTCAAAATCACCCCCTAGGAGAGCTTCGTTGGCATTGTACCAATCGCAAAACTTTTCCATTCCTTCGGGGATTGGAATAGTAGCGGGAAAGCCGTTTTTAATTTCTTGAAATGTGGACATGGTTATTTCTTAAAATTTATACACCATTTTTACTGAATTGCCCTTGATTTCTACCGCTTCAAACCCAATTTTTTGATAAAACCCAAAGGCAAAATTGCGTAAATCAACGCTTAGTGAGACTTGTTTGTAGCCTTTATTTTTTAAAACTACTAAAAAATCGTTTAACAAAACTGCCCCTACACCACCATAGCGATATGACTCATTGACTGCCATACTGATTTCGGGAGTGTCATTGTCTATAAAACCATAACCTTTTTCTTCAGTAGAAAAAAGGCGTGACCAAATGGCACCTATCAAATTTCCTTCCCATTCCGCAACTAAAGCAAAATCATGTTTTTGTCCAAAACCTTTGATATAATGATGCAAATACGGTTCAAAAATAATTGATTTCTCAGGTGGTGTACTTCCTTCGGGTGTGAAAATGGCTTGGTGTAGCATATCTTCCAAAAAAGGCGTTTCATGCTTTGCCATTTCCCGAATAATCAAATCAGGCTTTTTGTATCTTTCCCAATGATAATTGATATCTACCTCTCCTTTCCACCAACACAAGCCATAACGAAAACCAAAAATGTGGTTGGAAGCCTTTTCAAAAGGGTTGTTTATATAGCCCGCCAAATCATCATCTTCGGCATATTGAGCCAAGCCACCAACAAACCAATAACCATCTGCACCTTCTGTGTCAAAATCAAATTTATGATAAATGTACAAGTAAAAACGCCCATCTTTTTCCTCACAAATCATGGTTGTTTTGCCACCAAAATTAGGTTTGTTATCGAAAGTAAAACCATAATTATACAAGCAAGACGGCACCATTTCGTGCTTGATTCCTTTGGTGAAGAAATCGGTTATGTAGGTGGGCGTATCCTTTCGGAAAGTTATGTTGAGAGAGATTGTTGAGATGTTTTTCATTTATTGATTTCCATGTAATCTTTCCTAACAATATGGAAAGAGGTTGTTGTTTCGTCTGGACTATCATCAAAGTTTTCAAAGCAAATACTTATACCAAATTTGGGCGAATAAAAACCAATGGAAAAGGGTTCAACTTTGGGGTCTTTTGTCTTGAAAAATTGTTCTAACTCAGCATAAGTCATTGGTGTTAAGTTATTTGACAGAAAATTAACGGAGAATCCCATATAATTAAACGTCTCAATACTCAAAACCGTATTTGCCTTATCATATTCAATTTTAAAACCCAATTCATCAAAATAATCACTAAATGTTTTGGATTCAGCATCAAAATAGACCTGAGAAAATGGCGAATTCAAATACTTTCTGACCTCATCACATTTGTCTCCAAACTGAATATCTCCAAAGGAAAAGTAGGGGATAAAATCTCTGTTTTTCATATGTTTTTTCACCACAAAGTCACAAAGAAAAGTTTATGTAAAACTTTGTTTTCTTTATGCCTTTGTGGTATAGTTTTTTCAATTTTTCCACTGCCTCCAAGAGCCATCATTTTCGTACAAAAAAAATAATAATTCTTCATCTGAAATACCTTTTTGTACCATAATTTCAGCCCCAGTTTTAGGGATTTCTTTTTTGAAGGTTTTTTTATAAAATGCTTGAAATTCAGGGTTTTGCCAATGTTCTGTACTAACTGGGAAGATAGGTTCTTTATCAAAATCTGACATTTCTAAATCAAAATATCCGATGGCAAGCAGAGTTACGAAATCGTCAATGTTGGCAGTCAATACTTTTGCCGACCCTGCCTCTCCAAGCATCACGACAGGAGCATTTTTTTTATCTTTTTGCCACAAACAAAAAACACTATCAGCCCCATTGTCACCCAATATTGCCAACGATTTTGCAGCTTTGCCGTTTATATCCACCAAATGTTTGAGTAAATCGTTGCTATTTTCAATGATTTCAAAATGCCCCCCAATGGTTTTACCAATGTTTTTTTCTGACCAATCCAGCACTTTTTCCCATGATTTAGGTACTTTCATGCCTTCTGTGAAGTTATTTATCACTTTTTGTTTCAAAATGGTCGTGTCCAATAGTGCCATTACGTCTTTCATCATCCAGTCGGGCAAGGGGCTACCGTCCGCAGTGCGTAATTCAGACACGTATTTCTCCAAGAAGTCTTTTTTATCCGTAATTTTCAAATAGCGAATCAAGTAGTTATAATTGT
>JAAFJL010000114.1 GCA_013298865.1 Cytophagales bacterium | reverse complement strand
TGTCCAAGAATTCCGCCCCATTACTTTGTATCTTTTTGTTAATCAGTTACTTGTCTCATTCCCAAAAAACTTATTGGGCAAGTAAAGTATTGACATTTTCTTCCGAAAAAGTTGTCCCATTCCAAGCAACAGAATACAAAGCTGTTCAGGTTTTGGGTAAGCCGACCAAGCTCCCAAATTACGGAGACAGTGGAACTGCATGGCAACCCTCCGAAATTGATAATCCAAACGAAGAATTTATTAAAGTAGCTTTTGACACTACGATGCGTGTCAAACAAATTGCCGTTGCTGAAAATTTAGGTGCTGGGTGTATCACGAAAATTATTTTGTACGATGTTAACAATGTCGAACACGAAATTTATAAAAATACCTCTAATATTAATCCAAATGGAAATGGAATTGGCAAGATGTTCAATTTTGTTTTACCAGAACTCACCTCATACAGTGTTAAATCTCTACAACTCAAACTTAACACATCCAGAGTAAAAGGTCCAAATCAAATTGATGCAATTGGTATTTCCCAAGACGCAGAACCCGTGAAAGCATTTATTAGAGTTGCAGCCGATGCCCCCAAGAAAGTTATTAAAGAAAATTTAGGAAAAACTGTCAATTCCAGACATCAAGAATTTGCTCCTGTTGTTTCACAAGATGGGAAAACGATTTTTTATACCAGAAACTATCTAAGTCTTTTTGGAAAAGAGAAAGACCAAGATGTTTGGGTAACAGTTTCTGATGGTTTTGGTGGTTGGGAAAAATCCAAAAATATAGGTTATCCAATCAATAACCCTGAAAAAAATGCAGTTTTTGCAGTTTCAACCGATGGTAGAGAGATTCTTTTAATGAACAAATATAATCCTGGCGGAAAATTGACTGCTGGTATTTCTCGTTCAAAAAGAACAAGAGAAGGTTGGTCTTTTCCCGAAGAGGTTAAGATTGAAAACTACTACAACGAAAGCCCAAATGCTGAGTTTTGTATTTCTCCTGATGGGAAAGTTATGATAATGTCTGTTCAAAGAAGACGTTCTATGGGCAAACGTGACTTATATGTTTCCTTCAAAAATGAAGATGAAACTTGGTGTGAACCCAAGCATACAGGAAATATTTTGAATACTGCTGAACATGATGTAACGCCATTTATTGCAGCAGACGGAAAAACACTTTACTTCTCAACTCGTGGTTTACCAGGTTTTGGCGATAATGATGTTTTTAAATCAACAAGATTAGACGATACTTGGCAAAATTGGACAGAGCCAGAGAATTTAGGTTCAGCAATAAATACAGACAAATGGGATGGATTTTTTAATTTCCCTGCGGCTGGCGATTATGCCTATATATGTTCGTACAATGCAGGTGGACATGAGGATATTTTTAGAATAGAATTACCGAAAAGTGCTAAATCTGACCCAGTGGTAGTTTTATCAGGTGAAGTTTTAAGTACGGTTGATAAAAAACCTGTTCCAGCAACATTGTCGTATGTTTCTGAAGGTTTTCCAAAATTATCTGAAAGAAAGAAATTCGACCCAGAAACAGGGCATTTTGTTTTCGTTTTGCCCCTTAAAAATATCTATAATTTTGTGCCTTACGCAAGAGGGTATTTAGCAATTACTGAATCATTAGATTTATCAAGAGAAGAATCTTACAAAGAAATGAGAAAGAATTTCTTTTTGATGCCCTTGGAAGTTGGTCAAAAAATGGTTTTGAATAGCTTTATGTTTGAACAAGGAGAAGCTAAAGTTTTAGCGTCTGCCTATCCAGATTTAGACCGAATTGTACAAGCCATGACGGATATTCCTTCGCTTGAAGTTTTGCTTGAAGGACATACTGATAATCAGGGAGATTTTCAATTGAATATGAAATTGTCCGAAGATAGGGTAGAAGATGCAAAAAGGTATTTGGTTTCAAAAGGTATTGCTGCCGAGAGAATTCAAACAAAAGGCTGGGGGCAAACTCGACCTATTGCCTCGAATTTGACAGAGGAAAGACGCAAGTTGAACCGTAGAGTTGAGTTTACAATTACTAAGAAATAGAGAATTCTTTGTCTAAGGACAAAAAAGAACGTAATTTTGCGATTGGGTTTATGTATTAAGTCCCAAGTATTAGGTATCAAGAGTCGGTAGAAAAACTTCTTACTTAATACTTAATTCTTAGGACTTGATACAAAAATCTCCAATCGCTTTTTTTATGGAAATAATGTTTCAAAATCAAGAAAAAACAACGCTAACAGCCTCCAAATACAACCTTCTGAGTGGAAAACTAAGATTGAGAGTATTAGAAATGTATAACAAAGCCAATGCTGGTCATATCGGTTGTTCATTGTCTTGCCTTGATTTAATGATTGCAGCCTTGATTCATCACAGAAAAGAAAATGAGGTTTTTTTGCTCTCAAAAGGTCATGCAGCCGCAGCACTTTATGCCTGTCTGAATGAAATAGGAGAAATTTCTGATGAAGAAATAGAGACTTTCTATAAAAATGGAACTGTACTTCCTGCTCATCCAGCCCCCAATAAAATCAAAGGAATTCCGTTTGCAACTGGTTCGTTGGGACATGGTTTACCGATTGGGACAGGAATTTGTCAAGCCAATAAAATCCTGCAAAATAATGAATTTACCTACGTTTTAATGTCGGATGGAGAAACCAACGAAGGTACAACTTGGGAAGCCGCACATTATGCAGTAAGTAAAAAATTAGATAATTTGATTGTCATCATTGATAGAAATGGCTTACAAGGTTTTGGCAGCACCAATGAAATTCTTGGAGTTTCTGCTGATGTACAAAAATGGCAATCATTGGGTTTTGAAGTTGTTGAAACGGATGGTCATGATATTGATAATTTGATAGTTACCATTGAAAATTTCAAAAATCAAAATAATGGATTGCCCAAAGTTATTATTGCCAATACAGTAAAAGGTAAAGGTGTTTCTTACATGGAAAACAAAATGGAATGGCACTATTTACCGATGAAACCAGAGCAATATCAGATGGCAGTTTCAGATGTGAATGAACGATATTTCATATAAACAGCTTCATTATCAAAAATATTAAATCCTTACCCTAATTCGGAAAAATGACCGATTCAATTAACGATAAAATTCTTTCTCTTAAAGGTCCAATCTTTATTTATGGTGCAAGTGGCTTTATTGGAGCTAACTTATTCAAAGAAATTTTTGCAGTTAGAAAAGACTGTTATGCACTTACACATGATGCACAAAAAGCATGGCGATTAAAATTGTTGGATGTGCCATCAGAAAATATCATCCACTGTGATATTGTTTCTGATTATTCTGTAAAAGAAGTTTTTGAAGCCTATAAACCTAAGACAATCTTCAATCTGGCGGCGTATGGAGCATATTCAAAGCAGAAAAATATTTCGCTGACTTATGAAACTAACGTAATTGGAACGGTTAATTTATTAGAAAACCTCAGTTCCTACATGGTTTATATTCATGCAGGTAGTAGCTCTGAATACGGTTTTAATTGTACAACTCCCAAAGAAACCGATGTTTTAGAACCTAATAGTCATTATTCAGTATCGAAGGTTTCGGCAGCTTATATGATTCAGTTTTACGCAAAAACTCAGCAAAAAAATGCCTTAAATCTTAGATTATATTCGATTTATGGAGATTGGGAAGAACCAGATAGACTAATTCCACAACTGATAGAGAAAGTTCGTCAAGGAAAATTGCCAAATTTTGTTTCACCAGATATTAGCAGAGATTTTGTTCACATTTCAGATTGTGTTGAGGCTTTTATTCAAGCTGCTTTGAAAGTTAACGCTGAATTTAGAGGAAAATCTTATAACATAGCGAGTGGTGTAAAAACCACAATGAGAGATTTAGTTGACCAAACAAAAGCCGAGTTCAGTATCACGGAAACGCCAGATTGGGGAAGTATGCCTAATAGGAATTGGGATTTGTCGGAGTGGTTTGGAGACCCTACGGAAGTTCAAAAAGATTTAGGTTGGAAAGCAAAAACTTCTCTAAAAAGTGGGTTAAGGCAATATTTTGATTGGCAAGAACTCAGTAAATACGAAGAAAGAGTTTTACCTGCCTTTAAAAACCCTTATCTAAACCCTGTCATAACGGCAATTATTGCGTGTTATAAAGATGCCCAAGCAATACCGTATATGTACGAACGATTGGTGAAAACATTTAACGAAATTAAAGTTCGCTACGAAATTATTTTTGTAAACGATTGCTCACCAGACAATACCGAGGAGGTTCTTCAAACTATTTGCGAAAAAGACCCCAATGTCATTTCGATAACTCATTCAAGAAATTTTGGTTCTCAGGCAGCGTTTATGTCAGGAATGGAAATTTCTACTGGAGATGCCGTCGTGCTGATGGATGGGGATTTACAAGACCCGCCAGAAGTAATTCCTTCATTTTATGAAAAATGGAGTGAAGGTTTTGAAGTAGTTTATGGGGTTAGGGTAAAGCGTGAGATGCCTGCACATGTACACTTTTTCTACAAATCTTTTTATAAGCTCTTCAAACGTCTCTCATATATCAATATTCCAGCAGATGCAGGAGATTTTTCTATGATTGATAGAAAGGTTGTAAAAGAGTTAGTTAATTTGCCAGAAACAGAGCAGTTTTTGCGTGGTTTGAGGGCTTGGGTTGGTTTTAAGCAAGTAGGAGTAGATTATTTAAGACCTGAACGAATGTTCGGTGTTTCAACAAATAACTGGACAAAGAACATTTGGTGGGCAAAAAAAGCTATTTTCTCATTCAGTTTCGCTCCATTAGAGCTAATGTCTTACATTGGTTTCATCATGACAGGTGCATCAGCTTTGGGAATTATTTGGCAAGTTTTAGCTAAGTTTGTTTTCTATCCAAATACACCTTCTGGTATTTCAACAGTAATAATTTTAGTCATGTTTTTTGGTGGAATTAACTTATTAGGAATCAGTTTTATTGGCGAATACATCAGCAAGATTTTTGAGGAAACCAAAAAGCGTCCAAAATTCATCAGAAGAAAAGTTAGAAAAGGAATTAAGCAATACAATACATCAGAAGAAATTAGAGCATTAGTAGAACAGCAGAGGAAGTAATTTAGTGGGACGTTTTTCGATGTTCGATGAGAGTTTTATGGGGGTATTCTTGATTATAGCAAGAACTGCCAACTTAGCTTTTATGACAGTAAAAAATTAAAGTTATGAGAAGAGAATTTTCGGATGCCATAGAAAAAATAGCCCTTCAAGATGAAAAAATAATTTTTATCACAGGAGATTTGGGTTATAATGCTTTGGAAAATCTGCAAGAAAAATTAGGAAATAGATTCATTAATGCTGGAGTTGCTGAACAAAATATGGTCGGCATGGCGGCTGGTTTGGCGTATAAAGGTTTCAAGGTTTTTTGTTATAGTATTGCACCATTTGTGGTTTATCGTTGTTGGGAACAGTTCAGAAATGATGCTTGTTTACACAACTTACCTGTATTTTTAGTCGGAAATGGCGGCGGATATGGCTATGGAATCATGGGGAGTTCGCATCATGCTATTGAAGATTTGGCAGGTTTGAGTAGCCTTCAAAATGTAAAATGTTGGATTCCTGCGTTTGCAAATGAAGTCGAAGGTTCTTTAAATGAGATAGTTAGTAGAAATCGCCCAGCATATTTGCGATTAGGAGCAGGGAAAAACTTAGCACAAGATTTTGGACAATTTGCCTCGTTAAAATACATTCATCAGGCACAAGATTCCAAAGGTACAATTGTGGCGTTAGGACCTGTTGCGAATAATGTAATCTCAGCTTTAGAAAGCTCAAATCTGGCAGATTCATTCGATGTCCTGACAGTTTTGACTTTACCTTTGGAATTGAATCAGGAAGGAACCGCAATTTTAAGAAAAGCAAAAAATCTTTTACTCGTTGAAGAACACGTAAGCGTAGGGGGGATGGCTCAACAATTGAGTGTACAATTATTAGAGAACGGAATTGCTCCGCAAAAATTCATCAGCCTGAGAGCGGAGGGCTATCCAGATGGAACGTATGGTGACCAAAAATTTCACCAAAAACAATCAGGATTGGATGAAGGAAATATTATTGAAAAATTGAAGTTGTTTTTATAATTGTTAACAATCACAAAATAATTGCCGCACCGACTTCAAATCAATCGGTGCGAGCAGTTGATAATTACCAAATTTTTAATTCTACATTTTTAATTATCAATTACTATCTTGTCCAATTCTTAGCAACTTGTTTCTGAGTTCCTAAACCTTCAACACCCAAAGTCATTACATCTCCTTCTTTCAAATAAATTGGTGGTTTGAAACCAAGACCTACTCCGTGTGGAGTTCCTGTAGAAATAATATCTCCAGGTAATAATGTCATAAATTGACTCAAATAAGAAACTATTTTTGGAATTTTGAAGATAAAATTGCTTGTATTACTCGTTTGAAATCTCTTTCCGTTTACGTCCAACCACATCTCAAGATTATCAACGTCTTCTATTTCATCTTTCGTTATTAAAAAAGGTCCCATCGGAGCAAAAGTATCGCAGCCTTTTCCTTTACTCCAATTTCCGCCTCTTTCTAACTGAAATTCTCTTTCAGAAACATCATTGTGTAAACAATATCCAGCAACAAAATCCATTGCCTCTGATTCTTCAACGTATTGAGTTTTTTTGCCAATGACAAAAGCCAATTCTACTTCCCAGTCTGTTTTGACCGAATTTTTAGGAATAATTACATCATCATTTGGACCCGACAGCGAAGTAGTTGACTTAAAGAAAATAATTGGTTCTTTTGGAATATCTGCCCCAGACTCCTTGGCATGATCTGCAAAATTTAGTCCAATACAAACAATTTTAGAAGGTCTTGCCACACAAGAACCCAAGCGAGAACCTTTTGGAATTTCAATTAAATCATCTTGATTTTTTGCTAACCAATTTGAAAATCGTTCTAAGCCGTCATTTTCAAAAAATGATTCATTATAATCTTCTCCAAAATCAGAAGCATCATACATTTTTTCATTGATAATAACCCCAGCTTTTTCTTTACCAATTTCTCCAAATCGTATTAATTTCATTTTTTAAAATTTTTAAGTTTATTTTTAACGAACATCGAAAATCAATCAACGGACATCGAAATCTCACTAATTATTTAAACGAATAAAACCACCATCAATTGGGTAGTCCGTTCCTGTAATAAAACCAGCTTCGTCTGAACATAAATACAAGGCTAAATGAGCAATTTCTTCTGGTTTTGCCATGCGTCCAATTGGTTGAGTAGCAGATAGTTTTGCAAACATTTCTTCGATATTATCAGGATAATTCTTTTCCAGAAAACCATCAACAAATGGCGTATGTACCCGTGCGGGAGAAATGCAATTACATCTGATATTGTCTTTTAAATAATCTTTTGCCACAGATAACGTCATAGTTAATGATGCACCTTTCGACATAGAATAGGCAAACCTGTCAGCGATTCCAACCGAAGCTGCTACCGAAGCCATGTTTAAAATAACTCCTTTGCCTTTGGCTTTCATCATAGGAATTCCTGAATGAATACAGTTATAAATTCCTTTCACATTTACATTGAAAATTCTGTCAAAATCTGATTCTGAGGTATTTTCAACATTACCAACATGAGCAACTCCAGCATTATTTACCAAGATGTCAACTTCTCCAATCAACTCGAAAACTGCTTTAACTTTCGCTTGACTTGAAACGTCACAGCTATAGCATTGAGCCTTTCCACCCTCAATAAGTATCTGATTTACAGTGTCTTGTCCAGAAATTTCATTAAATTCCAAAATATGAACAATTGCACCTTGTTTAGCAAAAAGTAAAGAAATAGCTTTACCAATTCCACTTCCTCCACCAGTAATAATGGCGATTTTGTCTTTTAAAGAAAACATAAAATTTAGTTTATATTCTTTACTTTATAACCTTTCCAACCAAAATAAAATACAACAAAAAAGCAAACCAATGGTACACTATATGCAATTTGTATCCCATTTGAGTCAGATATTTTACCCATAATTAGTGGAAAAATTGCTCCTCCAACAATTGACATAATTACTAATGATGAACCCAATTTTGTATCAGCACCTAAAGATTTTACACTTAAAGCAAAAATTGTTGGGAACATAATTGACATGAAAAACTCAACTCCAATTAAAGCATACAACGAGAACATTCCACCATAAAGTACTACCAAAGTTAGTAGCATGACATTGATGATTGCGTAAATTGTAAGTAAGTGTTGAGCTTGAATATATTTCATTAAGAATGTGCCTACAAAACGACCAACCATAAAGCCTAAAAGTGCGATTGCAAGATAGTTTGCTGCATCTTTTTCGTTAAAACCAGAAGTCTGTTGTAAGTATCTGATAAAAAAACTGGATACGCAGACCTGAGCCCCAACATAAAAAAACTGAGCAATTACGCCCCAAATTAAGTGAGAATGCTTGGTAATTGAAGCGTTTTTTGTACCTAAATCAATGCTATGTTCATTATCTTCTACCTCTGGCAAATTACTAAAATAGAGCATTACGGCAACCAATAAAACTACAATTCCAATTATTAGGTATGGAATTTTAACGGTTGAAGCCTCTTGGTCAAGTAAACTATTGATTTCTGAAACAGACATGGTTGATTTTGTCGCTTCATTGATTGTTACTCCCGATAAGATAAAAATTCCACCAATTTTTGGAGCAATTGTAGCGGCTAAACCATTGAAAGATTGGGCTAAATTAAGTCTTTGTGAAGCACCTTCCGCATCACCCAAAACAGTGATATAAGGATTTGCGGCTGTTTCTAAGAACGTTAGACCACTTGCAATGATAAAGAGCGAAGCCAAGAAAAAACTATAAACTCTGGTATTTGCAGATGGAATGAATAAAAATGCACCTGCTGCAAAAAGGAGAAGCCCGATGATTATACCGTTTTTATATCCGTATTTTTTCATGACTATACCAGCAGGAATAGCCATTACGAAATAGGCTACAAAAAATGAGCTATCAATTAAAGCAGACTGAAAATCAGTGAGTTCGCAGGCTTTTTTGAGGTGTGGAATCAGGATTGGATTCAAATTATGGGCAAATCCCCACAAGAAAAATAAGACTGTAACAAGAATAAAAGGGATTAGGTATTTGTTTTTCATGAAATGTTTTTTTATTTATTGGGTATTAGACTTCCTGCGAAAGTATTTTGTGATTGAAAAATTGTATATTTTCGAGCGAAAATTAGGAAAATTTTGAAAGCATAGCAGAGCTACGGTTGAAAAATTTACCTGATTTGTAGCCGAAAAGATACGGTTTTTCGACTTAAAATACTTTCGCAGGAAGTCTATTCTATAAGTCAAAAATTTTATCCATTAATAGCCATTTTTCTCCATTTTTGGCTTGGGGTAATGGTTGTTGAAATTTCCACATCAATTTTTCCCATTCTTGAACTTTCGGGTTTGATAAATCGGCAGCATTTTTTTTTGTAAAATCAAAAGAATCATTCACTTCCATTATCATAAACATCCTTGTTCCTAATCGATAAATTTCCATTTTTTCAATACCAGAATCAAAGATACTTTTTTCAATTTCATCCCAAATTTTTAGGTGATATTGTTCATATTCCGCAATAAGTTTTTCGTCATCTTTTAGGTCGAGCGTGAGACAGTGTCTTGTCATCTTGAATTGGTTGAAAGTTTATAATTTTTCTCGGATGAATGCAAGTTAATAGTTTGATTTTGTAAATGTGTAGGGATTTATCACAAAAAGGTAAATTATTTTTTTGCGAATATGATTTGTTTGAAAACAAAAAAGCCTCACGATTGTGAGGCTTGCTGTAGTCGGTACGGGAATCGAACCCGTGTTTCATCCGTGAAAGGGACGTGTCCTAACCCCTAGACGAACTGACCAATTTGGGGGAGTGCAAAAGTAGTTCAAAAAAGTTCTTATTCAAATTCTAAAACAATTTTTTTCTTTCAGATTTACACCTAATTTTACCAAAAATCAATTTTAATCATCAACTTACATAATCCCAATGAGGCTAACCCTACTGATTATCAGCATTCTGACTACTTCTTTTTTATCTTTTTCTCAGACTCAATCTCCCAAAGAATTTCTGGGTTATGAATTAGGATCAAAGTTTTCGAGACATCATCAAGTAATCTCTTATTTTGAATATGTTGCAAGACAAAATCCTAAACAAGTAAAACTGATTCCTTACGGACAAACTAATGAAGGTCGCCCGTTAATGATTGCAGTGATTGGTTCTGAGGAGAAAATGACTCAAATCGATGATATTCGTCAGAATAACCTCAAATCTATTGGAGTTTTGGCTGGTCAAGCAACAGGAAAACAACCTGCCATCGTTTGGTTAAGTTATAATGTACATGGAAATGAACCCACATCCTCTGAGGCTTCCTTGCAAGTATTATATGATTTAATTGACAGTAAAAATGCACTTTCTAAACAGGTACTTTCCAACTGCATTGTCATTCTCGACCCTTGTATTAACCCCGACGGACGTGACCGATACGTAAATTGGTATAATCAAAAATTAGGGGGTATTCCTGATGCAAACCCCTCAGCCACAGAGCATTATGAGCCTTGGCCACAAGGAAGATATAATCACTATTGTTTCGATTTGAACCGTGATTGGGCTTGGCAAGTACAGGTAGAATCTCAACAGAGAATTCCTTTGTACAACCAATGGATGCCACATATTCACGTAGATTTTCATGAACAAGGTTATAATTCACCATACTATTTTGCACCAGCATCGAAGCCTTTTCACGAAGAAATTACAACTTGGCAAAAAGATTTTCAAACAACTATTGGAAAGTACAATGCAAAAAGATTTGATGCCAATAACTGGTTGTACGTAACTAAAGAGCGTTTTGATTTATTTTATCCAAGTTACGGTGATACTTATCCAACATATAATGGGGCAATTGGCATGACTTACGAACAAGGCGGAATTCGTGCAGGCTTGGCAATGAAACTGAGCGATGGAGATACCTTGACTTTGAAACAAAGGGTTAGCCACCATGTCTCAACAAGTTGGGGAACAATGGAAGCTGCGACAGAAAATGCAGATAAAATCACAACTGAATTTGTGAAATTTTTCGATAAAGCAAAGAATAATCCTTCGTCACCTTACAAATCGTATGTTTTCAAGTCAAAAGGGAATGAAAGTAAATTGAGGTTATTTACAGAATATCTTGATAAAAATAGTTTTAATTATGGCGTAGCTGGCAAAGAAATGTTGGCAAATGGATATAGTTTTTTAGATGAAAAAAATGTTGGGTTCAAGATTGAAGCAGAAGATGTAGTTGTGAATATGTATCAACCTCGTTCTACATTATTACGGATTTTATTAGAACCAAAATCTATGTTGGAAGACTCTGCTACTTACGATATTACGGCTTGGTCGCTTCCCTACGCTTATGGTTTGAATGCTTTCGGAGTAAAAGATAGAATTAATCCAGTTGCAAAGGCTGTCGTAAATCAAACGGTTACAACAATTGATAAACCTTATGCTTATTTGGTTCGTTGGGGAAGTTTTACAGATGTGAAATTTTTGTCTGCTTTATTGAAAAAAGGCATTAAAGTAAGAAGTACTGAAAAATCATTTGACATTGAAAATCAGACCTATCATCCTGGTACATTGGTGATTACACGCACTGGGAATGAAAAATTAGGGGTAAAATTTGATGAAATTGTAAAGGAAACAGCACAGAAATTACAGGTGAGCCTTACACCAATCACGAGTGGTTTAGTCTCGAAAGGTGGAGATTTAGGCTCTGAAAGCATTTTTCATATCGAAGCCCCGAAGATTGCTATATTGGGAGGAGAAGGAACTGCATCAACCAATTTTGGAGAGCTTTGGCACTTTTTCGATAAGCAAATTGAATATCCTGTTACTGTTCTTGGCACAGAATATTTCAACAATGTAGAACTAAAAAACTACAATACTTTAATTATTCCGAATGGCTCTTTTAGTAAAACTTTAGGTGATAAAGGTGTAGAAAATATCAGGACTTTTGTAAAGAATGGAGGCAAATTAATATTAATGCAAGGTGCAGTTGAGTATTTTTCTGGTAAAACAGATTTCGATATTACCCATAAGGAAGAAAAGAAAGACGAGAAAAAGGAAAATATTACTCGCTTTGAAGATAGAGAAAGAGAAGCCATTTCTGAGGATACTCCAGGAAGTATTTACAAAATTTCCATGGATAATTCTCATCCATTAGGATTTGGTTATGACAAGACTTTCTTTGGATTAATCTTAGAAGTATCTGATTATAAGTCACTTAAATCTGGTTGGAATGTCGGTACGATTAAAGAAAATGGTTTAGTTGCTGGTTTTGCAGGTAAGAACGCACAGGAAAAACTCAAGAACTCACTTATCTTTGGAACGCAAGAATTAGGCAAAGGGCAAGTGATTTATTTAGTTTGCAATCCATTGTTCAGAGGTTTCTGGCAAAATGGAAAATTACTATTTGGGAATGCCGTTTTTATGAATTAGTACGGTAGAGACGTTTCAAGAAACGTCTTTGCAAGGAAAATAGAGTATAAGTAACGGGAATTAAACAATCTCACCCATTACTACACATTCTTTTTGCCCCTTTCTTCGGCTATAAAATTCTCATTTAGCGTAGTTCCACTATGGATACTAAACTGCGGTTTTAGAGCCTCGAATGGAACAAAAAGAATCGGGCGGCGTTCCGTTTCGTATTAATGGATGATATTATTTTATTCCCGTTACTAATGAATTCTAAAGGTTTTATTTTTGAATATTATCACAAATGAAAGTCGATTCTCATCAACATTTTTGGAAATTTGATGCTGTTAGAGATAGTTGGATTACTGATGAAATGAAGGTAATCCAACAAGATTTCTTACCAGAAGATTTACGACCAATCTTAGCAGAAAATAATATTGATGCCTGCGTGGCAGTGCAGGCAGACCAATCAGAGGAGGAAACTTACTTTTTACTGGGACTTGCCGAAAAATATGATTTCATTGCGGGTGTTGTTGGTTGGATAGACTTACAGGCTGGGAATGTTTTTGATAGGTTAGACGAGTTTTCACAGTTTGAAAAAATTAAGGGTTTCCGCCATGTAGTTCAAGGAGAAAATGACCCTGATTTTATGTTGAGACCAGCATTTAAAAAAGGCATAACAGCACTTGAATCCTGCGATTTTACTTACGATATTCTGATTTATCATCATCAATTAGAGCAAGCCAATCATTTGGTAAAGTTGTTTCCAAATCAGAAGTTTGTATTAGATCATATTGCAAAACCCAACATTAAAGATTCAGAAATTAATGAGTGGAAAATCAATATCAAAAAGTTAGCTTTTCATGAAAATGTGTTTTGTAAAGTCTCAGGAATGGTCACAGAAGCAGATTGGAAACATTGGCAACCAACAGATTTCAATAATTATTTAGACACAGTTTTTGGAGCATTCGGAACAAATAGAATTATGTATGGTTCAGATTGGCCCGTGTGTTTGTTAGCTGCAAAATACGAAGAGCAATTAAGTATTGTAAAAAATTATATTTCAAAATTATCTATCAACGAACAAACAAAAGTTATGGGCTTAAATGCTCAGAATTTTTATCAGTTATAAATCTTCAAAAATGAATTTAGGTCTTAAAGAAAAAGTAATCATCGTTACAGGTGGGGCAAAAGGAATAGGAGAGGGAATCTCGCAAGTTTTGGCAACAGAAGGAGCAATGGTTGCGATTGTGGGTAGAAACGAAGCCGATAATTTGAAACTCATTGAAAAAATTCATGCTACGGGCGGACAAGCGTTTTCTTTTGTGGCAGAATTGACTCAACCCTCTGAATGTGAGAAGGTTATAGGAGAAATAGTTGCCTATTTTGGTAGAATTGATGGCTTGGTAAATAATGCAGGCGTTAATGATGGAGTAGGGCTTGAAAGTGGTTCTTATGAAGATTTCATGGCTTCTTTGCACAAAAATTTAGTGCATTATTTTTTAATGGCGAAGTATGCTTTACCATATTTAAAATTATCGAAAGGCTCAATCTTGAATATTGGCTCAAAAACTGCCGAAACAGGTCAGGGAGGCACATCTGCGTATGCGGCAGCTAATGGTGGACGTAATGCTCTCACTCGTGAATGGGCAGTTGAATTAATCAAATATGGCATCAGAGTAAATGCACTAATTGTAGCAGAATGTTGGACACCTTTGTACGAAAAATGGATTAAAACTTTACCCAATCCAGAAGAAACTTTAGAAAAAATTACAGATAAAATCCCATTCCAAAAACGGATGACTACCTCAGAAGAAATTGCCAATATGGTTGTGTTCTTGATGTCTCCGAAATCAAGCCATACCACAGGGCAACTCATCCACGTGGATGGTGGTTACGTACATTTGGATAGAGCGATGCTTTAAATTTAATGAATGAGTTTTGAATGAAATTATACGGTTTATGAAAAAAAATAGTCTTTTAATTACGATTTTGAATTTTACTTTTTCTTTCCAATTTTCTTTTCTATTTTTATTTTTTACATTTTCATGTAAAGAGAAGATATCTTTGTCTCCAGAGGTTGATTTTGAATATGTAGAAAGAGGGTTTAAGCAAACTATATTTGAAAGAATATCTTTAGACTATAATGGCAGACTTTTGATAAATGGAGTAACTTCAAACGAAAATGGTGAAGTCTTTTATGCTTCTTATGAAAAAGGGATTGGAGTAAGTAATATTGATATTGGTCGTTTTGATGAAAGTTACGCATGGCTTTTTGGAGGGGATTTTACAAGCAAGTGGAACTATCCTGCAATCATCACAATAAAAAACACAATTCCACTAAAATTTAATCAAAATATAGATGGTTCATCATTATTTTTTGGTGGAAATGTTGATAAACTTAATAACTTACCGAAAGGTTCAGTTTTCATAATAGACTCCAAGGGCAACTTCTTGAATCAAAAAGAATTTTCTAAACCAATTTTTATACCTACACTTTCTCAAAAAATCGGAAACACTAATTCAAGTGTTAAATTTGTAATAGCAGGGTATACTTTAACAGATTTTACTGTATATCTTGGGGTTGGAACTTTACCTAAAATTACCCAAGCTCTAATGGAAATTGAAGTTGATTTAAATAATATCGTAACAATCAATAAAATTAAACTTATTGAAATAAATCAAATAGGAACTATTAATAGCCTACAAGTTTATAATAATAGAATTTCTATTTTTTGTGAATCCATTTCTAATCTCAAATTAATTAATTTAGATTTAAATCTAAATGTTATATTAATTAAAGATTTAGTTGATTATAATAAATCAATAACAAACAGTTCAACCACTACCTATGTTGATGGCTCAAATACGGCAGTTTCACCCAAAGGCTATTTTGTTGGAGGCTGGAGAAGGAATGATAAAAATGCTTTAATACAACCTTTTTTGGCTATTTATGATACAAATGGAAATCTGTTGAGTGAAAAAGTGATTGAAATAGGGTTCGAAAGTTTTATTACATGTCTAAAACTTTACAATAATGAAATTATAATAAGTGGACATAATGACAGTGACTTAACAAAAAGCTTTATTGTTAAACTTTCAGATGACGGAAAATTAATTATGAAGGAAATTATTGGAAAAGACGGCTATTCTCAAGGAATTAGAAGTTTTGATATTTTCAATAATGAGTTATATGCAGTTGGTTTTTCAAAAAAAAATGAAAGTGTTAAAGGCTGGATAGTCAAATACAAACTAAATTAAATTACCTGTAGTTTATAGAACCAAAATATTTTACATATATTTCATTATCAGTACTTGAAGGTAAACCATTAATGACAATAATATTCAAATATTTTAATTCATTATTTAATCTTAATTTTCGGATACCTTTTTCAGAATCTGCGGTATTATTATCTTCTTTTGTTTCAATTATTGTATTTTCAATATCTGCTGATGAACTTCCTTGATATTGCCCATTTTCTACAAATCCAAATTTTCTTTTAATAGTAAAATTTTTTTTTCCTTCAATAGAGTTCCAATTAGTTATTAATTGATTAACAGATTTCCCTGTAGTATCTTTTATTGATACTGTACGCCAAGCAGAAAGCTCATTAGGTCTATATTTAAATGTAATTCCTTGTTTAAAGCTGCCACTATTATCTTTTTCAATATTATCTAAAGTAGTGATTAATGTAAAAAATTCATCAGATTGAATTGTCGACTTTTCGAAAGAAGGTATTTTTAAATGTGTTAAGTCTATTTTGTTATCTACATTGACAATGTCTTCTTTACAAGAATTTGATGTTAAGAAAATTAAAAAACAAATGATTTTTTTCATTTTGATAAATTGCTTTTAAATTAAGTACAAAAATAATAAAATTTTTTATGTTACATAATTTTACAGTTGTTCTGATAATTATACTTGCTTCATCTTTATCATTCTGCCAAAAAAACAATCCTAAAAATTATGCGGTTGTGATTGGGGTTAATGGAAAAAATGAACCTGTATTGAACTTTGCCGATGATGATGCAAGAGCATTTTCAGTCTTATTAGAAAAGTCAAATTTTAATGTCTTACTATTAGCTGATACTTCTGCAATGTATGACCGGTTAGCATATTTTATGAAAAATGTACATGCTAACATTAAAAGAGGAGATAATTTTTTTCTATATTTTGCTGGACACAGTACTACTAACCAACGAGATTCATATATTTCTAACAAATCACAAGATTCTGATTTTCAACTTTTATTAAATAATGCTGACCCAATAAATCATACTAATACCATCCAAAAAATTTTTTTTGAAGATTATCAAAGGGAATTTGTTCTGAAAAGAGGGGCAAATTTCTTCGTTTTTTTGGATGTTTGTAATGCAGAGGATGTTGCTGAAATAACCAAATATGCAAATTCGCAAAAAAATACAATAATGTGGGTTTTATCTGCTGGTGAAAACCAACAATCTATAGAGTCTACACAAATTAGTCATAAAATTAATGGTCGAAATTCTGATGGTGCAGGTCTTTTTACTCATAGTCTAATTGAATCTTTTACCAAAAAACCAATGGATGTTTGTAATGAAAACAATATACAAAATATAAAATTGATAGACTTACAGGAACGATTACTATGTAGATTTAATTCAATGCATAAAAATCTTATTAATATAAGACAGACACCTAAAGTTATTAGCTCCGATAGCCTTATTTATACTCTTATCCCTATAAAAATAATCTCAGATTCTTCATTTCAAAACAGTTCATTTATTGACACCAAGTATTTTGACCCAACTAATTTTACGTTCCCACGTGAATTTAATGAATTGAAACTTCTCAGTAAAATTATACCATTAAATAAAAAAATTGATTATTATAATAAGTTTAACTTTGACCATTGTAAAGATGAATCTATTTTTCTACGCTTTAAGATTATTTCTTGCGAACAGTCAAGATGGCAAGTTTTTCTAAATTCCTTAGAAACCGAGTGGAGAAATCAAAAAGAATCTAATGGTGACATAGTAAGCCCAAATTCTATTCAAAAAGCATTTCAATATAGAAATGATATAAACACGATTTTTGAATTTGATTCAACATACAAAAATGAAGAGTTATTGGCTTTAAAAGATTTTTTAGGGGTTTTAGTAAATTTGAAAAATATTAAAAATAACGATGAAAATGATAACTACGAAATTATTAATTCTGCTATTCAATTATTGGAAAAACCAAATCAAAAAAGGATTGCAAAATATACCTTTAACCTTTTGTCAAAACTGCATTTAAAAAATTGCGATAAAAATAAAGCTAAAAGTTGCCTTGAAGAACTTCATTATTATGATATAACCAATCCTGTTGCATATAATGGTTTGGCAATTTTAAAAGAAGATGAAAGTAATAATATACATATTGATACTATTATACACTTATATCAAAAAGCTATTTCTTATAGTTGTAAAAAATATGACTCTCCGTATGTAAATTTGGCTTTGTTTTATTCAAAAATAAAGGAAGCTGATTCAGCAAAAAAATATATTGACTTAGCTTTACAAGTTACAAATGACCATCATAATAGATATACAGAGGCATTAATTTATGAGAAATTAAATAATTCTGGTTCTATTAATGTCAAAGAAAAATATCTCCGTTTACTAAACACTCCTGATGGTATGATGGATTCCAGAATATATGTTGGTTTAGGTAACACATATTTTAACTCGAAGTCTTATGATTCTGCGTCCTATTATTATGAAAAAGCAATAAGTTTAAACCCAAAATCAGATTTAGCGTGGAAAAACTTTGCACTTTCCCTAAAAAAACTAAAAATACTTCATCTTAGAACAAAGGAAATATTAGTCAAAGAAAATGTATATTGTAAAAATCCTAATTATTGGAATATATTGGGTCAATATTATTACACAATTGCTTCAATTAATCAATTGGATTCTGTTAAAAAAAACTATCTTGAAAATGCTTTAGATTACTACGAAAAAGCACTAATTTTTACAGATGACGGCAGTAATAAGTCGGATTGTTATTTCAATATTGCTTGTTTAAATAGTTTACTCAATATAAATAAATATTGCAAAGAAAATTTATTAAAATCAGTTAAATATTATACAAAAGAGAGAGCGAAATTAATAAACCAAATTAGTACAGAAAATGATTTAGAGAATTTTAGAAATTCAAAATTTTATGATCAGTTTTTACAATCTTACGAAAATGATAAATAGAAAAGGAATCACTTTAACTATATTTATAATTTTTAGTTTCAGCATTGATTCTTATTCTCAAAATAAATCTTTAGAGAAATTAGAATCTTTTGTTTCTAAATATGAAAAAAATATGTTCAATATCGTCCATTTTGAGAAAGAGTTATCTGAGATTAACAATATATTTAAATTAGATAGCCTTGGGAGAAATATTAATGTTGAGAATTTTATTTTCTTAAAAGATTATCAAGATAATACGTTATATTTCGATATGGATTTTATCTCTAATTATGGGTTAGTGGATAGTCTTTACAAATACCCGTTTTTAAAATATAAAAAAATTGTTAAAAATTTTGCTACAAGAATAGATTTAGACCCTTTACCTGGATTTTATTGTCCAAAATGTTCAGTTGAATGTGCAAATGAATATTTAGAAAAAATCAAAATTTTTTTAATACACGAGAAGAAAATAAAGTTTGATGATTATAAGAAAATTGATGATAAATATTTGAAAAGAAAGGATAATATTTGCAACTTTAGGCGTTACGCTTTATCATGTTTTATTAAAAATTAAATTTATTTTAAAATGCGAAAAATGATAATTTTACTATTTATCACAATTTTTGGTTTATCAAGTCAAAATAATCTTAATGCAAGAAACAAACAAGTTCCTGAAGCAAGCTCGTCCCTCAACAACATTGAAAAAGGATTCCAAGAGATTCATAAAAAAGATTCTTCAGGGGTTGTGCAAATTATGAATTCGAAAAATGGTTACGAAATCGCATTATATAATTATTATAAAGGGAGTGTAGAACATAGAAAAAATGTTTACGAATTTCAATTTTGGACTTCTAAATTTCTTTTTTGGATGACCTTTGTATCAATCTTTATTAGTTTTATAGCGTCAATGTATCACTTATTTAAAGGTCACAATGATACGTCAACTACATTTAAACTTGGAAAAGATGGAATAGAGTTTTCATCTTCATTAGTCGGAATAATTTTACTGATTATTTCTTTTTCTTTTTTGTTTTTGTATCTGAAAGAAGTTTATCCTATTAACCAAACCAGATTAGATTCAGATACGATTAAAGTTACGTCTGAAAAATGACTTTTTGTATTGCTTTCTCGCCTATTTATTGCCATTCTTTGCCAGAAGGACATCGTTTCCCGATGTTGAAATACGAGCTAATCCCAGAACAATTATTGTATGAAGGAACTTGTACGAAAGAGAATTTTTTCGTG
>JAAFJL010000113.1 GCA_013298865.1 Cytophagales bacterium | reverse complement strand
TTTTTGTTTTATTGGGTTTAGATATTATTTTTGATTTTTTAAATCTATGAAAAAACTCATTGTAGCTTTCCTCTTTCTTTCATTTTTCAGGTGCTTTTCTCAATCTGCACCATCAAATCTTCAAGGTTATTATTTTAATATTTGTAGATTAGATACCAAACCCTTTCAAAAATAAATTCGTATAATTTAAGGATAATCAATTTTTCAATAAATTTTCAAAAATGAAAAAACTTCTCCTTTTATTTCTCTCTATTTTTTTAATCACTAATTCTTACGGACAAAATACAAAATTTACCATTAGTGGTACAGTAAAAGAAAGTGGTAGCGGTGAACTATTACCAGGCGTTAGTGTCTTTGTAAAAGGGCAGAAAGTTGGTACTCAGACTAACAATTACGGCTTTTACTCCCTTACCTTTTCAGAAAATACTGAAGTAACGGTTATTTTTAGTTTTGTAGGTTACAGACAAGTGATTAAAACTTTTTCTGAAAAAAACAAAAAGCAAAATATCGAACTTTCTCCCGAAAACCGTGAATTAGATGAAGTTAGGATAGTAGCAGATGCTCCACAGCAACAGAAGGTTTCTGAGAATGTCCAGATGAGCCAAGTCTCAATTCCTGTTCAGCAAATCAAAGAGATTCCTGCATTCATGGGCGAAAAAGATGTCTTGAAGGTTTTGCAACTCATGCCAGGTGTACAAAAAGGTTCAGAAGGAAATGTCGGAATCTACGTGCGTGGGGGAGGAGCAGACCAAAATCTCCTTATTCTGGACGATGCTCCAGTGTATAATGCTTATCATTTATTCGGATTTTTCTCAGTCTTTAATGGAGACGCTCTAAAAAGTGTAGAAATGACAAAAGGAGGTTTTCCAGCAAGATACGGCGGAAGATTATCTTCTGTGATTGAAATGCAAATGAAAGATGGTAACAAGGAAAAACTACAAGTTGAAGGAGGTATTGGTCTGATTTCCAGTAGGTTAGTCGTGCAAAGTCCAATTTCAAAAAATCATAAATCATCATTTCTTGTCTCTGGTCGCCGTACTTATGCCGATATTCCTGCTTCGTTATTTATTCCTGCTCAGAACAAAGGAAGTATCTATTATTTCTATGATTTAAACGCAAAAGTAAATTATGATTTTAATAATACTAACCGTTTATTTTTATCGGGATATTTCGGACGAGATAGAGGTTTGATTGTTGACACGCAAGGAAATCGTACCAATAATGCAGGTTTGAATTGGGGAAATGCTACGGGAACGCTTCGGTGGAACCACATATTTAGCGAAAAACTTTTCTCGAATGTTTCTATGATTTATAGTTCTTATGATTTCGGAACTTCGATTGAAAATAAGTCTGCAACAATTTCTACTAATGCTTCAATTTATAACTTGCTTTATAGTAGTAGTATCAGAGATTTAGGCGTTAAAGTTGACTTTGATTTTTTTCCAAGTTCGCAACACAGTATTAAAGTTGGCGGACAAGTTACTGCACACAGATTCATTCCATCAGCATTGGTTTTAGCGGATAGTTCTCTCAACACAATCAGAGAAGCATCAGATATAATTGATGCAGTTGAATCTGGCGTTTACATTGAAGATACCTACAAACCCATTTCAAATCTACGGGTAAATTTAGGTTTAAGATATACCTCTTTTACTTCAAATACTGCTTCTTATCAAAATCCAGAACCACGTTTGTCGATTGCTTGGACATTGCCTAAAGACATAGCATTGAAGGCGTCTTATGCAATCATGAACCAATATATCCATTTACTTTCAAATTCTGGGGCAGGTTTACCAACTGATTTATGGGTTCCTTCAACGGGCTTGGTTAAACCTCAAAGGTCTGTTCAATACGCCGCAGGAATTGCTAAAGATTTGACAGACAAAGGTTTAACCGTTACGTTGGAAGGTTATTACAAAAAAATGGATAATATTATCGCCTATAAAGAGGGAAGCACATTTGCAACGCTTTCGATTGATGGTCCACAAGGTTTAGCAAGAAGTCAAGTTAATGTTGTTCCGTTTGAAGAGAAAGTTACGCCTGGGCAAGGCTGGGCGTATGGCGGAGAGTTTTTAATTCAGAAAAAATCAGGAAAACTAACTGGTTGGGTAGGTTATACGCTTTCGTGGATTCAACATCAGTTTGATGAATTGAATTTTGGGAATAAATTTTGGGCAAAATACGATAGAAGACACGATGCTTCTGTGGTAGCAATTTATCATTTTAAACCCAATATTACATTCTCAGGTACTTGGGTTTATGGTACAGGAAATGCCATTACTCTACCAGATGCAACCTATCGTTCTGGTTATAAAATTGCTGGAGTTGACCAAGCTGGCGTAGCAGGATTAAATTACCGAGGCGAATTCAGAGAATTACCTGATTATGGTGAAAGAAATGGCTTCCGAGCAGCAGCGTATCACCGTTTGGATGCAAGTGTTCAGTTTACAAAAAAAATGAAAAGACATGAACGCACTTGGGAAATTAGCGTTTACAATCTTTACAACAGAAGGAATCCTTATTTTTATGACATCAGAAGTCAATACGACCCCAAAACTGGGATTTCAACCAAAACTTTAAGTCAATACTCAATTTTTACATTATTGCCTTCTGTTTCTTATAGTTTTAAATTTTAAATTGACTCATTTCAATCGAAAAATTCTATTTTTATTCGATTTTAGAGCTAAAAATATCATGAAAAAATCAATTATTTTCTCAATTTTTACCTTAACCATTTCACTTGGTGCGTGTAAAAGTTTAGTAACAGATATTGAAATACCCTACAAAGACAGATTGGTAATTCAATGTTTTCTTTCACCGCAAGATACATTACTGGAGGTTTCGGTTACCCGAACTGAACCTGTAATTGGTGTAATTCAAGAAGGTCCAGAAAGGTATCCGAATATTCCTGATGCTACGGTTTTACTTTCTGATGGACAGAAAACAGTAAAAATTCCTTATACTTCTTTACAATTACCTTCTTCTTATAATGCCGACGGAGAATATATTTTTACGACCAGAACAAGATACTTTTTATCTGCAAAGAACCTCCCTGTTACTGCGGGTAAGACTTATACTTTAAAAGTTTCAGCTCCGAATTTCGATTCCGTTGAAGGCTCATGTCTGATTCCTACAAAGGTCGTCCCAGAAAAAGATATTTCATCAACTCAATCAATTGTTACTAATACCAGAAAGAATGGACCAGCAACATTTCCGAGTATTGAAGTACGTTTTAAAGATATTCCCAATGATGAAAATTTTTATTGTGTTGGACAGTTTTTTTATCAGAAAGGGACTTACAAAGATGCGTCAGGAGCAACTAAACTTCGGGTGAATTGGACAACGAAATATGAGTATTTTGCAGATAAAGGTCAAGAAAACAAAACAATAGTTGCCCAAGGCTTTGATTTAAGGTCGTACAATAACTTTAATTCTTTCGGAGGGAGCGGTGGTGGACCAAATGGAGGCGGAGGACCTCAGCAACAAGGTTCAGATGTTGGTTCTATCACTCCAACAGATCGTTACGTTGAGATTTATGTCGCTAATACTGACAAAGCATACTATTTTTACAATACTGCGATAGATAAAATTAGAAAAGCCAACGGAAATCCTTTTGCAGAACCAATTCTGACCTACACTAATATTAAAAATGGACTTGGCGTAATTTCAGGATATAATCAAAGTAGAATTGTTGTGAAAGTAAATTGAATTTGCAAACAGTTTCAATAATAAAAATACTAATATGAAAGAAATTGGTCTTATTTTCTCAATTATCATGCTCAATAGTTTTATCATTTTTGCTCAAGCTCCGTCCGAATTGTTTGATAGAACAAAGATGGAATACACTGGAGATAAAGCTGTCCAAGCAAAAAAACTGTTAAGAAAAGTAGAAATTTGGGGAAATATTACTGAAAAAGAAGCACAACTTGATACGAACTTTATCAAAATTTTGCTTGCAGATTTGAGTTTTACAAAGAAGCAATTGCGGGGCTATTTACAAAAAAATCAAATCAGCGAAGTTGATTTAGGGGGTAGTTTAGATAGTTCGATTTCGTTCGTGATTCATGAAGGGCAGAAGATTTTTGCAAGATATTTTGTCATTCATGATGTGAGTTCGCCGACTTACAAAGATAAATTTCCGAACAATATCAATGATAGTACTTGGAATAGAAATAATCCCGACACTTGGCGTGAAAAGGTAGCTCATATTTATTTGACACGAACTGGTAAAACAAAAACAGTAACTAATTTCTCAGAGCCTTGGCGGGCGACAAAATTTGAATCAAAAATTTTAGGAACAGTATCGAAAGGTTTGTTTTTGCATATTGAAATGGTCCAACCCAGAATGTATCCTCCTGGTAATGAGGGTAATGCACCTGTTGCTCCTGTCCCTGGATTTACAGATTTACAATATCAAAAATTAGCACTTTTGTACGTTTGTTCAAGCCTGAGAAAAGGGGAGTGGTTAGTTCCTGCTTTTCATGCGAATATTGACGAATCTATTAAAGATGCTCATGACGACCCACAAAATTTTGAAATCAATAAGTTTACAAATCAGATAATTAATTTGGTGAAAGATTTAAGAGAAAATTAAACCTATGATTTTGATTTGTAAAGAGCCTTCATTACCAAATAGTCAATTTTTCTGCATTTAATCTCGATTAAATGCGAATTTTAAAGGTGTTTTTTTATATTTGATTTTAGAATTTAAAATATCAGAATCATGAAACACACTTACTTAACTTCACTATTGTTGTTGTTAGCATTCATTGGATTTTCATTTCATGCAAATGCTCAAACAACAGAAGAAGCCTTACCGCCAACCGTTACAACTTTTGATTTCAAGACAATAGAAAAATTGCAAGCGGCTGGGCTTTTGCCAGAGTCCACACCGATGAGACGACGGAAACACGATAAACGTCCACGGGCAAAATTTCCTGTTGAAGCTGGCTCTGAGCCACCGTTATCTCCTTCCGAATTTCTTGCTCCAGCCGCTTTAGCACCTTCGCCAAATCCCAATATCAATTTTTTAGGTTTAGCCGACCCAAATACCAGTATTCCTCCAGACGTAAATGGAGCGGTTGGACCAAGCCATGTAATGACAACCTTAAATACAGAGGTAAAAATTCAGGATAGAACTGGTACACAACTCTCAAAAGTTAGTTTGTCAACATTTACGGGTAGTACAGATTGTTTTGACCCAAAAATTTTATATGACCCCTTCAACAATCGCTGGATTTTCACAGCTTGCCTTAATGGCGATTTGTCAACATCGGCTCTTCAAATTGCAGTTTCTACTTCAAATGACCCTACTGGTACTTGGAAACGATATAATTTTCCCATCAACACGGCAACTTCAACTGTTTGGTTTGATTACCCAAGTATAGGTTTCAATAAGGATTGGATTGTGGTGAGTGGAAATATTTTTAATCTAACCAGTGCAACTCCATCTGGGGCTTTTCAAGGAACGAGAACTTTTGTGGTGAATAAAGCTAATGTTTATGCTTCGGCAACTACACCATCTTCTTTTGCAATCAATAGTCCATCAACACAGGCATTTACACTAACGCCTGCCATAACTTATGACAATTCATTGACTTCTGTTTATTTATTAGAAGAATGGAATGCCGCCGCAGGACAAATAGCATTATGGGAAATTACTGGTGTGCCACCGACCTCACCAACTTTGACATTAAAAACATTGAGACCTACGGGTACAGCCTATTCTGATGACCCAACTGCTGCTCAGAATCTTCAATTAGGGTCAACAAATACTATTGAAGCAAACGACAGCCGAATGCAACAAGTAGTTTATAGAAATGGATTTCTTTGGGCAACACATTCTGCGTATTTACCAGTAACGTCTGCTAATCGGAGTATTGTGCAATGGTGGCAAATTAACCCTACTTCTACAAGTAATACTGGCTCTGTAATTCAATTTGGCACTATTGATGGGGGAACGGGTACAAATGCTCCAACTTATTGCTTTCCAAGTATTGCAGTAAATAGTAGAAATGATGTAATGTTAGGTTTTTCAAAATTTAGCAAAACTCAGTATGCCTCCGCTAATTATGCAATCAGATATTCTACCGAAACGCTCAATACCATGCGGACGGATGTTACCTACAAGGCAGGAACTGCTCCTTATTATAAATCTTTTGGTGGGTCGACAAATCGTTGGGGAGATTACACTTCTACACAAGTTGACCCAACTAATGACCGTGATTTTTGGACTTTACAAGAATATGCAACTACTGCAACAGGAGGTTTTGACCGTTGGGGAACTTGGTGGGCAAATGTTGTTGCACCAAATATTGTGGCTAATAATTTAGGTTTTGCAAGTTTTTGTAAGGGCGAAACTACCTCAATCTCATTTACCACAACTGGTACTTTTGATGCAGGAAACACTTATTCAGTTCAATTATCGAATAGTTCTGGAAGTTTTACGACTCCAGTTGTTATCGGTTCAGGTAGTATCAGTCCTATAAACGTAACGATACCATTATCTACCATTGTAGGGACAGGATACAAAGTAAGAATCGTTTCTTCTTCACCTCTGATTACCAGCAATGCTACAACTGCATTCACCGTAAATGCTAATCCTACTCCATCTGCAACTGGAGCAACAGTTTGTATTGGTGCTGGCATTAATTTAACATCATCGGGCGGTGTTACTTATTCTTGGTCGGGACCAAATGCTTTTGCAAGCAATTTGCAAAATCCTATAATTGCTAATTCAACCATAGTGAATCAGGGTGTTTATAGTGTTGTAGCAAAAGATATAAATAATTGTTCTGCGGTTGCAACAGCTGCTGTTATTGTGAGTTCAATACCTACTGCAACTGCAAGTGTAGCAGTAACTTGTGTTAGTGGCAACATCAATTTGTCTTCTTCTGGTGGGGGAACTTATTCGTGGACTGGACCGAGTTCTTTTACCAGTACTTCACAAAATCCTGTAATTCCAAATGCAACAACATCTAACCAAGGAGTTTATAGTGTAGTTGTAAGAAATGCCAATAACTGTACTGCATCCGCAACTACTTCTTTGGTAATCAATGGATTACCAACAATATCGGTAAATTCAGTTTGTATTGGTGGTGGAATAAATTTGACGGTTAGTACCGCAAATTCATATTTGTGGACAGGTCCCAATTCATTTACAAGTACGATTAGAAATCCTGTTTTGTCTAATGCTTCTCTTTTAAATCAGGGTAATTATATTGCAAAGGTCACATTTTTGAATGGATGCACAGCTACTGCCATTACCACTGTGACTATAAATCCCTTACCAATTCCAACCGCTACTGGAGGAGCTTTTTGTGTTGGTTCGCCTGTAACGCTCAACGGTTCTGGCGGTGTTTCTTATGTTTGGACGGGGGTAAATACATTTTCGAGTACTCAACAAAACCCTGTAATTGCAAATTCAAGTTTATTAAATCAAGGTGCTTATAATTTGAATGTTACTGATGCCAATGGTTGTACTGCAATGGCAACCGCAACTGTGACAATTAATGCTTTGCCTAACGCCACTACAACCAATGCTATTAGTTGTGTGGGTTCAACCATAAACCTATTTGCTGGTGGTGGGATAAATTATAGTTGGTCTGGTCCAAGCAGTTTTACGAGTACTTCACAAAATCCTGTTATTCCAAATTCTACAAACGCAAATCAAGGAATTTATACAGTAAATATCTCAAATTCTAACGGCTGTACGGCTTCCACAACTGCTTCTGTTACATTGAATCCATTGCCAATTCCAACTACTACGGGCGATGCTGTTTGTGATGGAGGAACTGCCATGTTAATGGCAAGCGGAGGAGTTTCTTATAGTTGGACGGGTCCAAATTCATTTACAAGTACTGCTCAGAATATTACAATTGCCAATGTATCTCCCTCTGTTGCAGGTACTTACCAAGTTACTGTCACTGGTTTAAATAATTGTTCAATCGCTGCCAGTGTTATTTTGGCACTTAGTAATTCAAGTAATATTATGGAAAGTATTGTTTTGAATGGAAATTGGGAAGATGCGAGTTCTTGGAATTGTAACAGAGTTCCAACGACTTTAGACTTTGTAAAAATCAGGAATGGTCATACAATTACAGTGACTACTCCAACTGCAAAAGCCAAAGATATTTTTATTAATACAGGCGGAAATATCAATTATTTAGAGGGAGCAAAAGTTGACTTGAGTAATTGATAATCAACTAAGTAGCAGAGATTTTTGATTATTTTTCAACAAAGTTTTATGAGTTAATTGATGCTGAGAAGATTTTATTGAGGGATCATCTTTTTTACAAGCAATGACCATCACAATAAAAAACAAGAATGAAAAGTAAATTAATTTTTGCATGAACTTTCGTATTTAAAATGTTTATGCTTTACCTACGAAAATAATTTGCTTTTGGATTTTTATAAACAAAAAAAAGGGTATTAGTTTTGGCTAATACCCTTGAAATCAAATTGTTACAAAGACTACAATATCTTCATATCAATTTCAAAAGCCTCTAAATAATCAGAAACTCTTTTTACGAATTGTCCACCAAGCGAACCATCAATAATTCTGTGGTCATAAGAATGTGATACAAACATTTTGTTTCTAATTCCAATTAAATCGCCCGCAGGAGTTTCAATAACAGATACTTTTTTCTGAATTGCCCCAAAAGCCATTATTGCTACCTGCGGTTGCAGAATAATCGGAGTACCCATGATATTTCCGAAAGTACCAATGTTTGAAATTGTATAAGTTCCACCCTCTAAATCATCAGCTTTCAATTTATTTTCTCTCGCTCTTTTACTTAAATCATTCACTTTTTTTGTTAGTCCAACCAAATTATATTGGTCAGCATTGTGAATGACTGGCACGATTAAATTTCCATTTGGCAATGCCACCGCCATGCCAATATTAATTGATTTTTTTACAGTTATTGTATCACCCGACAACGAAGAGTTTATCATCGGAAAATCTTTGATTGCACGAACTACTGCATCAATCAAAATTGGGGTAAAAGTAATATTTTCTCCGTATTGTTTTTGGTATGCACCTTTGATATTTTCTCTCCATTTTACAACATTTGTCATGTCAGTTTCTACAAAAGATGTCACGTGTGGAGCAATTCTTTTTGAATCAACCATTCGTGTTGCAATCATCTTTCGCATTCTGTCCATTTCAATGATTTCATCCCCTGAATTAGAAACAATGTTAGAGTTAACGTTCTGTAATACAGGAATTTGAGACAAAATGCTACCAATGCTCTGTGGCTGTTTTCTGTTTTCAAGATATGCCAAAATGTCATTTTTTGTTACTCGTCCATCTGCACCAGAACCTAAAACTTTATCTAATTCTTCTTTGGAAATCCCTTCTTCTTTACAAATATTCAATACCAAAGGCGAGTAAAAACGATTACTTTTATCATCAGTTTTTGTTGAGATAACTTCTGGATTTGGATTGATTTTTATCCCTGTCAATGATTCAATTTCCGCAAAACCATCTTCTAACTTTTCAGCAATTTTTACAGCAGAATCTTCACTTTCTGATTCAATTTCTACAAGACAAATTGGTTTTCCAATCACTGCTACTTCGCCCACTTGTACCAAAATTTCCTTCAAAACCCCAGACATTGTTGCAGGAACTTCAGTATCAATTTTATCCGTAGCAACTTCCAATAAATAATCATCTAATTCTATTTTCTCACCCACATTTTTTAGCCATGCAAGCACCGTTGCTTCCATTATACTCTCGCCCATACGGGGCATAATCATTTCAACAATCGCCATTCAATTTTTATATTTAAGATGAAGTTTTTCTAATTGGGTAAGGAACTGGAATTAAATAACTTATCCATCTTTACCTACTATTTTTGCATCACTCTTCGTTAGGAAAATCCTCATTTAACGCTGTTAAATTGCGGTTTTCCTGCCTCAATTGATACAAAAATAGTTATCTAAAAATTGGATAACTTATTTAATTCCCATTCTTAAGATTGTGAATGTACCAAAATTTTCAAATTAGCACATTTTCATATTTTTACATTAATTTTTTTCTCAATAAATTTAACACACTACTTGCGGTTGCAATAATGTTTTGTTCCCGTTTGCCTCCGAGCTGTAATTTATGTGTAATGGTCTCGTTTTCAGAAGCTAAGGCAATCCAAATTGTGCCAACAGGCTTTTGTGGAGTGCCTCCGTTTGGTCCAGCAATTCCAGTAGTTGCTAATCCAAAAGTAGTTTTTAGTTTTTTCCGAACATTCTGAGCCATCTCAGTTACTGTCTCTTCGCTAACTGCTCCATTTTTCTCAATTGTATCTGGCAAAACCCCCAACTGATTAATCTTAACTGAATTGTCATAAGCAACAACTCCGCCCCAGAAGTAAGCGGAACTACCAGAGTTTCGGGTAAATAAATGTGACAAATATCCACCCGTACAACTTTCTGCAACTGAAACGGTCTGATTTTTTTTCACTAATTGATTACCAATGGCAACTTCTAATTCTTCCTCATCAAATCCATAAACAAATTCTTGAATCATTGGTAACATTTCATCAACTTTAGCAAGAACTTCTTTTTCAATTGTTGCTAAATCATTACCAAAACCTGTCAAACGCAATTTTACTTGTCCGACTGAAGGTAAATATGCAACCTTCAAATGTGCGGGCAACGCATCTTCCCAGTCCGAAATCCTATCAGCCAAAATGGTTTCTCCCGTTCCAACGGTTCTAATGATTTTATGAAAAATATGCGGAGTAGAAAAATGCTCTTTGATTTTTGGAATCACAGCATCTGCTATTAAACCTTTCATCTCAAAAGGCACGCCTGGCATCGAAACAAAAATCGTTCCTTCATGTTCAAACCACATTCCTGGGGCAGTTCCCAATTTATTTTGCAGATAAATTGCGTTTATAGGTAATTCAGCTTGAGTAAGAATTATGGGCGTTGGGGTATAATTCCGTTTCTCAAAATATGAGAGCAAATGATCCAAAGCATCTTGCCTAACTTCTAATTCAGTTCCAAAATACTTGCAAAATGTTTTTTTGGTTATATCATCTTTTGTAGGACCTAAACCTCCAGTAATTAGCACTATGTCCGCACGTTTTTGAGATTCCTTGAAAATCTGTAAAATTTCCTCCTCGGCATCTCCGATAGACGATTTACGAATGGTTTTTACCCCAATTTTATCTAATTCAGCACTAATCCACTGTGAATTTGTATCCGTAATTTGTCCGTACAAAATCTCATCTCCAATCGTAATAATCTCAGCTTTAATCATTTCGTAGTTTTAAATTCTGGTAATTTATGTAATTCTGAAAACTTAAATTCTCTCGGTTTTGGGCAAATAATCTTTAAAAATCCCTCAATCTGATGATTTCATTTTAGCTTTGCAGAAATTTCTATCCAAAATTACACAATTTCCAGACTTCTATCGTTTAGTCTTCAATTGAAATTTTAATTTTGAACCACAAACAAACAATTCAAACAACCATGAAAAGAGTTTTTGTAATTTTTTCGTTCGTATTTGCTCTCAGTAGCTGTACGGCACAAAATTTAGGAAGTGTTCTGAAACAAGCCAACGACGTCTTGAACCAGAGTGGAGGCGGTGCTTTAACTACCGAAGAAATCGGTAGAGGTTTGAAAGAAGCCTTAACAGTAGGTATAAAAAATAGTTCTTCTCAGGCTTCGGCTTTGGATGGATATTTAGGAAATCAATCTATCAAATTGTTGTTTCCGCCTGAGGCATTGAAAGTTGAACAAAAATTACGTCAGATTGGCTTGGGGAACGAGTGTGATAAATTCGTTGTTGCTTTGAATAGAGGTGCTGAAAAAGCTGCCGCTAAGGCTGTCCCAATTTTTGTAAATGCCATTACCCAAATGACAATCCAAGATGCAATGGGTATCTTGAAGGGCGATAAAGATGCTGCAACTCAGTTTTTGAAACGTACTTCAACAGTAGCTTTGACTAATGCTTTTGCTCCAGTTATTGACGAGTCCTTAGCTGCAACCGATGCCACAAAATATTACGGAGATATTGTGAGAACCTATAATCAAATTCCTTTTGCTCAGAAAGTAAATCCAGATTTGAAGGCTTATGCGACGCAGAAAGCCATTGATGGATTATTTCTTTTGGTGGCTCAGGAAGAACAGAAAATCAGAGAAAATCCTGCTGCTCGTGTTTCAGATATTTTGAAAAGAGTTTTTGGAGCAAATTTGTAGTTTTCACGCCTTGAACGAAGGCTGGGTTTGGAACCCAGCCTTCGTTAGTCCAATAATGTAACTCCTTTATAAATAATAGAAGAAGCAAGTTTAGTATATTATATAATGTATGAAGTTGGGGTTAAATTTTTACAAATTCCCAGCGAAAATGAATAAAAATGAAGCAGTCAGAAATTAGTTTTAAGGTTGAACTGGACAACGATAATATTCCAGAAAAGATTTTTTGGGCAGCCACAGATAATCCTAATGAAGGAATTGAAGATACGATGTCTATTTATGTTGCCGTTTGGGATCATTATCATAAAGGAACAATGGCGATTCCGCTTTGGACAAAAGACATGGAAGTAACAGATATGAAACGTTTTTACATAGAAATTATGGGAACAATTTCAGAAACAATCGCCAATGCAACAGGAGACAATAAAATGGCTTCTCAGATTGATGATTTGTGTAGAAAACTAACAGGAGATTTGAAAGAAGAAATCAAAAATTTGTCTCAACAATCTTAGTTTAAAGGGTGTGTTTTCAATTATTTGAGATTTATAAAGTTTAGATTAATTACAATAAAAGAGGTACATCCTACGATTCAAATTCGTAAAATGTACCTCTTTTCAGTTTAAAACTTCAATCTAATTTCTCACAATTTTCACTGTACTTTCTCCTTCTGGGGAAGTCGTACGTAAGAAATATGTGCCTACGTATCTGCCTAATTTGAAAGTTCTTCTTTCGTTGGAACTTGCAGATTGAACCGACTGACGACCAATAACATTACCTTGCAAATTGACTAATTCCATTTCTAAAGATTGTCCTTTTGCTCCGTTAATTTCAACGGTAACTTCATCGCTACTAATTGGATTTCCAAGAACAGTTACTGCTGGACCATTACTTACTGGTTCTGAACCAACACGACTACTTTTCGGAGTAACAGCTGCTGCTTTTTGTCCTGAAACAGTTGCACCTCTGTAACCTCTCCAAGGATTTTGTTCATAAGGGAACATCGTTTTGAAAGTAGTATCATTTTTAGTAACACCTGCATTGAAAGTTAATGCTTTTATCAAACTTGGTGTTACTGGACTTGCGGTAACATTTGGCGTAAAATCGTCATACCACAAACCAATCGCTGCTAAAACTACACCACCAACCGCTTGTAATTCAATCGTTGTAACATCATCTTCCAAACGACGACCATTCGGGAATCCATCCATGTTTGGAATAAATTGTAAAGCCGTTGAACCGTTATAGCGAGAATCCGTTAATCCCAAAACTGCTGCTTGTAATAAACCTAATGAGTTGAAATCGGCACTTGTACGTGAAGTTGCAGGAACAGCCATGTTCAAACGTAACAAATCGCCCAAAGTTGGTAAGAAGTTGTTAATGAAAGGTTTACCCACTGCCAATGGATTGCCACCTTTACCAGTTGCTAATTGATACGGTGCTAAATTTGGCACGCCAGTATAAAAAATTGGTAAAATATCAACCGCACGTGGACTGGTTGGGTTTGGTAATAAAACACTTCCAAATGCTTTTTCAGACAAAGCTGTTCCCTCTAATGCTGGGTTATTTTTTAAACCAAACAAACCTGCTTTTCCATTTCTAAAGTCAAAAGAACCCAAAGATTTTGTTTGAATTCTCAAAGCTCCCAAACCTGGAATTGCAGTACCAAACTGAGAATCATCCATGTATAAAGCCAACTCTGGATTCGTGAAATAAGAAGCAAATTGCAAATCTTGGTCAGGACCAACTGAATTCCATTTGTCTTTCAATCCCAAAGGAATAATCGCTTCATTTGTCAATGGCATTCCCAAACGAGAAACCTGTACGTACTCTCCATCATAAGCCAAATCTCCACCATTATAAATAGTTCTAATTTTCTGACGACTCGCCGAAGCATAAACTCCAATTACGTAGTCAGAATCAAGGATATTGCTCGCCTGAGCTACTGTTTTGCGGTTTTTCTGTAAAGTTGCAACTGGAACTTCAACCACAATTGAGTGACAATTGAATTTAGCTACTCCATCTTTTCCACTGCTCGGACGTACACCACCCACATCAAAAATACCACCCAAATCAACAAAGAAAGGGTCATCTACTGGTCCACAGAATATTTTCTCTCCAGTACTTGCCGTCATGATTGATTTTGTAACCAACTCATTGTAATTCGCAGCACCTAATCCTACAACTGTATTTTCAATCGTTCTTGGACCTACGTTAGCAGGTGGAACAATTCCGTTTGAAACAATCGTTGAAAAAGTCTTTCCACCGTCCATGCTTCTCTCGCACGTGTAAGTAGTTTTTTGATTTTCTTTTCCTAATCTTACCAAAAAGAAAGTTGTTGGGTCTTGGTTTACCTTCGAGAAAGTAAAGCGATACACAATGTCATCTCCAGGGGTTGCAGCATTATTGTCAACGTGAATTTCGTACCTAATTCTTTCACCAAATGTGTACCAGTTGGGTCCACCAGCAGGGTGTTCAAAAGGAATATAGTTAGCAATCAAAACGATATTCTCAGCATTAGTCGGACTTTTGAAAGCATATAAATCGGTATTATCTGCCAACGGATCATTAGAAATCAATGGAGCTTCTCTGTGCGACGAAGCAAAAGTCGTGGATGGTATTTGGCAAATCAGAGCCATTAATCCCATCAGGTATATGAGTTTTTTCATTGTATATTTTGAAAATTTATTATCATGTTTGAAAATTGATTAAATAGAATGATGTTCTTTAGAATTTACTCATTCTTACATTCACTCAATCACTGATTAAAATTAAAAACGTGCTTTTTCAACATAATCGAATCCTCTCCACGGCGTAGCCATGTATGGGAAAGAAGTTTTGAAAGCTGCATCATTTTTGGTTGGACCAGAAGTAAAACCTAATACACTACCCAATTGTGGAGTTACAGGACTTGCGGTAACATTTGGTGTAAAATCGTCGTACCACAAACCAATGGCTGCTAAAACTACTCCACCAACTGCTTGCAATTCGATAGTTGTTACATCGTCTTCTAATCTTCTACCGTTCGGGAAACCGTCCATGTTTGGAATAAATTGTAAATCCTTAGTTCCTGCATAAATTGGGTCTGTTAAACCTAAAACTGCCGCACCTAACAAACCAATTGTACTGAATTTAGGGTCATTACGAGGAGTAGGAGGAACAGCCATATTCAAACGAAGCATATCGCCTAACGTTGGTAAGAAATTGTTAATGAATGGTTTACCGCCCGCTAAAGGATTACCACCTTTGCCCGTTGCTAATTGATACGGAGCTAAATTAGGAACACCAGTATAGAAAATTGGCAAAATATCAACTGCTCTTGGGCTTTTCATGTCTGGTAATAAAACGCCACCAAAAGCAGCCTCAGCTAATGCGGTTCCAGCCAATGCAACATTTCCTTTCAAACCTCCCAAACCTGGTTTTCCATTACGGAAATCAAACGAACCTAAAGATTTTGCTTGAATACGAAGTGCATTCAAAGAAGGAACTGCTCCACCAAATTGTGAATCGTCCATATAAAGTGCTAATTCTGGATTGCTGAAATAAGAAGCAAATTGTAAGTCTTGTCCAGCATAAGGCGTTGTTGCATTCCACTTATCTTTCAAACCAACAGGAATAATTACTTCGTTTACCAAAGGCATTCCCAAACGAGAAACTTGTACGTATTCTCCATCCATTCCCATGTCACCGCCAGCAAAAATAGTCTGAATTCTCTGGCGACTTGCCGAAGCCCATACCCCAATTACAAAATCTGGGTCAAGGATATTTGCTGCCTGAGAAGCATTTTTTCCATCTTTTTGCAATAAACTAATTGGTACTTTAATAGCAATTGTGTGAACATTGTAACGGTTCAAGCCATCAATCGTTGGGTTTGTAGTATTTCCTTCTGGACGGAAACCACCGACATCAAACGCTCCTGCTAAATCCACAAAAAACGGGTCATCAACAGGACCACAGAAAACCTTTTCTCCAGCCGCTGTTGTTGCAATTGCCTGAGCAGCAAGGGCATCATAAGAAGAGTTTAATCCAAGTGTTTTGTCGTCAATTGAGCGTGGACCAATGTTTGCTGGTGGCACAATTCCATTCATGACAATCGTCCTGAAAGTTTTTCCCCCATCCATACTTTTTTCACAGATATAAGTCGTCTTTAAGTTTTGTTTTCCAAGACGAATGTTGAAAAAAGTAGATGGGTCTTCATTGGTACTCGAAAACGTAAAGCGGTAAGTAATGTCATCACCAGCAGTATTAGCTCTGTTTTTGATGTGAATTTCGTATCTAATTCTACTTCCAAAAGTGTAATAATTTGGTCCACCTTCGGGCGATTCAAACGGAATGTAATTGGCAATTAGTGTAATCGTGTTAGGATCATCTGGGCTACGGAAAGCGTACACATCGGTATTGTCTGCCAATGGGTCATTAGAAATCAACGGGGCTTCTCGGTGACTTGACGCATAGCCAAAATTGACCACGGACAAAGATGCAAAGAAGGCAAAGCATTGAAGCCATTTCTTCAGAGATAAACCAGTTCTGTTCATGAGATTTGGGTTTAATTGATTTGATAAAATTCTCTTGACACCAGAGAATCATTTTGAGGATTTGCTTTTGTGTCAATTAACCTACGAAATCAACAGAACTTTGGATTTATAAGAACTAAAAATTTTAGAGAAATCATAAAAAAGCCCCCTAAAATTTTAGTTTCAGGGGGCTTTTCTTTGGTAAACTATTTTCTTTAACTTGCTGAAAAATAAATTCATTGTCAATAAGTATATGTTGCTGCAACAAGAAATTTTAATACAGGTTACTAAAATAAATAATATGAAATTCATTTTTATAATGTTGGCAATCAATGCAGTAGTAGGTTATTGCAATATAGAAAAATCAAGTACTATTGAGGATAGTTTATATAATTTTGATTCTTCACAAAATAGCTTCTCTGACAAAACAGTTACCATCACTTTTTCCTATGCCGCAATAGCTTGCAATTGTCCACAATGGTTTGAAACAAAAAATAAAAATATAAAATTCTTAAAAGATGTAGAACGTTTTTATTTAGAACCTAAAGCTGCCAGTTTATTAAATGCCAATAAGATTTGGGATGGAGAACACCTTCCACTAACTTTGAAGGCAACAGGTAACTTTTCTAAAGAAAAACTCTTTCCACGAACTTATGGTACTAAAGGTGAACCCGTAAAAGCTCGTATCTTTTGGTATAACAAAATAACAGTTGTATCACCGTCAGGTTTGTAGTTGTTGGAGAAAATTTACAACGATATGAAAATGTTACTCTATAAAAAGTTTATAAAATGAAAAAAATACTATTTTACTTTTGCTTTTTAACAAGTTATGAGATTCATGCTCAAGAGACAGATTGGTCTAAAAAAGACTGGAAAAAACATGAAACAACTGAGTTTTGGGACGTAAAACCAAAATTTGTTACGCCGTCGCCCATTGTTGGGAATGCCCCATCTGACGCCAAAGTATTGTTCGACGGTAAGAGTATGGATGGTTGGGTTATGGCAAAAGATAAGTCGGAGAGTAAGTGGAAATTAGAAAATGGAAGCATGACGATTGCACTTCATTCAGGAGATTTAGCAACAAAAGAAAAATTTGGTGATTGTCAATTACACATTGAATTTAAAATTCCTGTCGATGCAAAAAAATCTCCTAATCGAGATGACGCTGGAAACAGTGGCATTTTTTTACAAGAAAGGTACGAATTGCAAATCTTTGATTCCTTTCAAGATGAAGTGCCTCTGTATTCAAATGGACAATGTGGCAGTATTTACAAACAAGGTATTCCAATGGTCAATGCTTGTTCAAAACCAGGGGATTGGAATACATTTGATATACTGTACACTGCTCCGAAATTTAGACAAAACGGTTCCGTAGAAAAACCAGCTTACATAACTGTGCTACATAATGGTATTTTTATTTTGAATCACTTTGAAATACAAGGTACAATACAATACATCGGTTCTCCGCAATACGAACCTCACGGAAAAGCTCCAATCGTACTCCAAGGACATGGGAGTGAAGTTAGTTTTAGGAATATTTGGATTAGAGAGATTTAAAATGGTTGTTTTGGATTTTTAGAAACGTTCATTTGGTCTTTACCATTTGTAGTATCGAAGCCAAAATAAGGTGAGGTCTATAAATTTTAGTTTAGTTGTAGAATTAAAGTAAAAAAAGCAAATTATGAATCTCTTGTACAATAATTTATAAACTCAAATAATTATGAAATATAAAATTTTAGGCTGGATCATCATTTCTTTGATATTTTTACAGATTATCCTTTTATTTAGGAATAATGAGGAACTCAGGTTTCACAAGTTAAAAGTGTCTAACATTAGTAAGACAGTTATCGAAAGTCTTAGAGAGGGGTCTCCAATTACAATTACAGATACATCTAAAATTAAAAGTATTATCTATCTTCTGTACAAAAGTAGGAAAACTAAAATATACTATAATAAAATTGAACACTTGTACACACTTAAAGTTTATTTTAAATCCAATGAAGAATACATTTTTGATATTCTTAGAACTTTTGAAAATAGGTATTTTTTAGTTCTAAATAATGGTAATGATTATGAAAATAATGAGTTAATAACCTTTATTAGAGAATCGTTTCCCCAACAGTAACTTGTAGCCGTGGTCAAGTGACCCCACTCCCATACGTTCTATAGCACACATACTATTCATACTATTGAATAATTCATAAAAAAAGCCCACTGAAACTAAAATTTCAGGGGGCTTTTCTTTGGTAAACTATGATAGAAAATGGCAAACCGTTTTCTTTATCTTTTTGAAAATCAGTTCGTTGTAATATTTCAAAATCGTCTTCTGGAAATTTTGGAAAAAATGTATCACCAATGAAATCTTGATGAACAATCGTTAAATGAATTTTATCTGCAATAGTGATAGCCTCTTTAAAAACCTGTTCTCCACCTAAAATAAAAATTTCTACCTCGGATGCGTATATTCGTAAGGCTTCTGTAAGATTAGCTGCAATTTCAAAACCCGACTCGGCTTGATAATCTGGATTTGTTGTAAGGACAATATTCCCCAAAGGAGAAAAAACTCTATGGGGAGATTCATAACTCTTTCTACCCATAATCATCTTTTTTCCAGCCGTTACCGAGTGTAGATTTTCCCAATCTTCGGCAATAGGTTTCCAAGGCAATTGATTTTGATAACCAATTACCCAATTCTGACTCATTGCAGCGATTATAGAGATTTTGGGCATTTTGTCAAAAGTATTTATTTGGAATAATTCTCCAATGTACTATTTTTCCTTTGAGATTGAGGTGAAATTCAATAGTTTCAATAAAATCGGAGTCGGTCATACCAATATCAGTTTCAAACTTAAATAAATTATTTTTAGGCTGGTATTTTACAAAATTAAGCCTCAGTAGAATTGTTATGCTAAGGAATTTCTTATCATTTAGGAGTTTTCGGAATGTTTCTTTAGTGAAAATTCTGTTAACTAATAGTTTCCATTTTTAGATATTTGTATAGATGCTTGATTATCAAATATGTAATACTGTCCGTACTCTTGGTCAAAGTCAGAATTTTTCGCAAAAGTTTTCAATGAATCAGTTTTAATATAAATTTGGAATCGCTCCCCTTTTATACTTTTAAAAGAGACTTTTTTAGCAGTTATTTCTGGCAAAGAAGACCTATAATATTTTATTAAAGTATCGTTT
>JAAFJL010000112.1 GCA_013298865.1 Cytophagales bacterium | reverse complement strand
GGTTTAGGGCATTGGCAAAACAAATTTTTCTCTGATAAATTAGGGTTAGATTATGAAACCTATTTGCAAGGCATCAAAGACCGTAACCCATTAAAACGTACAGGTTTAGTAGATGACATCGCCAAAGCCGTTGCCTTTTTAGCGTCTGATCAATCTTCATACATTACTGGTGAAGCCATGAATGTAACTGGAGGAGAAGAATATCATTGACATTTTACAGTAAAATTTCAAACTCTAATATCGCCAACTGTTAACTGAAAATTATAAATTACAATGCTCGGTAGTGACGCTGACATAATCAATTACGTTTTTCCAAAAAAACTTTCTGCTAAAAGACTGGATTCTTATCTGGCGGCTGGATGGTTTAGAAGTGAACAAATTTTGTTTCGTAGTAAACTTTTGGTTTTCAACGAACAAATTACGACACCTATAAATATACGCTTTTCTCTTGAAAACCATGTTTGGTCAAAGAAAAATCGAAAAATTCTTCGGGACAATAATCAACATTACACCCACATTGTACGCCCTTCTTTTATTTCAGAAGAAAAACAAATACTTTACGAAAATCACCGTCATAGATTTACTGGATATTTCTGCAAAAATCTAAGTAAACATCTCAACCTTTCCCAAATAAGCATTTTTAATACTTATGAAGTCTGTGTCTATGATGGTGATAAGTTAATTGCAGTTAGTTTTTTTGATTTAGGAGAAAAAAGTGCTGCAAGTTTGCTGGGCATTTTTGATGATAATTACAAAAAGCATAGCCTGGGTATTTATACAATGTTACTCGAAGTTGAGTTTTGTAAACAGAAAAATATAGAAAAGTATTATCCTGGTTACGTCCTTGACCAGCCTTCTTCTTTGGATTACAAAATGAGAATGGGTGAATTTGAATTGTATGATTTCTCTAAAAAGAAATGGCAAACGCCCAATGCGGAGTTTCCTGCTACTATTGCCACAGAAGTAAGAGCAAAAATGGATGAAGTTGAACGAATTTTACGGAAAAATCATATTGGGTTTATCAAGAAAATTTACCCATTTTTTGCTGCACATTATAACGTTTTCAATCCCCAACACGAAAGTTTTTATCATAGCCCTTTTGGTTTTATCGTTGGACAACTCTATGAAAATGAGATAATTGTGGTTGGTTATCAACCCGTTAAGAAAGAATTTACGCTAAGTGTAGTCAGTACAGGATATTACCTTGAAAGCCAAGACCATGAATTTATCCATTCGCCAACACTTTCATCAAATATTTATCCTGATGTAGCAATTTTGAACTGGATAATTCAAGAAAGTCCAGAAGTTGAAGATTTCGTTTCGACTTTAGTAAATAATACCATGAAAATGATGAAGATAAAAGCGAGTTAAGAAGTTGACTATTTTCAAGTTTTTAAGTTGATTGGTTTTTTTCTTCCATTAAAATTTACGAGAATTTAAGTAAAATAATTACAAAATGAGTTACAAATTAGGCATAGATATAGGAGGTACTTTTACAGATTTAGTGCTGTTGGAAGAAGAAACAGGCAAACTTTTCTTTGGAAAAATCTTGACTACTTACGATAATCCATCAAATGGAATTATCAATGGTACAAAGGAATTATTAGCCAAGCATCACATTAATGGAAATCAGCTTTCAACGATTGTTCATGGCACAACTTTGGTAACAAATGCAATAATCGAACGGCGAGGGGCTTTGACTGGTCTCATCACTACAAAAGGTTTTGAAGATGTTTTGGAAATTGGTCGTGAACTTCGTTATGATATTTATGATATTTTTCTTTCCGTACCTGAACCATTGGTTTCCAGAGACTTACGCCTTGGAATTGAAGAAAGAGTAAATTTTAAAGGTGAAATAATTACACCAATTCAAGCGAAAGAAATTCAAACTTTGGTTGAAAAGTTAGTGTCAAACGGTGTCCAATCGATTGCAGTTTGTTTACTGAACTCCTTCACTAATCCTATTCACGAAAAGGCAATTGGGAAATTTATTAATGAAAATTTTTCAGAAATTTATGTAAGTCTTTCGTGTGAAGTCATGCCTGAGATTCGAGAATATGAGCGTTCTTCTGCCACAACCATGAACGCTTATGTACAACCCATCACCGACCAATATTTAAGTATTTTAGAAAAAAGACTATATTCAGAAATTGGGTTTACAGGAAATCTAAATATCATGATTTCTTCGGGAAGGTTAACCACAATTGATGGTGCAAGAAAAATCCCAATTCAACTTTTAGAGTCTGGTCCAGCAGGTGGTACAATGGCAGGAGTTTTCTTCGGAAAATTAACTGAAAAGAAAGATTTATTGGCTTTCGACATGGGCGGAACTACCGCAAAAGCATCCTTGATTTTTAACCTAAAACCTGAAATTACCAATCAATTTGAAGCCGCAAGAGTAATGCGTTTCAAAAAAGGCTCTGGTTTGCCCGTTAGAATTCCAGTGATTGACATGATTGAAATTGGAGCAGGTGGAGGTTCAATTGCCCATGTTACCAATTTAGGATTACTACAAGTTGGTCCGGAATCTGCTGCTTCTGAGCCTGGTCCTGCTTGTTACGGTCGAGGAGGCACTCGCCCAACAGTAACTGATGCTGATTTGGTTTTGGGGTATCTGAATGCTGACTATTTTTTGGGTGGAACAATGACTTTGGACAAAGACGCTTCAAGAAAAGCAATTGAAGAACATATCGCTAAACCTCTGAATATCAGCATAGAAGAGGCTGCAATGGGGATTCATAGAATAGTAAATGAAAATATGGCAAATGCTGCCAGAGTACATATTTTAGAAAAAGGTTACGACCCAAGATTCTATTCGATGATGGCTTTTGGTGGTGCAGGACCAGTTCATGCTTTCCAAACAGCGAGATTATTAAATTCTCCTCAATTAATTATCCCAGTTGGAGCAGGAGTTGTTTCAGCGTTAGGCTTCTTGGTTTCGCCAATTGCATCAGAGCAAATTAGCAGTTACGTCTCTCCTATCGGTGATATTGATTGGGAATATTTGAACGAGAAGCTAACTGAAATGGAAAATGAAGGTTTCGTATTTCTGAAAAATGCAGGAATCGACCATTCAGAAGGAACGATTTCTCGGGTTGCAGATATGCGATATTCGGGTCAAGGACATGAAATTTCAGTAGAAATTCCGAATGGTTATTTAGATGAAAAATCTTTGAAAACTATTGAAGAAAATTTCCAAAAAGAATACACAATTAGATACGGAAGAACAATCGAAGATATTGGTATTGAGGCAGTTACGTGGCGAGTTGTTGTGTCAGGGAAATCTCCAGAAATAATTCCAAATCAAGTTATCAAAACCGAAGGAAAAGATGCTTTGAAAGGATACAGAAGTATTTTCTTGATGGGAGAAAAAAGCTATTCTGATGTTCCAGTTTATAGTCGATACGACTTAAAACCAAACGTAACTTTTGACGGTCCAGCGGTGATTGAAGAAATGGAATCTACAGTAATTATTGGTAGAAATTCAGCGATTAAAATTGACGAGTTCAAAAATATTATTATTGATTTGCTATAAATTTTGCCAATAAATCTAAATTATCAGTTCCAATAAAATCAACTTTTAGCTTTTGTAAAGTCTCAAAAGCTAAAAGTTTATTCGGAGTTCCCCACAATCTAACTTGCTTTCCTTTTGCATGGCAATCATCAACAAAAAATTTTATTTTTTGGAAGATTTCCTCTGATAATGGCGTCTCTCCATTCCAATATTTTCCATAATCTGCAAATCCTTTACTGACAAGCAAAACTCTTTTGAAAGCCTTCTTGGAATAAGTAAGATTATCTCTTCCATCAAAATAAAACATTTTGTCATAATCTTGGAACTCATCTGGTGCAGGCATATCCCCACTGATAATGATTTTAACATTCCGAAGTTCTCTTTTGTAGGGTTTTAATTGCTCAAAAAGTGGCTTCATTAACTCCCTTCCATTTTTTTTCAAGTCTAATAACAATATCATGGGCTTTTTCTCAGGATAAGGATAACCATGATTTTCCTTGATTTTAGCGAGCAAAGGCAGCAAATATAGACTCTTGAAGGTCCTCTCCACTGAAATCTTATGCCAATCATGAGCTACAAAAAGTTCGTTATTTTTCAAGAATAAATCCGCTTCAATCGAATCAAATCCTAAATTATAGGCAGCATAAAAGGGCTGATTTTGTTCGTAATCGTTGTGAGAATGAGATTTTTGTGCGAACGAAGAAAATCCTATAATTATTGAAAAGCATACTAAGAAAAATTGCTTTATCTGGAACATTATTTTTTTATTTTTCAGAAAATCAATACACTTCCACAACAATAGTATCTGCCCATTGGTCTCCCAATCTTCTCCCACCAGCACCAAATACTGTTAGCATATCAATAAAATTTAGCAAAGGAATCCATTGCACTATTTCCCTAACAAAAGTTTTACCAAATTGATTTGTTACAGCTTCTCCCGTTTGAAAATTTATTACTCTGATACTACATATCTTTTTACCAAGACTTTGTCCATCCAAAAATGGCAAAGCATCTCTTGCAAACAAATATACAAGTGCTAATGAAAGTCCCATCAAGATACCTAAAGACGAAATGGCATCGAAAGTATTTGAACCTAAGACGCTAATACAAATAAAAATTAAAAGTGCAGCAATAAATCGGTCAATCAATCGTGCTAAGAATCTTTTAATTAAAGATGCCTCAACAAACTCGTAGGTCGTTAACTCTTCCATAAATTGTTATTGATTTAAAAGTCTATTTTGAAGATTTGTAGGTTAAAAATATCATGTAGAAAAATTTTTAACAAGGTGAGCTTGAGTATAGACTTATAAGACTCAAAATCTTAATACAAGATTCTATTTTTTTCTGAGAACTACAAATTAATTTGCCCAGATTAAGAAAAAAATTGAGACTCAATAACAAGGAAAATTTTGTAGGTTTCTTGGTGGGGATATAGAAAGAACATTTAGCTTTGTAGAAAACATTTTACAATTTTCATGAAAAAATCAAAATTATTTACACTTGTGGTTGTCGCTTTTATGATATTTTTGGCTGGAGCATTGTTTTGGTTTGAAACTCAGGACAAAGATGAAAATTTAGTCCTTCCAGAAAGTGTTATAGAAGAACTACAAAAAAATGACTCTTTAGAAAAAGCACATTTTTTAGACCAACCTCCTCTCAAAATTCAAGAAATTAATACAAATGAACTTCTTTTTGAGCAAACTAAAGACGCACATAATTTTAAAATTTTGAGAGATAGTATTGGACTAAAATTAGTCGTTGCTTATGGTTCTAAGCTTATTGGAGAAAAACGAGACAAAGGTTTAGTTGGTATGTTAAAAGCTGAGACAACAGACTTAAATTCAGATGGTTATCCCGAAATTTTGATTTATTCAAAAGTAAATAACAAAATTGTTTTTACTGGATTTGAAGTTCAAAAAAGTTTACAGAAGTTTGTTCTTCCTCCGCTCATGGGCAGACAATCTTTTGGTTATGCAGGTCAAGACAGTGTTTATCTTTCTGAAAATGGAAATTTAGTCAGACAATTTCGGTACAAAAATGATTCCTTTGCAGACATTCCAACTGGAACAAGAACCTGTGAATACGCACTGGGTTTTGACTTGAAGTTTTCCATGATAAAATCTCTTAATAATGAATAATATGATTGTACGAGTACTTCCAACGGAAAATGTAAAATTATCAGAACTTTGTTACGAAATTTATCAACAAACTTATACGCATCTGTGGCACGACGAAGGGATTTGGTACATGGATACTTGTTACAATCCGAAGCAATTGATGTATGAGTTAAGCGACCCTAATTCTGAATTTTATTTTTACATAATTAACTCAAAACCAATTGGTTACTTAAAAATCAATCTTTCAGCATCGGGTAATGCGGATGATTTTGAAATTGAAAGAATTTATTTAGACCAAGCTCATTCAGGACAAGGAATTGGTAGTATTTTGATAAATTTCGCCATTGAAAAAGCCATGGTTTTAGGCAAGAAAAAAATCTACCTAAAAGTCATGGATTCAAGTACAAAACCAATAAAATTTTACGAGAAAATGGGCTTTGAAGTAATTCATAGTAAACTCTTGAATTTTATAACAATGAAAGAGGAATATCGTAAAATAAACACAATGATAAAATACATATAATTATCTCAATATCAACAATATGGAAAAATTACGCTCGCAAAATTGGTTTGGCAAAAAAGGAAAAGATGGTTTTATTTACAGGGCTTGGATGAAAAACCAAGGCATTCCAGCAGATATGTTCGATGGTCGCCCTGTGATTGGAATTTGTAATACTTGGTCAGAACTTACACCTTGCAATGCTCATTTCAGAGATTTAGCAGAATCTGTCAAAAAAGGCGTGCTTGAGGCAGGTGGTTTTCCAGTGGAATTTCCAGTAATGTCTTTGGGAGAAACTTTGATTAAACCCACAGCCATGCTTTACAGAAATTTGGCGAGCATGGATGTTGAGGAGTCTATTCGTGCCAACCCAATTGATGGGGTAGTTTTACTGTGTGGTTGCGACAAAACTACGCCTTCGCTCATCATGGGGGCTTGTTCAGTGGACATTCCGACATTGGTAATTTCAGGAGGTCCAATGCTAAAAGGACATTGGAGAGGAAAAGACATTGGTACTTCTGACGTTTGGCGTTTTGACGAAGCACATAAATTAGGAGAAATTACTGACGAGGAATTTGTTGAAGCAGAAGCCTGCATGGCTCGTACACAAGGGCATTGTGCCGTAATGGGAACTGCATCCACCATGGCAACTATGGTTGAAGCACTTGGACTTTCTTTACCAAATAATGCCGCCATTCCTGCGGCAGATGTTCGACGAAAAGTACTTTCACAGTTATCAGGAAGACGCATTGTTGAAATGGTGAAGGAAGATTTAAAACTCTCTAAAATCTTGACCAGAGAGGCATTTGAAAATTCTATCATGGTAAATGCGGCAATCGGAGGTTCGACAAATTTTGTTATTCACCTTTTGGCAATTGCAGGTAGAATTGGAGTTGATTTGACAATTGATGACTTTGATAAATATTCTCAACAAATTCCACTTTTGGGAAACCTGCAACCTTCTGGAAAGTTTTTTATGGAAGACCTTTATTATGCAGGAGGTTTACCTGCCATTATTAAGGAATTAAAATCTGTTTTGCATGATGATGCTCTTACCGTTAACGGGAAAGGAATTGGAGAAAATTCAGAGAAAGCGATTGTTTACGACCGAAATATTGTAGCAACGATGGCTGAACCATTCAAACCAGAGTCTGGGATTGCAGTTCTGAGAGGTAATTTGTCTCCGAATGGTGCAGTCATAAAACCATCTGCAGCAACTCCTGCATTGATGAAACACCGAGGAAAAGCAGTAGTTTTTGAAACAATTGAAGACTACCATACAAGAATTGAAGACCCCAATTTAGCAATTGATGAAACTTCCATCATGGTCTTAAAAAATGTAGGACCGAAAGGCTACCCTGGGATGGCGGAAGTCGGAAATATGGGAATTCCGAAAAAACTATTAGAAAAAGGGGTACACGATATGGTACGGATTTCAGATGGTAGAATGTCTGGAACGGGTTTCGGAACAGTAGTTTTACACGTTTCTCCTGAAGCCGCCGATGGTGGAAATATAGCTTTGGTTCAAAATGGAGATTATATCAGTTTAGATGTAGAAAACAGAACATTGAACTTGGAAGTATCTGAAAATGAGTTAATTGAAAGGAGAAAAAATTGGAAACCTTATGATTTAAAATACAACCGAGGCTACGTAAATCTGTACATCAATCATGTAGAACAAGCCCATTTAGGGGCAGACATGGACTTTTTGAAAGGTGGTTCTGGAAGTATAGTTACGAGGGATTCTCATTAAAATTTTGTTTAAAACTGTTGTATCTTTGTAAAGGAAAATTCAAAATAAACCATGCACAAATACCCGATAGGCATACAAAATTTCCAAGAACTCCGTGAAGGTGGTTATGTGTATGTAGATAAAACTCAATATTTTCATCAATTAGCTACTACTGGTAAATACTATTTTCTTTCTCGTCCAAGAAGGTTTGGTAAATCATTGATGATTAGCACATTTCAAGCACTTTTTGAAGGCAAAAAATACCTTTTCAAAGATTTATGGATTGAAAATCAATGGGATTTTGAAGAAACAAACCCTACAATTGTTTTTTATTTTAATGAGATGCAAATCAGAGGAAATGATTTAGATAAAGTTCTTGTAGGTGATATTTTTAAACAAGCTGAAAATCATGGTATTGAATTTGGGGATAATCTGGATTTATACAAAACAAAATCCGCAGTTCTTTTCAATCAATTCATTCGTAAACTTCACGAAAAAACGGGTAAAAAAGTAGTAATACTGATTGATGAATATGATAAACCGATTGTAGATTTTTTAGACGAAATTGAAAAAGCAGAGACTCATCGGGATATTCTAAAATCTTTTTATGGCATCTTAAAGCCCAATGACGAACACATTAAGTTCCTGATTTTCACTGGTGTAAGTAAGTTTGCAAAGGTTTCTGTTTTTTCTGATTTGAATCATCTGAGAGATTTAACACTTGATGGGAGATTTAGTGGGATTACTGGAATAACACAGAATGAGTTAGAAGAAACTTTTCAAGAAGAATTGAAAATACTACCTGAATTGAACAATTTTACTCAAGAAGATTTTCATAACGAAATAAAACGCTGGTACAATGGATACTCTTGGTTGGGAGAAAGTGTCTATAATCCATTTTCATTATTAAATTTCTTTGCACAAAAAGGTATATTTCAAAATTTCTGGTTCAGTACAGGTACTCCTACTTGGCTCGTAAAACAAGTCATGAAGCGAAAGGAGTTTGATTTTGACAATTTCGATGCTTCTCAGAGTGACTTGGATACTTTCCAGATTGAGGACCTGAATCCAACTGCTTTATTGTTCCAAACTGGTTATCTTACCATCAAATCTTACAGCAGACGTTCATTGCTTTATACGATGGGCTACCCAAACCAAGAAGTCAAAGCAGCTTTGACAGACCATCTTTTACAAGCATATCGAGGAGAAAATAATCGTTCTGTTTTGCCATATACCTACAAGTTATCAGAAGCCTTAGAAAATAAAGACTTATCACGTGTATTTTCAATTATCAATACAGTCTATTCGACGCTTCCTTATGATCTTTGGCAGAAAGAAAATGAGCGATTCTATCATGCCATCTTACACTTAACATTTTCATTATTAGGCACATACATACAAAGCGAAATACATACCGCCGAAGGTCGATGCGATGCAATAGTTCAAACTGACAAGTATGTTTATGCTTTTGAATTTAAGATTGATAAAACTCCACAATTAGCCCTTGAACAAATCAAAAACAAAGGGTATTTAAAACCTTATCAAGAAAGTGGGAAGGAATTAATTGCTGTCGGAGTTAATTTCTCAAAGGAATTAAAGGGAGTTGAGGGCTGGTTGGCGGAAGAGTTTTTATGAAACAATGGATTATGAATAAATAAAAAAACGGCACAAACCCTAAAGATTTGTGCCGTTTTTTATTAGCATTTTCTATGAAAAATAACCTCTTGCTTCCAACAATAATCGTCCTTTTATCATGGGTAATTCAAAAGCTCCGTCCTTGTTTAAGGTTAGCGTTTTATTAGTTGAAACGCAAAATAATGACTTAACTTTGGGTGGCAATACGATTGTTTCTCCAGCAAAAGTTTGTCCTTGTTCAATTACGTCAATGTCCAAACTTTTACGAATAGGAATATAGTGTAACAATGTGATAATCAAATCATTATTTCGTCTTCTTGGTACACTCATGATTGTTGGCATCAAGCCTGATGTGATAGGTTTACCAATTAAATTTTCAATAATTTTTTGGGTAATATCTCTAATAAAAACATTTCCAGACTGACGGTATTCTCTGAAAATTGGGTCTGCGAAATACACCAAATTATCATTCCCAACAACAGAGGGATATTGACTGTCAACTTTCTCAGGAGGAGTCTGAAAATGAGAACAAAATTTATTGTCTGAACGCTTGAAATATGGTACTACTCTTTCAACTAAAACTTTCAAATTACCTAACGGCTTTACATTCAAACCTTGTGAATAAAATACTCTCTCAGAACGAGTTTTACTTAACTGTGCCGATGGTTTCCAGTAAGTTGGATAGGCAGAAACATCGCCATCATGTTGTAGTGGAAGTTCTTTTAATGCCCAATTGCCCGTAGCATCAAATCCTGAACGATAAGAAATAAGTGTCTTACCACCTTTGGCGATTCGTTCAGATAATTTACTTTTCAATTTATCTGTGATCACCACAGAGTCGGGTAGAATGATTAAGGGAAACGTTGATAAATCCGAATTATCATCAAGCACAGCACAGTCGTAATGCAATTCTTCCAACATCAAAACAACGCCTTCCTCACTTTTGGATGTGCCATCGCCAAAACCAGGATAGTTTGGACAAATAACGCCAATCTGAGGCAATGCAACTGACCCTTGATAAAATGGTTCAGCCTGAGCAACTTGCCCATATACAGCTCCAATCATTTGATATGATTCTGCATCTGGTACACCACGTGGGTGTAATTGATCGCCTACAGAATTGCCTCCGCCTAATGCCTGAGAGCGAAAACATTCGTATTCTAAAGCTGCTTGCGGTTTCAATCCTCCAAAATCCCCCCACATTTTTTGGAATTTACCCGTCATTCCGCACCAGTTTTTTCCTTTATGTGCTAAACGACGTGCCATTCTTGGAAAATGATAATATCCCCAAGCACCTGATGGTAATGATTCAATCTCGAAGTGAGTCTGACTAAAGTCCCTTCTCAGAATACCTTCATTCCCCATTACATACATATTGTTTGGGGTATTGTAGAAAATGGAGGCTTTGGGTGCTTTCCCTTTGATTAACTTTGAAAAACGTTCCGCAAATTGCTCTTGTACTCGCACATCAAATAATTCCGCATTTTCTGGTGTATCTTTTAATAAACCATATTTTTCTCTGACTTTTATTGCTGAATCTGACCAACCACCTTGTCCGTGAAAAAACAAAATATCAATCCAAAGTCCATCTACTTCATAATTATTCAGGATTTCCAATAAATGTGCCTCAATATAATCTTGGTATTCGGGATTTGAGAAATCATTGTACTTCCACGGTGCTTGATTTACCGCACCAGGGTCAGCTCCTGGACTGGCGTTTGCAAACGAGCCATCTTTTTTCATTTGTCGCCATTCTGGATGTTTGGTTGCTACATCTTCTTCCCAACCGATTGGTGTGTAAATTGGTACTCTAAAGTTTTCACGATGCAAAATCTCCAGCATTTCGCCCATCAAATCTTTACGCTTCATACCTGGGTGAACTGTTCCGACTTTCGTAGGATAATACGACATCCCATGATGACATTTAGCAAAAATATTGATACTGTTTATATTACTGGCTTTGAGTGTCTTAACAAATGCTTCCGCATCAAAGTCAACAGCTACATCTTTGATAAAGGGAGATGTATGAAAATCAAGGTGAACTGCCCTCTGGCGGGTTGATAAGTCTGTTCTATCGCCTAAATTCTGTCCGAAAATAACATCATTAGGGTTAATTATTTTAGTTTGTGGAGCATTTCCCAAGACCTGATTCGCAAAAGCCAACGAGCCTGTTGTGATTAATGAGCTGTTTTTGATAAAATCTCTACGTTGCATTGAATTGATTTTGATAAAAATTAATGAATATCACTATTTATACTTTCTAAGTTTCACTTCTTGACTACTCCTAAAAATCTGTCTCTCCATTATCCAACTGCACAGACTTTATCCAGATATTTCTGTACAAAACATCGTGTCCTTCGGCTTGGAGTTTTAGTCCGCCAGGAGTATTGGTAATTCCTTTTCCACCATCGTTTCCACCATCAATCCCTGAATTTGGACCACCCCACACTTGCGAAATCATCTGGTTTTTATGAACTTTCTTTCCATTAAAATACATGGTTAATTTTGCTTTTTCTATCAATTTTCCATCTTTGAATCTTGCAGCCCGAAAATTAATATCGTACGCATTCCATTTACCTATACCATTATACGCATAATATGGTGCAGGAGTTTCATTGATGACTGCCCCCATACCGTGCGATGTTGTATCACCATCCAGAACTTGGATTTCATAACGATTTTGCAAATAAACTCCACTATTTCCTCCAGCCTTCGAGATAAAAAACTCGATATGAAGCCTAAAATCTTTGAACTTTTGCTTTGTCACAATATCTGCTGCACCATAAATTCCTCCTGCCGCTGCTGGGTCATTGGTATTTACGACTGTTCCTTTGGCAACAGGGTCATTTACGATAAACCATTTGATTGGTAAAGTTGCCTTCAACCTTGGACCGTCCCAATATGTCCATTTTTCGTCTAACATTTTCCGAGAACCATCGAATAATATTTCTGAGCCTTTAGGAGCTTTCTCCCCCACTCCGACTTGTGCCTGCAAGCAACTCGCAAACGAAAAACTACTTATGGCAATGCTGAGCAATACTTTATTATTATACTTCATGAGATTATTTTTTAGATTGAAAAAACTATCAACCGAATATAAGAGTTTATTGATAAAGTATTGGATGTACTTGTAGGTTTATTGGGGAAATGAAAATTTTCTATGTACCGTTTACTCATTTATTAAAAAGCAAAATTCTAAATTCCATAAAAATGAAAAACAAAATCACTACGTACGTTTTAAGTATTGTTTACTTTATTTTCTGCATTTTTGTAATTTTTCATAATGCTAAGTACCGTTTAGACTCCCTTTTTAGCGGAAAATATCTTGTGTTTTTGGGGATAAGTGTGTTAGTCTTTGTGGTATTATTGAAAATAATTCATGAATTAAGTAATGAAGATGGAAACGAAAATTAAAGAATATGCGTTAACATAATTCACAATTCCTTTTGAGGATGTTATGGATTGTGTTCAATAGAAAAAGGCAGGGAGTTCCATTCCCTGCCTTTTCTATTTTTACTTTAAACGTTAAGGATTACGCAACTTTAGCTGTCTCAGCAGCAGTAGCATTTTTAGCAATTGTATAAACTACTAAACCAAAACCAATTTTGTTAATGGCATCTGCAATGTTGTAAGCCAAATCAACTGGAGAAGAATTTGTCATGTCTCCACTTACTAATCCACTAAGGATGTTTCCTGGCAACATACAATATCCAATTGGATAAATAGCCCAACCTACCAAAGTAAACCATCTCATCACTTTGTAACCTTCTGTAACTGCTGCGTTGTTTGAAGATGCAGCCAACTTAGAAGCCTCGCCCATGTAGATTTCATAAATGATAATCGCCCAACCGATAGTTGAAATAATACCCCACATTACATTATTAGCTGGAGAAATTGCTTCTCCGATGTAACCTGCAACAAGCATTACTACTGAACCAAAGATTAAGCGTGTTAGCATTCCAACTTTAGCACCTGCTGGTTTCAAGATTAGGAAATACTCGATACACATCAAAGGCACAGTCAAAGTCCAGTCAATGTAACGGAACTGAGTTGGTGATGTACCAGTTTCCAACCAAACACCTCTCATGTAGAAATAGTGAACAGCTGCAATGAAAGTAATCAATGCTGAAATGAGCAAAGATGTCTTCCATTTATCAGTAACTGTACCTCTTTCAACAATGAAAAAGATTGAGGCTGCCAACATAGACATATAGCCTGTGAAAAATGTGAATCCGATGTAATCTCCTGCTGCGAGATTACCATTCAAGAGGATGTTGAATGTGTTCATAATGGTAAATGATTTTGATTTTAATGGATTTTTTGAACATGAAATAAAACAATTTCAATAGTAGAACACAGTCAGTCAATAATTGTTTAGAATTTTGTTTATTTTTTTTGAAAAAAAATTAAACAAATATTATTCTGTTTGATGATTCATTTGATGTGATATGATAAGATGGGGTAATGTTATCAATGAAATAAAGACAAACAATATTGGCAAGGGGCTGACTTCTTGAGTAAAATTATTAAAGTACCAAAGAAATAAGCCAAGAAAAATTATTGCCAGAAAAGTAAATGGCATTGACTTCATATAAACTAATTGGAAAGATAATTTAGGATGATCTTTACTCAGATAACCATGAATGTTGTCGAATGCACAGAGGGCGTGCCAACCTCCAAAATACAAAGCAAATGCAGGTAATAGTGGCAAACCAACAGAAATTAGTAAAATGAGACATAAGCGAAAAAAACGAATTTTATCAAATTTAATTAAGTATTCTGATTGTGCTACAATGAAAATCGTGCAGAGAGAAAGTCCTAATAGATAAAGTATTTGCTTGAAATTGCTATGAACAAAGTTCCAAAAAATAAGAGCCGAGGGTTGATTTTCTATCATTTTTTCTATGATTGGACTTACCTCACTCGTATGAGTTAAAAGAATAAATGCTAATACATAAAATCCATAAATTAGCCTTGTGGCAGTCCAAATCAAGACATTCTTAGGGATTTTTTCTAAGTCAGTTTCACCAAAATGCCATGCTGATATTAATAAAAAAATCAATAAACTTATTCCAGAAAACCAAAACCATAATACCGCATATACCCCCATAATGACAACATATTGAATCAAAAACTTCCAAAAGCTAAACTTCTTATTGGATTTTTTATCCGTTTCTTGTTGAATTAAATGATCTAAAGCACCGTGTGGAATTCCAGTTAACATTATCAGTACAACAAAGAAAGCTATTTGGACATTTTGGGAAAGTTGTACTTGAAAAAATTGATAGATTAGCAAACCGATACCAATAATCACGGTAAACCATGTGGGCGTTTTTGAGAATACTTTTATTGCTTGTGGAAACATATTTGTTTAATTTTTAATATTAATTGTTAAACAAATTTACAAACGCTTTGTTTTTAGAAATTTTTAAAGATTTTTTTGACTTAATTTAATAGCCTAAGTTTGGCATTTTTTGATATTGCAAGAAATGTTCAAACAATCTCAGTGATTCTCAGAAAAAATTTAATAGCTTTGAATTCAGACTAAATTCATAAACACTAAAATTTAATATTTCAAATTGCAAAAGAAAAATCTATCGGGTCAGGTTGCCATTGTTACAGGTGCAGGCGTGGGTATTGGATACGAAATTTGTCGGCAACTTTGCTTAGAAGGAGCAAGTGTTGTGTTAAATGATATTGATAAAAACTTATCCGATATAGCAGCAGAAAAAATTAGAAATGAAGGTGGTAATTGTGTAGCTTTTAGTGGCGATTGCAGCGAAATTTCTGTTATTGAAAATTTAATAAAAATTGCCATTGAATCTTTCGGAAAACTTACTATTGCCATTGCCAACGCTGGTATAACAACTTACGGGAATTTCTTGGAATATGAACCAAAATCTTTAGACAACCTACTTAAAATCAATTTATTCGGTTCTTTTTTCTTGGCTCAGGCTTCTGCAAAACAAATGATTTCTCAGCAATCAGGGGGTCGCATTTTACTAATGTCTTCTGTTACAGGACGTATTGCTCATCCTAATTTAGCGGCTTATGGTATGACCAAAGCTGCCTTGGAACAATTGGCAAAAAATTTGGTTATTGATTTGTCTCCTTATCAAATAACAATCAACACAATTGCCCCTGGGGCAACACTGACCGAACGCACAGTCGAGGATAATGATTATCAAAAATCATGGTCTCGAATTACTCCGATGCAAAAACCTGCCACAGTTGAAGATATTGCGTCAGCGGCTTTGTTTTTAGTTTCTCCACAAGCAGGACATATCACTGGACAAAGTATTGCTATTGATGGAGGTTGGACTTCTGTCGGCGTTAGTCCGTATCTTTAGATTCTCAAATTCAATTCAAAATATTTTTATGAAATACCAACCTTACGATTCTATTTCACTTTCGATACTTTGGTCAAGATTATTGGCAATTGTTGATGAAGCAGGAACAACATTACAAAGAACATCTTTTTCAACAGTAACCCGTGAATCGAATGACTTTGCTGTCGTTCTTATGGATGAACAAGGGCGTTCAATTGCTCAATCAAGTACATCGGTTCCGTCATTCTTGGGAGTGTTACCCATGCTTACAAGGGCATTGTTGAAAGAGTATTTTCCGATTGATTCTTGGCAAGAAGGAGACATCGTTATGACCAACGACCCTTGGTTATGTGCTGGTCACAAGCCAGATATTGGGTTGGTCTCCCCTATTTTCAGGCATGAAAAAATCATTGGTTTTATAGGTACAATTGCCCATTCACCAGACATGGGCGGTTCGCTTTGGGGAGCAGGTGCAAGAGATTTGTACGAAGAAGGATTAATGATTCCTCCTACAAAATTGTACGATGCAGGAAAAATAAATACAATGCTTTTTAATATTATTGAAGCAAACGTAAGGGCAGCGAGGCAAACCATTGGAGATATAAAAGCTCAAGTTGCAGCAAATGAACAAGGGATTAGGTCATTGAAAAGACTTATGGATGAAAATAATATGGAGAACCTAAGCGTTCTTTCAGAACAGATTATCGAAGCATCAGAAAAAGCCATGAGAGATGCCATCAGGAAAGCCCCAAATGGCGTTTACAATTACAAATATGACGGTGACGGTGACGGTTTAGATACACCAGTTCATATCAATTGTACTTTAACCATTGCCGATGACGAAGTTTCTGTTGATTATGAAGGTTCTTCTGGACCACATTATTTAGCTATAAATGCAGTTATGAATTATGTATATGCTTATACGGCATATCCGATAAAATGTACGTTTTCTCCAGAAGTACCTAATAATGAAGGGGCATTTAGACCAATAAAAGTAACTGCACCGAAAGGTTCTTTGCTAAATGCTCAGAAACCTGTCCCTTTGGGTGGACGAAATATTACAGGAAATATTCTCCATGCTCCAGTATTCGGAGCATTGGCACAAGCAGTGCCTTTACAGGTGCAAGCAGATTGTGGTTCAGCGTGTTGGTGTGTAGTTCTGAACGGACAAAAAGATATTAAAGGAAAAGGAAATGCTAACGAAAAAACTGATTTTGTAGAGTATTTCTTCTTGAATGGAGGCTATGCCGCAAGACCAAATCAGGACGGTGTTAATGTATTAAGTTTCCCTACGAATGTTGCCAATGTACCAATTGAAGTTTTAGAAAGAGATGCCCCAATTTTGGTAACAGAAAAATCATTGAGACCCAATACTGGTGGAGCAGGAAAGTATCGTGGAGGACTTGGACAAACATTTTCATTTAAAATGATAGGGGAAGAGCCTATTAATTTGTCATTATTAACGGAGAAGACAAAAACTTTTCCACATGGAATTTGCGGAGGAGAAAATGGAGCAGGTGGTTCATTTGAAATAAAACCTCATCGTTTTATTCCACCAAAAGGATTAACAAAATTGTACAAAGGCGATGAATTAATCTTGAATCTGCCAGGAGGAGGTGGTTATGGAGATAAAAATGAAAGAAGCGAAAATGCCTTGAAAAAGGACAGGAATCTTGGTTACGTTGGATAATTATTTTTCAAATTTGCAACGATTTTCCCCTTTTCTACGTAGATGATAATAACACAGAACTAAAATCAAATAGCAATGAAAATCAAGCAATTATCCCATTTTACTAAAACGTATTTGTTGATAATTTTTACAATAATTTTAACAAATTGTAAAACAAATACGGATGTCATAACGCCAGCAGTTGAAAATAAAAATTTGGTTAGTGCCAATCTATTAGGTACTTACACAAAAGATGATTTGATAAAAAGAGCAACTGATTTATTTGGTGGCACAAATGCTAATCCTCTGATATTGAGTTTAATACAAACCAGTATTGTGAAATCTTCAATTAAAGCATACAAGGTTGTTTACAAAACAAAGAATTGGGATGGCTCAGAAATACAAGCATCAGGTTGTCTTTTAATTCCCCAAACAACAGAAGCCTTGGCAATGATTAGTTATCAACATGGTACGATAAGAACCGATGCAGATGCTCCTTCAAACTACTTGGCAAGTAGCGAAGCCTATTCGATAGGGTCAATTTTTGCCTCAAATGGATTTATTATTTCTTGTCCAGATTATATTGGCTATGGTGCATCTTTGAAATCTGGAAGTACTCCTTACGAAACTCATCCTTACGAACATAGAGCATCATTGGCACAAGCAAGTTTAGACATGACTCGTGCTTCGGTTGAATTCATTAATCAAGAAAAGGTTAATTGGAATAAGAAATTGATGATTACAGGGTATTCTCAGGGAGGTTTTGCAACGATGTCGCTTCAGAAAAAAATTGAAGAAGAGGTACCAACGGAGTTCAATTTAGTAGCATCCTCGTGTGGTGCTGGTGCATACAACAAAACAGAATTCATGAAGTTTTTGATTACCAAAGATGCCCCAAAATCAATCATTTACAATAGTACATACATTTGGGTTACAAAGACTTATGATAAAGTTTATAAATTAAATCGCCCAATGACCGATTATTTCAAAGAACCTTATGCGACCGAAATTCAGAAAAATGGACTAAATGCAGACTTAAAAGTTGGGCTAAATACTATGTTTACAGATGCTTTCAAAAAAGGCGTGATGGATGGAACTGATACAAAATTTTTAGATGCTGTAAAAGATAATGACGTGTTTGACTGGAAGCCCAAAACCCCAACAAGATTATACCACGGTGATGCTGACCCATTAGTGTTTTACTTCAACTCAGAGACTGCATTTAAAGCAATGACTGCCAAAGGTGCAACAGATATTGAACTTTTAACTACTAAAGGTGGCGACCATGGAACTACAATTCAAGACTATTTATTGAAAACATTTACATTTTTTGGAGAAAAACGTTAGGATTGGTTTTAGAAATTGGAAATTTGGGAACTTGTCAATAAATGTTGATTAGTTTCCAAATTTTTATTTTAGGACAATTCCAAGAAAAAAAATGAGTTAGTTTCTCCACTGAATCGAAAAGACTAAATTCAAGCTAAAAAGTTTGAAATCATAGAAAATATTTCGCACCTTTACTCGTTGACAAGTTGTTAAAATTGCCGAAATACCAATTAATTCTCAAATATGAAACTTTTTCAATTTATCATCCTTATCTCACTTTCACTTTTCTTGGGAAAAGTTGAAAATTTAGGATTTGGTAAAATTGAGAATTTTTCAACTACTTCATCTACAATTGGTAAAAGTTTAGACAATATTACTTCCACTCAAATTCAACCATTTTCTTCTACTGAATTTCCTGTATTTCTATTGGATGCAGAAACAGAGAGCGAAGATGATAACGAAACACATTTCGATAGTTTATATTCTGTAAACCCCTTTTCTTTCTCCCCATTATTACTTGATACAACCAATTTTCGTATAGAGTCTTCCTTCCTTAACAATTCAAAAGTTAAGAGATTTATCCTTTACTGTTCCCTCAAATTACACTGTTAATTTCCCTTTTCTTATCGGAATCAAAGTTCCCGAATTTTATTTCGTAGAATTCCCGTGCGTTACTGCATTGAGGCAACGCTATCCGTAATCAAAAAAACTGGTTGTCTATGGACAAATTTGTCCGTATAATATTTTGCAATCTCCTGATTTACAGATAGATACAAAGGGTGTTTTGAATTCCCCAAAACAAAATCGTTAAAGTCTAATACTGCATTTTTAGAAAATAAAGTATTAAAAAAAATTTCAAAAAACTAATTTACGTATGAAATATTCAATCATTTTCATAGCAATCTCAGCATTTTTTATGACGAGCTGTAACCATGCTGAACACGCAAAACACGAAGAGTCTGAATTTGTGGTAAGTAGCCCTATAAAGGTTGATACTTCAATTGACAAGGAATATGTTTGTCAAATCAGAGCCGCTAATCACATCGAAATACGGTCTTTGGAAAGGGGATATTTACAAAAAATATATGTTGATGAAGGGCAACACGTCAAGCAAGGGCAACAAATGTTTCAGATTATGCCGATGGTCTATGAGGCTGAGATGGAAAAGTCGAAAGCTGATGTGGATTATGCGGGTATTG
>JAAFJL010000111.1 GCA_013298865.1 Cytophagales bacterium | reverse complement strand
TTCTAAGGTAAATACTTCAAGTAAAAAATGAAAATAAGAGTAGGACAAGGTTACGACGTACATCGTCTGGAAGAAGGACGAGATTTTTGGTTGGGAGGTATCAAAATTCCTCATACACACGGTGCTGTGGGGCATTCTGATGCAGATATTGTCTGCCATGTGATTTGTGATGCTCTATTGGGTGCTGCCAATATGCGAAATATCGGCTATCACTTTTCGGACAAAGACCCTCAATATAAAGGCGTTGACTCTAAAGTTTTGGTCAAAAAAGTATTAGAAATGATTCGGGAAGCTGGCTGGGAAGTAGGTAATTTGGACGTAACCGTGATTTTGCAAGAACCTAAATTGAATCCGCATATTCCAAGTATGAAGTCCTGTTTAGCAGCAGTCATGAATATTCCAGAAGAAGATTTGGCAATTAAAGCAACTACATCAGAACACATTGGTTTTGTAGGGCGTGGAGAAGGCGTTGCAGCCCAATGTGTGGCGTTAATTACAAAGTAATAAATTAGCGTAATTTTACAAAAACATATTCGTCTTCGATAATATTATTTTTTATAACTGATTGATAATGAGTAGCTTCCAAAATAAATCCAGCTTTCTCTAAGACTCTCATAGAAGATTTGTTATGCCCAAAAACACCAGCCCAAATACGGTGAATATGTGGAAAATTTTTAAAAACATAGTCTGTCATCCAGACGAGTGACTGCGTTGTAATTCCCTTTCCCCAATGGTTTTCTCCGAGCCAGTATCCAATTTCTGCATTAATTCTCTGGACATCGGTTCCCAAAATAACTCCGATTGCTCCAACCGCTTTCCCATCAACTTCAATCGCCATTACTTTAGATATTTCATCAGCATTTTTTTGCGAATTCTGGTTCACCCACCAATCTGCATCTGCCAAAGTGTAAGGATGCGGAAAGGTATCTTTCACATTATCAAAAATAGCTTTATTATTAGCATTTTCGACCAATGAATCTTGGTCTCCCTCTCGGAAAGGTCTGATTATCAGGGTCATAGTGAGTTGACGAGTTTGATATTGATGGGTTAATAAGTTTTATTTACAATACCATTTGAACTCATTAACGCTACATTTTTGACTCAATTAAGGTTTAAATTTTTCATAAACATCTTTACCTGTCACGACATCCTTTCCCCAAAGTTCTATATAATTCACAGAAGGCATCATTCCAGAGTCATCTGTTTGGACAAAAACTCGTTTCAAAATTTGCATTTTTCCGTTAATCATAAACAATGCAATTGGCTCACCTTTCGCATTTTGTTTCACGATAAACTTACGTTTTCTGTATGCCAAAAAATGACCTTCGTAGGCGTTTACTTCTCCCTTGATTGCAGAAGTATGCAAGCCGTAAGCAAGTGTGCGTTGCATCCCAGAAAGTTCTTGTTTTTTACCCCCTTCTGTATAGCGAATCCAGTAAGTATGAACGGGGTCTTTTGTGTCTAACCTTTTGTCTGTCAGGATATTAGCATCATACAAAATTGTATTGGCATTGGAACTTCTCTGAATGTAAAATAACCGAATATCAGACTCTGGTGGTACTGGAAGCTGTTCTGATGTTAGTGGTGTTTTGGTTTTATTTTTTTGAGCATTAATGGTAAAAGTCAAAAAAAGTAGTAAACAAATAATGGAAAATCGCATTAGAAATTTGATAATTTGGGGATGTACTAATTTGAAAATGAACTGATGAATTAGCTTGAAAATTTTTGACAAAGATACTTCATTTTAGGGAAGAAATTTGATAAAATTTGAACGCCCAAAGTTCCAAAAAATTGTACTTCAAGTTTCTTACTAACATCAAGAAATGAGCATCGAACAACGAATTTATAACGCTGCTACCGCTTGTTTAAATTGCCTTCCTCGGTCTTCATAGTTTTTAAATAAATCAAAACTTGCACAGGCAGGCGAAAGCAATACAACATCGCCTTCGGTACTTAAATCTGAGCTTAGTTTTACGGCATCTTTTAGCGAATTTACTTCAAAAATCATTGGTACTTTTTCTGTAAAAAAATCAGTTAACTTACTGTTATCCAAACCCATACAGATTAATGCTTTTACTTTTTTAATGACTAAATCTTCAATCTGTTGGTAATCATTTCCTTTGTCAACACCACCCATAATCAGGATAAGAGGCTCATCGAAACTTCCTAAAGCATAAAAAACTGAATCCACATTGGTTGCCTTGGAATCATTGACATACTTTACGCCCTTGATTTCTCCGCATGGTTCAAGGCGATGTTCTACACTTTGGAAAGATTTTACCCCTTCCAGAATTTTTTCGTCGCTCAATCCAAGGGCTTTTGCTGCTAAAATTGCACACATTGCGTTGATAGCATTATGAGTTCCTTTAATGGGCAATTCTTTTTGTAATAAACTGATTTTCTGAGACTTATAAGTAATATTCAATATTTCGTTTTGAAGAAAAGCACCTTCTTGGACATCTCCAACCAAAGAAACAGGCAAATAATTAACGGGGTATTTTTGTTTGGCTAATTCCTGTGCTACGGCTTCACTTTCTTGGTAAAAAATGAAGTCATTTTCAGGTTTCATGTTTTGTAAAATCCTGAATTTTGAATCAATATAATTCTGAAAAATATAATCGTATCGGTCTAAATGGTCTGGCGTTATATTGAGCAAAATTGCAACATCCGCCTTGAATTCAAAGCAATTATCCAACTGAAAACTGCTAAGTTCCAACACAAAATAATCGAGAGTATCGTTGATTACTTGTTTCGCAAAACTCTCGCCTACGTTACCAGCCAAACCAACATTGAGCCCTGCATTTTTCAGGATATGATAAACCAAAAGCGTAGTCGTAGTTTTGCCGTTGCTACCCGTAATAGCAATAAGTTTTGCTTTGGTATAACGTGCCGCCAATTCAATTTCAGAGATAATTGGAATGCCTATTGATTTAATTTTTTTGATTAAATCTACCTTGTCTGGAATACCAGGACTTTTTACTATCTCATTGGAATTCAGTATCTTATCTTCTGAATGTTGCCCTTCTTCAAATTCAATCTGATTGTCTGACAAGGTTTTTTTGTAAGACTCTGACAACGGACTTTTATCCGAAAGAAATACTTCAAACCCTTTTGCTTTTGCCAATAGAGCAGCCCCAACGCCACTTTCTCCACCTCCTAAAATAACGATTCTCTTCATTGTGTATAATTTTAGTATTGAGCTTTGAGTTATGAGCTTTGAGCTTTCAGCAATAAAATCCTCAATGCTCAAAGCTCATAACTCAAAGCTATATTACAAAATAACCAAAAATTAGCTTGGCATTTGAACATTAACCTTAAACTTTTAGTAATTTGTGGTATTGTTTTACAAAAAATAGAATTCATCAATTGAAAATTTTATAAATATGAAATCGTTTAAAAAATTAGGGTATCTTTCTTGTTTTTTGCTTCCTTTTTGGGTGATATTGGGTTACAACTTGGGGGGCTATTGGAATTTCCTTTGTGTAGGTCTAATCTTCGTAGTTGTTCCTGTTTTAGATTTTTTTATCGGCGGTGATTCCGAAAATGTTGAAGATACTCAGATGCAAAGTGTTTCTGACGAAAAATTCTATCGCTTTGTTACCTATACTTGGGTTTACGTGCAGGTAGCCATGATTTTTTGGGGAGCGTATATTTTTGTGGCTGGTAATCTTACTCCAATTTTAATGATAGGCTTCTTAGCTGGAATTGCTCAGATTTCGGGTGGAATTGGTATTACGGTAGCTCATGAATTGGGACATCAGAAGTCTGAAATTGAACGTTTTTACTCGAAAGTTCTCTTGATGACCGTCTGTTATATGCACTTTTATATCGAACATAATCGGGGGCATCATGTCCATGTGGCAACTCCACTTGACCCCGCCACGAGTCGTAAAGATGAAAATTTCTATCTGTTTTGGTACAGGTCAGTAACCGATGGATGGATGTCTGCTTGGAAAATTGAGACGACCCGTTTACAGAAAAAAAATGTATCAGTTTGGTCTTCGGAAAACGAAATGCTACGTTTCACGGCTTTGCCAATACTTTTTTGTATCGTCCTGACGGCAACTGTAAGTCTTTATACTGGTCAAATTCAGTGGGGAGTTCCTGTTTTCTTCCTTGTTCAAAGCGTATTGGGCTTTTCTCTTTTAGAAATCATTAATTATATCGAACATTACGGAATTCTTCGTCGCCAGACGGCAGAAGGACGTTACGAACGTGTGAACCCGATTCACTCATGGAATTCAAATCAGCTTATCAGTAATTTCTTTTTGTTTCAACTTCAACGCCATTCAGACCACCATGCCAATGCAACACGCAGGTATCAGGTGCTACGTCACTTTGAAGAAAGTCCACAATTGCCAAATGGCTACCCAGGAATGATTTGGATGGCATTGTTCCCCCCGATTTGGAAAAAAGTGATGAATAATCGCTTAGAAAAATGGGAACAAAAACGAAATTTAGTCATGATGCAAAATTGAGTGTTTTTGATTTTCGATGCTTGATTTTCGATGTTCGTTTTTCGTGTAATTTTACCACTCATAATTCCCATTTATTTACTTTCAAAATCCATGAAATACGATATTATTATTGTTGGGGCAGGCTCTGCAGGCTGTGTTTTGGCAAAACGATTTACCGATAAATATTTAAAAGTGCTTTTGATTGAAGCAGGTGGGAAAGACACCAATATGAATATCCATATTCCTGCGGCGTATTCAAAATTACATTATTCAAAAGACAACTGGAATTTTTATACAGAACCACAAAAGCACGTCAAAAATAGGAGAATGTATCAGCCTCGTGGTAAAACTTTGGGTGGAAGTAGTTCGGTAAATTGCATGGCATATATCAGAGGAAATGCACTCGATTATTACGATTGGGCTCACAGAGGTTTGTGTAAAAGAGATTGGGAATATGAAAAGATGTTGCCCTACTTTAAAAGATCTGAGCATAACGAACAGTTCGACAATGAGTTTCATGGACAAGGAGGTTTGCTTAATGTGACCCATAATCGCAATGTTACGCCATTGGCAGATGCTTTCATAGAAGCCAACGTAGAATGCGGTATTCCTGCTAATCCTGATTTTAATGGTGCTGTGCAAGATGGGGCGGGAAAATTTCAGTTCACGATAAAAGATGCCAAACGGCAATCTACGGCAACGGCTTTTTTGTTGCCTGCTATGGAATCTGCCAAAGAAAAATGGAATAATCTGACCATTGCAACTAATACGATTGTGAAATGTTTGCTTTTTGAAGGTGAACGAGTAGTAGGAGTGGAGGTCATCAAAAGTGAGTTTGGAACTACCGAAAAAGTCTATTGCAGCCGAGAAGTAGTGCTTTGTGCGGGGGCGTTTCAGACACCTCAAATTCTGATGCTTTCTGGTATTGGCGATGGTTATTATTTGAAAGGCTTCGGAATTGATTCGAGAGTTGAGTTAAAAGGTGTTGGCGAAAATCTGCAAGACCATCTTTTTACAAATATGAATGTGCTTTGTAATCAGAGAGTTAGCTATAATAATGCTGAACGTTTTCCATGGATTATTCCGAATGCGTTCAATTATTTTGCCTTGAAAAAAGGTCCATTGTCTTCGAGTCCATTGGAGGCTTGTTCGTTTTATAGATCACAAGAAGACCTCGACCGTCCAGATATTCAGTTCCATTTTGCTCCTGTGATGGGAACAGACATACACGATTATGCAGGTTTACCCAAGACAGAAGGCTTCACGATTTTGCCAACTTTACTCCGCCCGAATAGTTCGGGTCATGTGGGTTTGCATTCAAATAAAGCAACCGACGCCCCATTGATTAACCCTGATTATTTCTCAGACCCACAGGGCGAAGATATTCAGACAATGTTGAGGGGAGTAAAAAAAGCCAGAGAGATTTTATTGTCGGATGCCTTTGCACCTTTCAGAAAAGAAAATGAATTAAATTTTCCGAAAAACGCACAAACGGACGAAGAACTGATAGAGCATATTTTGAACACCTGCGAAACCGTATATCACCCCGTTGGTACTTGCAAAATGGGACTTGATTCTATGTCTGTTGTGCATCCGTATCACCTAAAAGTTTACGGAACGCAAGGACTCAGAATAGCAGATGCCTCACTTATGCCAAGTATTACGTCTGGCAATACCAACGCTCCAGTGATTGCCATTGCCGAAAAAGCATTTGAATACATCATGTATAGAGACGAAGACCCAAAAATATTTTTGTAAAATACGGAGGTCGTCCGCTAAAATTTTTCACATTTTCATCTCTTCTCAACAAAAAATGAAATCACTATTTGCAATCTTTAGTCTTGTAGTTTTACAGTTTGTATTTACTACAAAAACCTTCTCACAAGCCACAGATGAGGCTTTTGTGTTTGGCGATGCCCTGCCAGATGCTCCAGAATTAGCCGCCCGTGGCGAGTATAAAGTTGGCGTTCGTACCCTTGATTTTGTCAATAAAGGACAAGTTGATGTGCTAAAATCAAAGGGTGGCGTTGACCCATTGTATGACCGCCCCATTAAAGTTGAAGTTTGGTATCCTGCCGTTTTATCTGCAAGTACAAAAGAATCAGTCACTTATGACCAAGTTATGGGGACTTCAAACGACCCAAAACGCCCTTTAATTCCTTTTACTTTTCAGGGAAGAGCCGTCCGTGATGCTTCACCAAAAACAGGCGAAGGTGCTTTCCCATTAGTAATTGTTTCGCACGGGTACGTAGGTTCAAGATTTTTGATGACTTATTTGACTGAAAATTTAGCTTCAAAAGGATACATCGTTGTAGCAATTGACCATACGGAATCTACTTTCAGAGATGCAGCGGGTTTTCAGAGTACTTTGCTGAATCGTTCAAAAGATGTTTTGTTTGTCCTCAATCAAATTGCTGATTTAGGCAAAACCAATAGTAAAAGTTTTCTATCGGGTTTTGTTGACGCAGACAACACGGCACTCGTGGGGTATTCGATGGGCGGATATGGCATTCTGAATGCTTCTGGGGCAGGTTATGCTGAATCAGCCACTAAATTTTTTGGTTTAATGACAGGCGGTAGCAAAGCCATTGAAGTACGTACTACCAACAATTCAGACTACAAAACTTCTCAGGACTCACGGATAAAAGCCGTTGTTGCATTTGCTCCTTGGGGTATGGAACGTGGCGTTTGGGATGCCGAAGGTCTAAAAGGTTTGAAAGTCCCCACGTTTTTGATTGCAGGAAATCAGGATGATATTTCGGGATATGAGAAAGGGACAAAAGCAATTTATACAGGAATTATCAATGCCAATCGCTATTTGTTGACGTACGACAATGCTCGACATAATGTTGCCCCGAATCCTCCGCCAGCAGAATCTCTAAAGCCAGGTTTGCATTTTGATGAATACTATCGTTACGCAGAACCCGCTTGGAACGAACGCCGCATCAATAACATCAATCAACATTTCGTGACAGCATTTTTGGGTATTCATCTGAAAAAGAAAGACTTAGCTAAATATTTAGACCTAAAAGAAAACTCAAACGAAAAAACTTGGACAGGCTTCAAACCACGTTCTTCGACAGGTTTAGAACTACTACACACAGAGGCTGGAAAGTAAATGACTTTAGGTAATTGACTGAAATCGGTAGTTATTAAAATCAAGCAATTAGATTTTAATAACTACTGATTATTTTGTTTCAGGGAAATCAGATTTTTCCAAACCGTATTCTCAATTTTATGACCGATTACTAAATCAGCAGTTCTTTTCGATATTCTGTATTCAAGATTTTCTACATTTATGCAGAAATCTTAAATACTTGCTATTATGGGAAGACCAGCCGCACACGTAGGTGCATTACACATTTGTCCGTTAGTTACTGGTATTGTTCCACACGTAGGTGGTCCAGTTTTACCACCAGGTCATCCAACAGTTTTGGTGATGGGGCTACCAATTGCTTGTCAATTTGATATGTGCTTTTGCGTTGGTCCACCAGACAGTATCGCTATGGGGTCGTTGGGTGTATTCGTGAACGGACTGCCCGTAGCCAGAGTACTTGACCCAACGATGCACGGAGGACAAATCTCAGTAGTTTTGCCTTCAATGGTGATGATTGGAGACATCAATACGGCAGCAGCGACGGCTATTTGGCCTGGGCAACAAAATTTCGGAAACTGTGGAATCCAGTCTGCCAATCAAGTTATTGAGCAAGCCACTGGTACACAAACACCAGAGCAAGTCCTTATGAATCAGGCAATTGCCGCAGGGTTGGCAAGCCCAGACCCAGCTAATCCTATCAACAGTGGCGGAACAAGTGCTGCACAAAGACAACAAATTTTAGCCAATAATGGTGTTCCTTCCAGTGTAATATCAAATCCTACACAGCAAGATATTTCTAATGCTATTTTAGATAGACGTGGTATAATTATCAATGCTGATGCTGGGCAACTTTGGAATGGTGACCCCAATGTACCAAACCCTGCCGCTTTTGGTGGTGGTGGTCATGCTGTAGTAATAACAGATGGAGATTATGATTCAAATGGTAATCTCACCCATGTAATTATTAATGATACTGGTACGGGTTCACAGGGAAGGAGAGTTCCGATTGGTCAAATGATGAGTGCTAATCAGGCACGTGGAGGTAATGCTGCTATCAATGTAACTGATGATCCTATTTGGACTCAGGTAAGACCATAGTAACGTGTAAACAATAAGTGGGCGTTTTTGTCAAGTCCTTTTGGAGTAATACTTTCGATACGTCGAACCGTCAACTTTTTCGTTAAATAGCGGTGTTATTCGCCTCAAAAGTTAATCGTCTTACTCCAAAATGACCAAGACAAAATACACCGAAGCGTCGGTCGCCAACTTATTATTTACACGTTACATAATCAAAAATAATCATGGACAAACTTTGGATAATTCTTGCTATTTCTTCGCTACAAGGTTCAGAATATAGCCTCAAAAATATTGCTGATGAATCGTATCAGGCATTGCCAATACCCATTGTAGAAAAAGGCAAACAGTCATTGGCTCTTGTTTATTTTAGGACAAGCCCCATGAAACCAACGAAGCCTTGGAATATTGTTGCTCCTTTTGTTGTGGGAGTGATTTCTTACCCCGATGGAAAAATGGATTGGCACAAGGTTTCAAATGCTGATTTCAAACTTAAAACAGTTGAAGACTCGGATAAACATCCTATACTCGGTCCGATTGTCAGAACCCATGTTAAAGATGTAAAAGACTGGGGAGAAGCCAATAAACTTTATAATATTGCCATCAATAAAGTCATTGAAAAACAGTGGCTTTTAAGAAAAAATCCTTCCCCAGCAGAAGAGAAAAAAGTAGCAAAAGAATTAAAAGATTTAATGGAATACCTTGAAGACAAACCCCTAAAGGCATTTTACAAGGAATTTGGACATGATTTAAAAAACTGGATTCAGAAAAATAGTTAGTAGGGGTAAAATAAAAATTCTGCCATAAGTATTAAAAAAATACTATTTGTGGCAGAATTTTTATTTATTAACTTTGCCATAAGTGTATAAAAAATGGAGTTATGGCAAAATATTATAATGACACCAACCTGATTGGGAGGGAGTTTGAATCCAAAAAAATGCAAGAATTCTTAGCAACAAAAGAATCTGAATTATTAGCAGTAATTGGAAGAAGACGAGTAGGTAAAACTTTTCTAATCAAAAAAATATATGAAAATGAGATTATTTTTCATATCACAGGCATACAAGATGTTAGCAAAAAACTACAACTTCAAAACTTTGTTGAAGCACGCAATGAGTTTTTTCCAGAAAGTCAACCTTTTGCCGTGCCTGTTAATTGGCTAAGTGCTTTTTCTCAGTTGAAACAATTATTAGGCAAACCCAAAAAGAGAAAAAAAGTCTTATTCTTTGATGAATTACCGTGGTTAGCATCTGGTAGTACAGAATTCTTAAAAGCCTTTGATCACTTCTGGAATTCATGGGCAGTTGACCAAAATCTGGTAGTAGTTATCTGTGGTTCTTCTGCTTCTTGGATGATTACCAACATTATCAATCACAAAGGAGGGCTACATAATCGAGTAACTCAACGGATAAATTTACAGCCATTTACCTTACAAGAAACTGAACAATATTTGGTGTCAAAATCTATCTCGATGCCTCGTCAGAACATTATACAACTGTACATGGCTATGGGTGGAATCCCCTATTATTTGAAAGAAATTCAACGTGGTGAAACAGCCATACAGACAATCAACAATATTTTTTTTGGAAAATCTTCTCCCCTTTTTGGAGAATTTGATAATTTGTACAAGGCTCTTTTTTCAAATCATGAAAAACATATTGCAGTCATTAGAGCCTTAGCAACAAAGTGGAGTGGATTGACTCGTACTGAAATCATAGAGAAAAGTAAACTTAATACAGGTGGAGCAATATCTACTATTTTGGAGGAATTAGAGGTTTCTAATTTTATTCAGTCATACACGCCATATCGCAAAAAACAACGAGAAACGTTATACCGTTTAACTGATGAGTATTCCTTATTCTATTTGCATTTTATTGAATCCAATAAAAATATCACGGATTTCTGGCTTAAAAAATTTAATACTCCAGCTGTCAAATCTTGGGGCGGGTATGCCTTTGAAACACTTTGCATGAAGCATATTAATGGTATCAAACAGGCATTAGGAATATCAGGAATATTGACAACAGAGTCCAGTTTTTATAAACGGAAAGACGAAAAAACGGAGGGCTGTCAGATAGATATGCTTATTGATAGAGCTGATAATGCTATCAATATTTGTGAAATGAAATATTATGATGGACTGTATTCACTCTCGAATGAAGATATTCAAAATTTACAAAAAAAGAGGAATGTGTTTCAACAAAGTACTCAGACTACAAAGCAACTTTTCATCACATTGATTACTGCTCAAGGACTTGACCTAAATAATAATTCATATCTAATAGACAGACACTTAGACGCAAACACTTTGTTTTTGTATGAGAAATTTAACTTAAACAGCTTCTAAAATTTGACGAATCAAAAACTCTTCAATACAACCATAAATATAAGCCAAATCTTCTTCCGAAATACAGTAGGGAGGCAACAGATAAATCACATTGCCAAGTGGACGAATAAGAATTCCTTTTTCGATAAAAAACTGATAAGCAATGTCTCTGATATTATTGAAATAAGACGTTCCCTCGGCTGTCTGAATTTCAATGGCTAAGATTGTTCCTTTGATTCTAACCTCAGCAACCTCACCCGAACTCCCATTGAGAGGGGAGTTTTCTGCCTCGTGGTTGGTGTCCCCACCAACTATATTTCCGAATAGTTTGTTTTTAAATTTATTGTGTAACTGATTGATTTTCAGTATTTTAATATTTGTTTCTTCATTCAGTAACAAATCCAAACTCGCCAATCCTGCCGTGCAAGCCAATGGATTTGCCGTGAAAGAATGACTATGAAAAAGCGTTTTTTTACGGTCTTGTGAAAGAAAAGCCTCATAAATTTCTTGTGTACATGAGGTAACGCCCAACGCCATTGCACCGCCCGTTAATCCTTTCGAGAGACACAAAATATCAGGTTTTGTTTCGACATAATCAGTCGCAAAAAGTTTCCCTGTCCGCCCAAAACCCGTCATGATTTCGTCAGCAATAGTCAGCACGCCATTATCTTTGGCTAATTGGAGTAGTTGCTCCAATATTTCGGGTTCGTACATCACCATTCCACCCGCCCCTTGAATGAGTGGTTCAAAGATAAAACAGGCAATTTCGTCAGCATTTTGCATGAGATTTTTCATCGTTTCCAACGAATATTCTTCCTGCCCTTTTGTGGGAACTGGCAAGTAAATTGTTTCGTACAAAAAACCTTCAAACGGAGCATTGAAGGCAGATTTTGCTCCGACTGCCATAGTCCCAAAAGTATCACCGTGATACCCATTTTCGAGAGCAATCACCTTTGTTTTCTTCGTAAATCCTTGATTATGAAAATACTGAATTGCCATTTTCAATGCTACTTCAACGGCAGTCGAACCATTGTCAGAATAGAAAATTTTTGCTTGATTTTTGGGCAGAATTTCCAATAATCTTTCAGCCAATCTTACGGCAGGTTCATGAGTAAATCCTGCAAAAATTACTTGCTCTAATTTAGCGAATTGCTCCGCCACTTTTTGGGCAATATACGGGTGCGAATGTCCATGCAAATTGACCCACCAAGACGAAATCGCATCAATGTATTGCTTGCCCAAATCGTCATACAAATACGCTCCTTCACCACGCACGATGGGGATAGAAAACGGTGCTGTTTGATGCTGTGTAAAAGGATGCCAAACCACTTTTGCATCTCGTTCAGCGAGTGATGAAGTGGTGATATATGATTGAGTATTTTCTACTGGATATTCTATTTTTTCGTCCATGAGTATTGTTTTCCAAAATACAAAATTACATATTTTATATTATGAAACGTGTCGATACCCTCTGGAGCAAACGTTGCCCGAAGGAATTTTAGAAGATTTATTTGATGATTTCCTACGATTTTTCTTCGATAATGCTGATGAAATTTTTGACATGAATCGACCTTTTGAGTTTTTGGATAAAGAACTCGAACAAATTTTTCCAACTAATCAAGACGATTTTTATCCTAAATACGTGGATAAATTGGTCAAAGTTTTCACGAAAGAGGGAACAGAAGAATGGATTTTGGTTCATGTGGAAGTTCAAGGTTCGAGAGACAAAGATTTCGGTAAGCGAATGTTTACTTACTACTATCGAATTTTGGATAAATATGATAAAGAAATCACGGCAATTGCCATATTTACTGATACCAACAAAAAGTTCAAACCAAGGCTTTATGAAAGGAAGTTTTTGAGGACAAACTTATTGTTTGAATTCAATACATACAAGATTTTAGAACAAGATCCACAAAAATTAGCAGAAAGCGATAATCCCTTTGCATTGGTAATTTTGACCGCTTTTACCGCTATCAAAAAGGGAAAAGTAAGTCAAAATGAGCTATTTGATTTGAAAATTGATTTGGCGAAATTGATGTTATCCAGAAACATTCACAAGGATAAAATCAGAGGAATGATGAACTTTCTGAAACTCTATGTACGTTTTGGAAATGACGAAAATCTTAGTAAATTTGATGAGGTAATTGATGAAATCACGAACAAGCCAAAAAAGACCATGGGTATTGTAGAATTTGTTATAGATAGAGAAAAAAGAGTAGCAAGAAAAGAAGCCTCTCAGGAAAAAGATACTCTTTTCGTAAAAAATCTACTAAAAAAACTAACTTTATCAGACGAGCAAATCGTTGATATTGCGGGTGTTTCTTTGGAATTTGTACAAAAAATGAGAAAAAAATTAAAGAAATAAATAGAACACTCTTGGCGTAAAATGCTTTACGTCAAGAGTATTTCTCTGAATGATTCAGCATATTTCATTACTACACTTTTGTCAATATTCTCCTCGAAATTCACCCTTCCTAAACATTCTAATTTCGTGTAATTCAAGATAAAGTCTTCTGAATATTTATTCTGTTCTCCATTGAAAATCAGACCTTTAACTTCAATATCATTCATTTTCAAAATCTCTACCGAAAGCAAAGTATGATTGATTGAACCTAAGTAATTCTTAGAAATCAAAATCAGGGGAATGTTCAGTTTTTTGATTAAATCCAGATTTGTTTCTCTGTCATTTAAAGGTACCATGAGTCCCCCTGCTAATTCCACTATTAAGTGATTACCAGTATTAGGTAACTCAAATTTTGACAACTCAATTTCAACGCCGTCAATCGCCGCAGCAGCGTGTGGAGACATGGGTTCGTTGAGGCGGTACGCCTCTGGATGAAAAACAGTTGTTGAATTAGAAATCAAACTTCTAACGGTATCGGAATCCGTAAAATCCAAAGCCCCTGACTGGATAGGCTTCCAATAATCTGCTTGTAATGACTCTGTTAATATGCTCGAAATGAATGTCTTACCGATTTCAGTTCCGATGCCTGCGATGATGTATTTCATGTTTTAGCTTTGAGTTCTGAGCAATGAGCTGTGAGATAAATTATAGAAGCTATTCAACACCTCAAATATCCCTAAAATCTCTTCTTCTGTATTAAATTCATGTAAACAAATTCTTAATCTTTCTTTCCCTTTCGGAACAGTTGGTGATACAATTGGACGAATATCCAAGCCTGCATTTTGTAATTTTGATGCTACTTCTCTGCATTTCTCATTTCCTGGAATAATGATACATTGAATCGGTGAAAAACTTTCAATTAACTCTAAATCATGCACTTGCTTGGCTTTTTCCTTGAAAAAATGGATTAAGGAGTGGAGTTTTTCATTTGAAAAATCTGGGGCTTTTAATAGCTGATATGCTTGTCGGACACTCTCATGGGTATGCAATGGGGCGGCAGTTGTATAGATAAACGGGCGAGCAAAATTTATCAAATAATCTCTTAAATTTTTACTGCCCAAAACGACTGCACCGTGGCATCCTAAAGCTTTTCCAAAAGTAATTATTCGGGCAAAAACTTTATCTTCCAAGCCCAACGCTGATACTAATCCTCTACCATTTTTGCCAAAAATACCCGTAGCGTGGGCTTCATCAACAATAAGATTTGCTCCGTATTTTTCTGATAAATTAATGATTGCTTCTAAATTGGCAAGGTCACCATCCATTGAATACACGGATTCGAGAGCGATGAAAGTATTTCCAAGCCAAGTCCCCCCCGTCGAAGCGTCGAACCGCCCCGAAGGGGGAGCTTTCGACTCCGATATTTTGTCGTACAATTTGGATAACAAAAACTCCCTCTCTGGGGGTTGGGAGGCTATTTTCTCCTCCAAATCCATCACATCATTGTGCTTGAATCTCAGTCTATTGGCATAGCTCAACCTTGCTCCGTCAATCATGCTGGCGTGGATGAGTTCATCAGTAATTAAAAAATCATTTTTTTGTGGAATTGAAGACAAAAGTCCAACATTGGCATCGTAGCCAGAATTGAAAATCAGTCCTGCTTCTGCCCCGTGGAAATCCGCAATTTCTTGTTCGAGTTCTTCCACAAATTTTGAATTTCCTGCTAAAAGCCTCGAACCCGTTGCACCAGAAGGGTAATTGCCATTTTGATGATTGATTTTTCTGGAAAATCCAAGATAATCATTTGAACAAAAATCCACTAAACCATCATTGGTGCGTAATGAACGGAAAAGCGATTGTTCCTTTCTTTCTTGAAGAATTTGAGCTAAATGTTTTTCTATATTTCTCATTGCAGCTACAAAAATACAAAACATATTTTAAAACGGCTTCTAATAAAAAAGGCAAGTCTCTCGACTTGCCCTTTACTATTTCAAAATGGTTAATGAATCAAAAAACTTCTACTAATTCGTTGACAGCAAAAGTTTCTCTTTGATGAACAGCAGCCTGTTTCTCGTTCATAAATGACAAATCTAAGTGTATATCTTTCAATAAATGTTCTTCCATCATGTCTGCCCATTCTGTCATGTAAAGCACTACATCAGCACGGACATTGTGATTCATGGCATCACGGCGTTCGAGGGGTATCCGTTTCAGTACTTGCTTGTCTGACAATCGCTCTAAATTCTGTAAGTCGCTGGTTGTCAGACCGTAGTTAAGCATATCAGCAATTAGCAAATCCATTGGCAAGCCACTCGTTGGGCAAAATTCTTCTACTTGTTCACGCCAATCACCCCGACCTTGCATCGCAAACTGGTGGATTTCCCCTTTCGTTAATTTGGTTAATTCCTGAGCTAAATTTCCACAATTACAACTTCCCATGTGTCCCCACTGATAAGCAACACCTTGGGCTAATTTCTTAGTAGTACGTCTAATCGCTTGGATTAATTCTTGATTTGCCTTTGCCATAAATTTAGTATCAATAATTTTTGAATCAATTTTTCAACTTTACGTTAGAGATTTTTGTTTGAGAAAATCAAAAATAAACTTTAAAAACCACAAATTTTCATCTTAACCGAAACGTTTTTGAAAAAAACTTTATTGAAAATTTGATATTTTGCCAGAATCGCATTAACATTGTACCACAGTTCACAATTCGACGAGTTTCTCCTGTTAAGCTCCTGATAATTAATCGCTTGACGTACCACACTCTTATCTAATACAAAATCCAACAAATTTACGTTTATTACAAAACAATCTAATTTCACCAGAAAAATCCATTGGCTACTTGCTGCCATTGCCTAACCGTTTATGTTTACAATTGATGATTTAAAAATGATGCTCATATCGGAGCTTCGTGAAGTTTCCCAGAAGTTTAGAATTGAAAATAGCAAAGACCTTTCTAAAAATGAACTTATCAATCTAATTCTTGAAAATCAGGCTATCATGCCTTCCAATAATACTAATTCCGAAGAGACTTCTATGGAAAATGAAAAATCCCCATTAAGAAAAGTGCGTAAAGACACTGTTGTTGAAACCGACGCTCCAAGACCTAAACGTCAACGAATTAAACGTGATGGAGAAGACGTTGATTCATCGGCAGTTTCAAGTCTTTCCTTTGAAGAAAATACAACTCAAAGTGAAAACACTTCTGCTAATACAGACAGAAAGCCCCCACGTGAGCGTGTTTCAGCAAAAACTTCTAATAATCCTCCAGTTTCAGAAACTTCTAATGAATCTTTTGCTGAACCTTCGATGGATTACGATGAAGAACCCATCACTGATTATGAGGGAATAGATGTTCCTGATGAATTCGTGGTTGATACTTCGTTTATTACAACTGATGATTTCTTACAACCAACAGATACTCACGTAAAACAAGTTGTTGCTAATAGTAATTTTAAGAAACCTATCTACAATCAAGCTATTCGTGAATTTGACGGAATTATTGAAAACGAAGGTGTGCTTGAAATCATGCAAGATGGCGGCTATGGTTTCTTGCGTTCTACGGATTATAACTACTTAGCTTCGCCAGATGATATTTATGTGTCACCGTCTCAGATTAAATTATTTGGTCTAAAAACAGGTGATACAGTTCGTGGGGCGATTCGTCCACCAAAAGAAGGAGAAAAATATTTTGCCCTTTTGCGTGTAGAATCTGTAAATGGAAAAACTACCGAAGAAATCCGTGACCGTATCCCATTTGAATACCTAACTCCTTTATTCCCAGAGGAAAAGCTCAATCTTTCCACAAAACCAGATTTATATTCTACTCGTATTTTAGACCTTTTTGCCCCAATTGGTAAAGGTCAGCGTGGTATGATTGTAGCACAGCCAAAGACTGGTAAAACGGTTTTATTGAAAGAAATTGCAAACGCTATTTCTCGAAACCATCCAGAGGTGTATTTGTTGATTTTGCTAATTGATGAACGCCCAGAAGAAGTAACCGATATGCAACGTAGCGTACGTGCAGAGGTAGTTGCTTCAACGTTTGATGAACAAGCAGAACGCCATGTAAAAGTAGCAAGTATTGTGTTGGAAAAAGCTAAACGTATGGTCGAATGCGGACACGATGTAGTGATACTTTTAGACTCAATTACTCGTTTGGCTCGTGCTTATAATACGGTTGTTCCGTCTTCAGGAAAAATACTTTCGGGTGGTGTTGATGCCAACGCATTGCACAAACCTAAGCGTTTCTTCGGGGCGGCTCGTAACGTTGAAAACGGTGGTTCATTAACTATTATAGCAACGGCTTTGATTGATACAGGTTCAAAAATGGATGAGGTTATCTTCGAGGAATTCAAAGGTACTGGTAACATGGAACTACAACTTGACCGTAAATTGTCTAACCGTAGAATGTTCCCTGCAATTGATGTTTCGGCATCGGGTACTCGTCGTGAAGATTTGTTGATGGACAAAGATGCGATGAAGCGTATTTGGATTCTCCGCAAGCACATGGCAGACATGAACTCAGTAGAGGCAATGGATTTCTTATTACAACAAATGCGTGGCACAAGAACCAACGAAGAGTTCTTGGTTTCGATGAATAGATAAGTAGTAATACACAGTCCAAAACAACAAAGCCGCCCAATCCAAAAGATTAGGCGGCTTTGTTGTTTTGGTTCTTCTATTATTGATTCTGGGACGCACAGTCGGAAGGCATTGCAAACCGTACCACGGATTCTCGTATCCAAATCCGATTGCAAATCAGGGGTGAGCGATTTAAACCTACTATTTCAGCTTCATTTTAAACAGCTTTAATTACATTTGTGAAAAACAAAACCATTCATGAAAAACGATTTTATTGATATTACCCAAACTGGTAAAAATAGTGGCTGGCTATACTTGGCTGGCTTTGTGATTGCACTAATTGCCGCTATGATTTTCTCCTTTCCCACTGTTTTAGTGACTGACCTAAAAACGCAAAAACCAACCGTGGCGGGTCATTGGTATTTGGCGGTAGCGATTTTACAATTTGTCGGAATTATTGTTGGGCTTTGGTTCGTGATGAGATTTCTGCATAACCGTCCCTTCAAAACTTTGATTACGCCTCTTGCTGAGATTAACTGGAAAAGAATTGCTATTTCAGCAGGACTTTGGTTCGGAATTACGATTGCGGTTGAACTTTTATTTTATGGACTTTTTCCAGAAATGTATAGTTTCTCGCTCAAAATCAATGATTTTATTCCTGCCCTTGCTGTTGGGCTTTTGCTTTTGCCGATTCAGACTACGGCAGAGGAATTACTTTTTAGAGGTTATATTTTACAAGGAATCGGTTCAAGAAATATCTGGGCGGGTATTATTATTTCGGGTGTATTATTTGGTTTAGCTCATGGTTTGAATCCTGAAACTCAGAAAGTTGGCTTTTTTATCGGGATGTCTTATTACATTAGCGTCGGGCTTTTCTTTGCTCTGTTGACTATTTTCGACAAAAAAATTGAATTACCCATGGGAATTCACGCTGCCAATAATATCTATTCTTTTTTGGTGGTTTCCTATCCAGACAGCGTATTGCCTACGAATTCGATTTTCATGGTCAACGAACTCAACTTTCCTCTCATGATTGTAGGTTGGTTAATTACGGTTTTCACTTATATTTTCTTGGCAAATAAAATCTTTAACCTCCGCCCTGAGATATTTAGTGAGTGATTTTTACAGTTGTGAGTTTTTCTATTTGTGATTTAGTGATTTTTGAGCTGTGAATTTTGTCGCTAATTCAGTTTGTAACCAATAACTCAAAGATTACTCAATCAAAACTCACAACTATAAAAACTCTCAAATACAAAAAATCACTAAATCACTAAATCACAAATCACTAAATCACAACTGTAAAGCTCACAACTGTAAAAATCATGTACATTTCTTCTATTTATATTTATCCGATAAAATCTCTTGGTGGAGTTAGCGTTTCTTCTGCAAAAGTTACTGCCCGTGGACTCGAACACGACCGTAGATGGATGTTGATTGATGAAAACAACCGTTTTTTATCGCAAAGAGAATTCCATTCTTTGGCATTATTGCAAATTTCTATGGCAGAAAACGCTTTGACTGTTTCTCATAAAACTCTGTCTGTCAAATCTTTAGTGATTAATTTTTTAGAGAATACTGATAACTTACCCCGTCTGCAAGTAACTGTTTGGGATGATACCGTGGAAGCCGTTGAGGTAAGTCAGGAAGCAAATAATTGGTTTTCGGAGGTACTCCAAAGTCCGACAAGATTGGTTTATATGCCCGATGATTCTTTCAGAAAAGTAGATGAAAGATATGCGATAAGCCAAGACGATATTACCTCATTTTCAGACGGTTATCCGATTTTGATTATTGGCGAAAACTCTTTGGCAGACCTCAATGCAAGGTTAGAAGAACCCGTACCAATGAATCGTTTTCGTCCGAATTTAGTATTCTCTGGTGGTGAACCTTTCGAGGAAGATACTTGGCGAAATTTTAGTGTAGGCACAAGTCAACTCGTAGGTGTGAAACCCTGTGCGAGGTGCGTAATGACGACCATCAATCAAGATTCTGCCGAAACAGGAAAAGAACCTTTGAAAACCTTAGCAAGTTTTAGAAAAGTAGGGCATAAAATCCTTTTCGGACAAAATGTTTTGCCTCTGAATGTGGGGGATATTTCTGTCGGGGATGGGATAATTAAAATGTAGCACGGGATTGAATCCAGTCTTGTCCGAAACCTTGAAAAATGGTTAATTTTGCTAAAAACTTTACGCAAAAATGACCGATACTTCCATTTCAGCCGAGACATTACTGAATTATTTTCCCGATAGTTTACTTGATAAA
>JAAFJL010000110.1 GCA_013298865.1 Cytophagales bacterium | reverse complement strand
TAACAGCCACAAACTTTTTGGGACAGCCACTGATGTCAGTATATTTTATCACAATATCTATACAAAATATCGTGTTGGTTTGTCCCAAAAATTTCAATAATCAAATTATCCTAATAATGTTCAATAAGAGAAAATTTGATTTCTTTCCAAGTTGAAATAATTCCTAATGAAAATGGATTGCTTCTTTTCCCTATTGAAACAGAATTAATTTGCAAAAAAAGTAAAACAATAACTATTGCATATCTGTGAATTACAGCAAGTCAAATCTCAATAATTTTCCCCTTATCTTTCGCCACAAAACGCCCCCAATTGGATATTTCAGTAAGCATAGGAATACAAGTTTTGCCAAATTCTGTGAGCGAATATTCTACTTTCAGGGGTGGTTTTGTCGTATAAACTTCCCGCAAAACTAAGCCGTCTTCTTCCAATTGTTTTAGCGTTATCGATAACATTCGCTCGGTCATCTGAGGAATTAATTTATTGATTTCAGCAAAGCGTTTTTTGTCATCTTTCAAATACCACAATACAACCGTTTTCCACTTTCCACCAATAAAATTCATGGAAACATCCATCGCACAATGGAATAAATCGCCCTCAATTTCTACCAATATTTCTTTGTTATTAATCTTCATTTCAAAAAAATGTTAAGCTACCATTTTTGATAGCTATTGCAAAGTTAAATAACTATACTTAGTTTTGCAACTATAAAATATATAGCTTTATTTAAAACATAAGAAAATGACAAAAAATGTAATCATCATAGGTGCGGGACCAGGTCTAAGCACAGGATTGGCAGAAAAATTTGGAAAAGAGGGTTTTGCTATCGGACTCATAAGTAGAAATGCAGATAAATTAAAACTACAAGTGCAAGGTCTTGAACAACAAGGAGTTAAAGCCTATTTTGCTACAGCGGATGCTTATGATAAAGATAGTTTGAGCAATGCAATTGCTTCATTGCAAACTCAAATGGGTACAATCCATACGCTTATATACAATGCAGCTGCCCTGAAAATGAAGCAATTGATGGAGGAAACAACGGACGAGTTGGTAGATGATTTTAAGATTTCGGTAGCCAATGCTTTTCATTCTGTAAAGATTTTGCACCATGATTTGAAAGAAAATAAAGGTGTGGTCTTGCTTACGGGCGGGTCGTTTGCTATTAACCCAAGTCCTCAATTTGGTTCACTTTCGCTTGGGAAGGCATCTTTGAGAAGTTTGGCTTTTCAAATGAACGAAGTTTTAAAATCTGATGACATTTATGTGGGTACTGTTACCATAAACGGCTATATCCATCATGGAAGTGAGACACATTCACCGAGAATTTTAGCGGATAAATTCTGGGAATTACATCAAAATCGTGCGGAAATTGAGATTCAATATTAATCAAAAACAAAATGAAAAAGGAAGAAATTATTGACCAATATATTCAGGCTTGGAATGAAAAAAGTCAAACCAAACGATTGGAGCAATTAGCTCTCAGTTTTACAGAAAACGGCATTTATCTTGACCCTCACATTCCAAAACCTGTTTCAAATATCAATGAAATGGAGGGTATCATAAGCACTTTTCAATCTCGATTACCTCATAAATTAGTCAAAAATAGCGAACCCGAATTTCATAATTCTGTTTTCAGAATGCAGTGGAAAATGGACAACAACGGCTCTGTGTTGTCCTACGGCACTTTTGTGGGCGAGTTTGATGAGGATGATAAAATTTGTAGAGTGTTTTGTTTTATTGATGAGTTTTTGGGGAGGTGATTGAAAATAAAATCTTTAATTATAAACCGCCTTTTGCCCCGTTTTTCCCAATCTATTTTCGCCCCATTATCATGTCTATTAAATGATTGAAATGAGAGTTTTTCCTGTATTTGGTCAAGGAACATTCTACTCTTAGGATAATCTATTTTCATTAGGTGGATTTTAAACGTATCTTAGAATATAAAATCCAAGCTTAAATTGTAATATTTGTAGTATAATTTAATCCTAATTCAATCTTAATCCCTATGAAAAATCTTAGTTTATGGGTGCTTTTGACATCCATTTTGCAGTTTGTTAGCCCTGGAATTTCCGTCTTAGTTAATGGGCAAAGTAATTTTAACAATAATGACCCCATGATTACGCCCGCAGGATATGCGTTTATCGTGTGGGGGCTTATCACATTTTTAGGCTTGGGGTATGGCATTTATCAGTTCACTTCCAAAAGCCCAAATCAAGCTCTATTTGCTAATATTGGGTTTAATCTGTGTGTTATTTATACGCTTTTTGCCATTTGGTTGATAGCCGCAGGGCGTAATTGGCTTGTTTTAACGGTCATTATTTTCGTTGTGATGTTCTATTTTCTAACCCTTGTTTTTGGTAAAGTTTTGCAAAATTATAGCCAACTGACGTTGATAGAAAAAGGGCTTCTTTATGGTCAAATCGCTGTTTATGTAGGGTGGGCAACGGTTGCTATTTTTGCGAATACAGCATCTGCCATTAAATTTTATGGCGTGTCGGACTTGGGTCAAACAGGCATGATTTGGCAAGCCCTGATTTTATTGAGTGCATTAGCCAATGCCATATTTTGGCTTAATAAATTTGATGGAAGTGTGCCTTATGCACTCACAATTGTATGGGCATTGGTGGGCGTATATATGGGGTTATTGAGATTTGAAGATACCGCAGCCTTAAAAATCATCAGTCTTTCAGCCGTTGTCATTGTGATAGGTTTGGTATTTTATTTCAATAAAGGATTATTACGATTGGGTAGGGTGTAGAATTTTAGAATAAATTATAGCATACAAAAATCCCCTCAGTTTATAAATTGAGGGGATTTTTGTGAAAATACTACTTCTGTACAGTTAGCATTCCAGCAATACCAAAGTTGCCATAAAGACCCGCCGTTACTTGTCCCAAATGCTCGTTGTATTTGCTTACGTGGTCGCCCATTCCGATAAAATCTACCGTGGTTCTGAATGGTTTTTCACCATAAGGCATATCAATCAAATCAGCAAAGGCATCAGCTACACGTTGTGGGTCTTGTTGTGGATTATTGGCTAAAACATTTCCAAAATTTTCGCCCATTTTTTGTGGTGCGTGAATAAATCCACCATAACTTTCTGCCTGACTTGTATCACTTGGCATCATCAAATTTTCAGCAAAAGCGGTTGGGTAACCACCTGGTTCTACAATACAGTTTTCGATACCGAAGGTTGAAAGTTCTACTCTATAATTCTCTGCCAAAGCTTCCAATGCCCATTTTGAGCTTTGGTACAAACCATAAAAAGGCAAGGTGATTCTACCCAAAAGGCTTGATGTATATATAATTAAACCTGATTTTTGTTGTCTGAAATAAGGGGCAACTGCACGGTTCATACGTTGTACGCCAAAGACGTTTACTTCATACATTTTTTGGAAATCGACAGTAGTAAAAAACTCAATCATACCCGCCGAACCAATCCCTGCATTGTTCATCAACACATCTAAACCTCCTAATTTTTCGATGGCTGTGGCTACGCCATTTATCACGCTGTCGTCATTGGTTACATCCAATTCTACGATTATTGCTCCTAATGAAGCTAATTCTCCGGCTGTATTTTTGTTACGACCTGCCACATCACGCATGGCTGCCGCTACTTGATGTCCTTTTTCGATTAGTTTTTTTACGGTCAAAACACCAAAACCACCACTTGCTCCTGTTAATAATATTTTCTTGCTCATTGTTATATTGTGGATTGTCGCCACGATTTAAAGTTGTTATCGTTTTTGATGATACAAAATTAGACTACAACTACAGGCTGGAATAGGTACAATTTAAAGGGCTTTGGGTATGATTTAAAGATTGCTAAAATAGCTGATTCATCGTGATGACTTTATCGATTAAGCCTAAGCTATTTTCATTAGCTTTTAATCCAAAAGTAGTGATAAGGGTGGGTATTAGGTATCTCTTGGTTTTTGTATTCTTCCTAAAAGCCTCTATTCTATTTCTCAGGTGCTGACTTTCTTTATTATCTATCTGATATTCAGCACCATAAAATTTGGCTTCACAAATATTGATGGAGTTATCTTGTCTGTCAATCAATAAATCTATTTGAAAACCGTTATCCTTTTCTTTAAAATAGTAGGAATTTTCAGTCGTAAAAATGCCCGAAATTCCTAACGCTTCTTTGATTTTTGAGACGTGTTTCATACATAAGGCTTCAAAAGCAAAGCCCGCCCAGCTTTTGTATTTAGCGGTTTGGCTTAGATTAACAAAACTGCCCGCTGGTTTTTTTTGCGGGTTAAACTGGTAGTAGAAAATTGAATATTCGTCTATTAATCTATACAGTGCCTCTTTTTTCTGGTTGTTGTAGGGTTGATATATTTTGATAAACGTACTCTCCTCCAACTCTTCAAGCATTCGGGTTAGACCGCCACCATTCGTTATTTTTGTGGCTTCTACTATTTCTTGCCTTGTAAGTCCCTTTTGCTTTTGTGCTAAGGCTTTGATGATGGTTTCGTATTTTTCATAATGATCAAAAAGAGCCCTATACAGGTTTTGAAACTCGTTTTTGAGTGTACTATTTTCATTAAAAAGTATGTTGTCGATGTTTTGAATAGCTGAGTCGCCTATCTGTACTTGTTTGAGATAATAGGGAATACCACCCATAGCCATATATAACTGTACAATGTCGTATTGAGGCAGTTTAGCCCCTTTTGCATACAAATATTGTTTGGTTTCAGCCAACGTGAACGGAGTAATTTTCATGTACTGTGTTACTCTATTATGTAGTCCAGCTTTGTTGTTAATGATATTTTTAATCATCCAAGAGGTACTTGACCCACAAACCACCACCATAATATTTTGGTCAACAGCCCAATCGTTCCAGAAAAATTCAAATGCCTCCAAAAAACCTGATTTGTGGGTGTCTAACCAAGGGAGTTCATCCAAAAAGACAGTCATCTTTTTCTTCTTTTTCAGGCTGGATAAATATATCCTCAAAAGCCTAAATGCCTCTAACCAAGTTCGGGGGATTTGTAGAGGTATTTTACCTGCAGATAGTTCAATTATTTTTATGGTAAATTCCTTTATCACACTTTCCTTATCGGTATTCTGTACACCCGTAAAATGAAAATCTAACTGGTTTTTGAGGGCGTGTTTGATGAGGTACGTTTTACCTACCCTTCTTCTACCAATCACCGTTACAAGGTCTGACTGATTAGTTGAAAGTAAGTTATTGAATTTCTGAATTTCTATTTCTCTTCCTACAAAAAAATTCTCTTCCATAATTTTATATCTTGTTGATAATCAATACACAAAGATATAAAAAAGTAATTATTGTTGGCTTAAAGTACTAAAAAATACATACATTAAGCCAATAATAATTTTTATTGTTGGCTTAATATGTCAAAAAATACATAGATTAAGCCAACAATAATTTATATATCAGAGAGTTTTTCGATAATCACTCGGAGAAATATTTGCCATTTTCTTAAAAAACTTAGCAAAATGGGTGCTGTCGGTGAAGCCCAAATTATAGGCAATTTCAGAGACTGTTTTTGATGAGTTTTTGAGTAAAGCTTGAGCCTCGGCAAGGGTTCGGTCTTGAATCCAGTCGGAGGCGGATTTGCCACTTTCTTCTTTGATTACGTTGCTCAGATAATTGGGATGTACGTGCATAGCATCGGCTATTTCTTTGATAGACAGCACTTTATCTGATTTTCCCAGTAAAAGATGCTTGAAATTTTCATTCAAAATCATCTTAAATTGATTCAGCAATTCCATCGACCTACTGGATGCTTTGATACTGACTTGGTGCGATTGTAAAAGTTCCTTGCTTTTGTACAATAAAATAGAAAGATGGTTAGAAAGTATGGCTTTTTTGAAAGATGAATGTCCTTTGTATTCTTGAATCATGGTTTCAAACATCCTTATCATATCCGCTTGAATATCAGCATTTAGCTTCATCACGGGCGTAGTTTCGTTCAACAAAAAAGGAAATTGTTGGAATAAATCGCCCGTAAAGTTTTGTTTGAGGAAGGTTTCGGTAAAAGTAACCATATAGCCCTCCAAAGGAATTTCGATATGAAAAGATTTTAAATGCCCAGGATTAGTAAAATAAAAAGATCCTTCGCCCAAGGCAAAACTCTGTTTGTCAATGGTATAACTTGATTTTCCTCCTGTGATTAATAGAAAGGCAAAATAATCGGTACGGAACATGGGCGAGACTTTTGCTCCGCTTCCGTGCAGACCCGCAAGGCTATGAACAGTCATTTCAAAATCTTGTTCCAAAGGCAAACCGATGGACTTGAAAAAATCTTGAAGGGTTCTGAAAATGGTTTCCATGAATTCTATACTTTTAGCCTATTTTACCCTCCATTCATTTCTACCGCCATTAGACTTCCTGCGAAAGTGTTTTATGGTTTTCAAAAAGTAGTATCTGTATGGTTGAAGTTTTGGCTGTCCAAGTTAAGGAAGGGTAAAATACAAAACAAATCTTTAGGTCATTTCAGGATTACTCCAAGTCTGATTTGAGTCTTACGGGATAAAACAGCGTATTACTTGCAGATATTTTACTTTCTTTGGGAAAAATAACAACGTTAAAAAATGAAAAAGACTCTTCCTTTATTATTAATAATGCTCTCATTATCAGCATTATCTCAAAAAAAATCTCCTAATTGGGAGTATCTCTCGACAACTAATGGGAAAGTACCTTTGGCTTGGAAAACCACCCAACAAACAGGGGCAATGACAATGGATTTGGATGCCGACGGGGATGAGGATTTCGTGGTAACTTGTCGGGTAGTTGGTCCTTCGATTCTTTGGTACCGTCGTGATAGCAAGGGGTGGACAGTTTACAATATCTGCAAAGATTTCTTGACCGTTGAGGCTGGAGGGGCATCAGCGGACATTGATGGAGACGGTGATTTAGATTTGGTTTATGGGGGCGACTGGCAGTCGAATGAGGTTTGGTGGTTTGAAAATCCCGCTCCAAATTTCGACCCAGCGATTCAATGGAAACGGTATAAAATTAAAGATTCAGGCAAAACAATGCACCACGACCAAGTAATTGGGGATTTCAAGCAAAATGGTCATTTGCAAGTAGTTACGTGGAATCAAAGTGCTAAATCTTTGCTTTTATCGGATGTTCCAGCCAATCCAAAAACGGATAAATGGACATTAGAAACAATATTCTCGGGCGAAGCAGGCGAGAAAAATTCGTGGTACGCCGAGGGTTGTGCCAAAGGTGATATTGATGGGGATGGTTTCGTGGATTTGGTGGCTGGTAATTATTGGTTCAAATATAAAGATGGAAAATTTAATGCCATTCGTTTTGGTGAAGAAGGCGGACGAGTAGTTTGTGGTAAATTCAGAACAGGCAAAAAAATGCAAATTGCCGTTTCGCCTGGGGACGGAAAGGGTCGTTTATTATTTTATGAATGCACAGGAAATGCCGAAAATCCTGCCGATTGGAAAGCTACGGATTTGGTCGGGAGAGAGCTAATTCACGGACATACGCTCGAAGCGGCAGACATCAATGATGATGGAAATTTGGATTTATTTTGTGCTGAAATGACCAAATGGTCGGAGAAAGAAACCAAGCCCGACAATCCAAAATCAGAGGCTATCATACTGTATGGCAATGGGTTAGGGCAATTCGAGAAGTCGATTTTCAAGACGGGCTGGGGTTTCCATGAGGCTCGTATTGCCGACCTCGACGGTGATGGAGACATGGATATTCTCTCTAAACCTTATAATTGGGAAGCTCCGAGAATTGATATTTGGTTACAAAACGGAACGAGCAAAAAACTGGCAAGCGTGGGCGAATACATGAATACAAAGGCAGGTCTGGAAATTTATAGTCTGCGTGACGATATGCAAAAAGACCCCAAAGGCACTTTGAAATATATCAGAGATTTGGGAATTACGGAAGTAGAAATTCCAGGCAATTATTATGGATTAACGAAGGAAGAATTTAGAACAGAATGTAAAAATTTAGGACTGATTCCAAAGTCAAATCTACACGGGATTGAGATGGTCAGAGATAGTTTGCCAAAGCTCATTGCCGATGCTAAGTTCTTCGAAATCAAATTGTTAGGGGTGCCATGGATTCCCCATAAGTACAATTCTTTCAACAGACAAAATGCAGATATGGCAATTGAAATTTTCAATAAAGCCTCCGCCATTTTAGCAAAAGAAGGCATTACTCTGATGTATCACATTCACGGTTTTGAGTTCCAACAATCACCTGAAGGAACACTTTTTGATTACATGGTTCAAAAAACTGACCCAAGAATGAAATTTGAAATGGATGTTTATTGGACTTTCCACGGCGGGGCTGTGCCAGAATTGATGTTGAAAAAATATCCGAATCGCTTCGCTGCCTTGCACGTAAAAGATATGAAAATTGGTCAGGAAACGGGCGAAGTTTCGGGCGGAACACCCCTGACATCAGACGTAGCCGTTGGAACTGGTCAATTGAATTTCCAGAAAATTCTTCGTGCAGCCATGCAAACTGGTGTTCAGTATTTTTTTATTGAAGATGAAAACGCAGAAGTAAAGCAACATTTACCGATTACCTTGAAACACCTCAAATCGTTGAAGTAGGGTTATTATCTTACCGTTCCGAAATGAAACAATAGCCTTTACCGCCCCAAATTTGTTTTTGGGGCGAGTAGAGGCAATCCGAAAATTAAATCTATTGACCTGCCACGTATGAAATGTAAAACAAAAGTTTGGATTATTATTCGGAAAATAAAGGGATAGAGACGTAAGAGAATTTCGCTTAGTGAATTGGTATTTAGGAACGGGAAATGGCTTCAATTTATATATTTTGGAATCTCGCTTAATCGCTTGCGTAGCACTACTCTTTTACGCCTGGAAATGGATACCCGATAGTCGTTCGATAGTACGATAAAAGGGTTTTCTACATTCCAATGAACCTCTTTCAAAAAATTAAGATTCACTAAAAATGATTTGTGTGTCCTGAAAAACCCAGCTTTTTTTATCTGACTTTCAATGGATTTCAATGTTCTGGCATACACAGTTTTACGCCCATTCAAATAATGAATTTGAGTGTAATTTGCTTCGGCTGATAGAAAAACAATTTCTTCAGGCGTTAGTGATATACCACGAATGGGGCTATGCTGAGTGTGCTTGATACTTTCCATTTTCATTAGGGTTTTGAACCATAAATTTGAAAAAAAAGTAAGCACAAGAAATCATGAATGTGAATGTGGAGGAAATTCACAAAAAAATGGAAGAAATAAAGTTAAAAGTGGTGTAGGTAACTTTAAGAGTTTGTCTGCTATTCTTCAAAGTCACCACTAAGGAACAGGAATTCAATAACTTGTCCAACTATGAGTCAATCTTTTGGACATACTCTTCGTTTAAAAAAACTAACGTATCGATGCTATGTGTCGTTTTTTTACCTTGATTATGTTCAAAATATCAACACCAACTTGGACAACTTATCAAATTCCTGTTCCTTACGGACTAATCAATGCCATTAAATCCGCTTTTTTTCTACGAGAAACCTCTAATTCTTTCCCATTTGTCAGGATGACCGTCCCTCCTTCTCCCTTAATGTATTCCTGTAAATGTTGAAGATTTATCATGATTGAGTTATGAATTCTGCAAAAATCGTATGCCAATAACATTTCCTCAAAATCACCAATCGAGCGGCTTGTTACAATCGAATTACCTTGCTCTAAATGTAGGGTCGAATAACTATTGTCAGAGGCTATCCAAAGAATATTTTGGATAGGTATAAACTGCATTCCCTTTGTGGTATGAACTGTGATTTTATTATATTTTGTCTGTAATTTGGAGTATTTCAGGTGTTTTTCTTGGAGTTTCATCGTTAACTTTTCTATTGAACTCACCAATTCTTTTCTATCAACGGGCTTCAATAAAAAATCAAAAGCACAAACCCGAAAGGCATCAACTGCATATTTTTGGTATGCCGTTGTGTAAATAATTTCGGTGGTAGCCAAATTGGCTTTTTGGGCAAAAGTAATACCATTCATATTAGGCATTTCTACGTCTAAAAAGATGACATCAACATCTAATTTATGGATTTCTTGCAATGCTTCTTGAGGCAGAAGAAAGGTTTTAACCACTTTCACAGAGGGTACAAACATCTCAATTTTGGCTGAAAGAGATTCTATACAAGAAACTTCATCATCTATTATTATGGCGTTCATTTTTTGGGGTATTTTAAGTCGATAAGTTGTTAAGTTGATAGAAAACAATCAATAATTCAAAAGATAATCAATTGTCTGTCAAGCAGATAGCTATTTTTTCAACTCAGAATTAGGGGTAGTTTGATTTCTACTCTTGTACCTTCGTTAAGGTCAATCACAAGCGTCTCCATCTTGCTACCATAAATGGCTTGATAGGTTTTTATTCGTTCTATCGTAACATTTACGCCCATTGATTTATGACTTGATTGTCGTTGCTGGTTGATGATTCCAGAGGCTTTTCTGCCAACGCCATTGTCTTGGACTTCACAGTACAAAATGGGTTCTTTTCCTTTTTCTTCAATCTTTCTCATTTTAACAATAACTTCTCCTTTTCGTTCAGTTAAGTGTCTGATTCCGTGCAAGATAGCATTTTCTACAAAAGGTTGCAAGACCAACGAAGGTATCTGATAATCGCTGTCTTGAAGCTCGGACTGAATGTCTAAAACATAGGTAAAGGAATCTGAAAACCGTTCTTGTTCGAGTTCGATATAGAGTTTGAGCGTCTGAATTTCTTGTTCAATACTGATGGTCTGACTTTCTGAATTTTCTAAGATTTTCCGTATCAATTTTGAGAATTTTTGCAAATAATCCGATGCCTCCATGAATCGTTTCCTGAGAATATAGGCATCAATCGTATTCATACAATTGAAGATAAAATGGGGGTTCATCTGAGCCCGTAATGCCTTAATTTCAAGTTCATATTTAATCGACTGGACTAACAGTTCTTGGCGGAGGCGTATTAGATAAAAAGTATAAAAAATTGCTCCTAAAATTACCCCAAGTATTAAGAAAACAAGAGGGCTAAACCACCATTTTTGCCAAAAAACAGAAGCAATCCTAAATTTGAGTTCTGTCTTTTGTTCCGTTTCTATATTTGTAATGGTAATAGTATAATCTCCGCCTTGCAGATTTGCCAAATAAAGCGTTTTGTTTTTCCCTAAGTTAAGTTCTGTGTAGAATGACTCATAATTAGTTACTAAACATTTGTATGTGTCATTTATTGAACTGTCTACAAATGAGATAATTACCAAAGAGGGCTGGGTCGGAATAAAAATTGGTTTATTGAGTGTCCATGTAGAATCTAAATCAAGTATTTTGGTTTTGAATGAACTTATTGTCAAGTTAAATGGCAGTGTGTCATTTGGTATGGTTGCTTTTCCTTCAAAGCAAATCGTAAGCAAATAGACTATTGCAATCAGTTTTTTAATTTGAATTTTTGTTGGTAAAAAGCCCATGAAAATATGAATGAGGATAGAATATAAAAAAAGAAAACTAAATTTTGGAGTTGGTAAAATAATGGATAATTCAACTCTGTTTCTAACAAAAAAGGTGTCCATATATTAAGAATTAGCTTGAAAAATAGTGTAATAATTGTACCGAGAAGAATATACGAAAACTCAGAATCCAATATTTTAGATTTGAACTGCTGTGGTAAAGGACTTACAAAAGCCAACACAAACACACAGAGTACAATAAAATTAATACTGATAGTAGAAAAGTTGGATATTCTACTCTTGAAACCTGTAATAAACAATAAATCAATTACTAAAATAGCGATACATAAAAAGAAGATGGGAAAGACCTTTTTCTTTAATTTATCAGAGAAAATCGGAGAATAATAAATTGAAAACAATAGGGAAAAAGTCCATACAGAGTAAAAATAATAGAGGAAATGATTTTTAAAGTTTACCCATCTTAGTATCTCGCTGGTGGCATCGGTAATAAAAATCAACAATAGATATGACCAAAAAATCTTAGTACTCTTATCCGCAACTTGCAGGAATCTATAGCCTATTATTATTGGTACTAAGGAAATCCCCAAAGCACCAATAATAACAATTATACTAAAATCAGTCAATGACATTTCATTCATTTTTGCAATGGTCTAATGGTGGCGGACAGGGTGCGTCATTGGGAGCTAATGGCGTACACGTTACCCAAAAACTACCTTCATAACTACTTGTTTCTTCATTTGATTTCCAGAGTAAAGGTCTAAAAATCAACTCTGGTCTATTCTTATTAATCTTCATATTTCTTGGTCTTTTTTTAGTCGGTTTTAATTCCTTCTGATGCCCCAAGCATATCTGTATTCCTTTGCAATTATCTATTTTTTTGATTTTATCGTAATCTTCTCGGTCAATTCCTAAGATTTCCAGAAGGTCAATTAATGAGACAGCATAGCCCATAGTCACCTTATCATGATTTTTGGTAGAAATATAAGAACTTGTTGCCTCATCAACCTTAGCGTGATGTACTTTCCGATAATTTGTTCTTAATGATTGAATAAATTCCCTATCCTCTACCAGAAAGAGTGAACCATTTGGTTTTTCCATTTCAGTCCAAAAATCATAAGATTCTTGAACATTCTTAACATTAGTGCTCATATTAATTATTGGTTTTAATTTAATGATGGTAAATATGTCATTTTAAATCAAAGTGATTGCAAAAAACTTATTTAACGGTATTTTTAAATTAAAATATTAACTATATGAGCGATAATTTTGAGGAAAATATCGAACCATGAAATTTATAGTAAACCACAAATTTTTAATCCTAATCCTGCTATTCATTTTGTTCATTTCTACTTTACAGAGGTGTGTTATCAATCACGTTTTTTATCAAAATAATGATGGATGCAACAATGTCAAAAATGAATTCAGGGACTTTGAAACTAAAATGGAGTTAGAAAAAAAATCTAACCTTAACGACAAAAAAGTGAACTTAGTAATTTTTGATTATAATGAACCATTAGCAGATACGACTGGTGTAAAGGTAATTTTTAAACAGAAAAAAAACTCCAGTACAACTTACCATGCAGACAAGACCGTTAAAATTATCAAAGATTACACTGCCAATATCGTCAATATCACTCATATCAACACAACGGTTACCAATTATCAAGATAACGCCATTTCTTTTTCTGATGAATTAGACAAAACCATAAAGACCTTAAAAAAAGGAGATATTATTTTTATCATTCTCAATGACCCGTACATAAAGTATCCGATAGAAGGAGATAAAAATCAATTGAAAAGAATCAAAGCCGCTATCTCTAAAAATGCGGTAGTGATAGAATCATCTGGGAATAATCAAACCCATCTGGACACCAATTTCCTGAAACCCTCTAAAGCAATTGTTGTTGGTGGGGCAATACCCAAAGAAATGTCAACCGAGTATGATATATCTGAATGTAGTAACTACGGACAACGAGTAGATGTTTATGGTCCAAGTTGTACTAAACCTTTTGCCGATAAAGAACCGTTTTGCCAGTCTTCGTCGGGGTCTGCTGTTATCACGGCAATGGCAGTAAACCTTCAGTATGAGTGCATGAAAAGCAACCATAAATTTTTGGATTCTGCCGAAATGCAAGATATTTTCAGGAACGCTCCGAGTGATTTATTAGTGACCGAACCAAGTAATTACTCCTCCCCTATTACCAAGAAAATACCCCAATACAGCAAACTTTTATTGTATGCCCAACAGAAGTATTTTCAGATTCCGAGGAGATGATTTTACCTTACCGCAGGGGTGATAAACAAGTAGTTATAGCAAAATAGTTTACGCTTTCCCTATGGATAGTAGAAAGTATTATTGTACCATTTCTTTTACATACCTTGAACTCAATAATTCTCCGTTAAAACGATATTGGTTATCTTTTCTACAACAAAGCCAAGCCTACCTATTTTGATAGATAAACTTGGCTTCGAGGTCTGGGCGACCCCGTTTAAAACCTCAGCTTTAGCTTTCAGATTACAAATCCGAAAGAGCGGAATCCCCCCCTCCGAAGCCAAATCAGAGGTTTTTTTTATCTTTTTTCTCGAAAATCGAGCAACGAGAATCAAACATCGAAAACGTTACTTTGCGTAACTCACAGCTCTCATTTCACGGATTACTGTTACTTTGATTTGCCCTGGATATTGCATTTCTTTTTCAATTTTTTGTGAAATATTGAACGACAATGAACTTGCTATTTCGTCTGTTACGTGTTCAGAATCAACGATTACTCTCAATTCTCGTCCTGCCTGAATGGCATAACATTTCTGCACTCCTTGGAACGATGTTGCCAATTCCTCTAATTCACGCAAACGTCTCATGTACGACTCCATCATTTCACGCCTTGCCCCAGGACGAGAACCCGAAATCGCATCACAAACCTGAATAATCGGCGAAATCATAGAAGTCATTTCTATCTCATCATGGTGGGCTCCAATCGCATTAATTACTTCTGGATGTTCCTTATATTTTTCAGCTAATTGCATACCCAACAATGCGTGAGGCAGTTCTGATTCTTCGGGCCAAACTTTACCAATATCGTGTAGTAAACCTGCTCGTTTTGCCATCTTTACATTTAGCCCTAATTCTGCAGCCATAGTAGCACATAATTTGGCTACTTCACGTGAGTGCTGGAGTAAATTCTGCCCATAAGAAGAACGGAAACGCATACGCCCAATCATACGAATTAAATCTGGATGAAGTCCGTGAATTCCTAAATCAATAGCGGTACGTTCGCCGATTTCTACAATTTCATCATCAATGTTTTTCTTGGTTTTTGCAACCACTTCCTCAATACGAGCGGGGTGAATACGTCCATCTTGTACCAAACGATGCAATGATAAACGAGCAATTTCACGACGAACGGGGTCAAAACCAGAAATGATAATTGCCTCTGGGGTATCATCAACAATGAACTCTACGCCAGTTGCTGCTTCTAATGCACGGATGTTACGTCCTTCACGACCAATGATTTTTCCTTTCACATCGTCTGATTCAATATTAAAAACCGACACACAGTTTTCGATAGCATTTTCTGCTGCAGTTCGCTGGATTGTCTCAATCACTACTTTTTTAGCTTCTTTTGTAGCCGTCAATTTCGCTTCTTCAATAGTAGTCTTAATGATAGATGATGCCTTGGTTTCAGCCTCCGCTGTCAATGCACTAATCAATTGTTGGCGAGCATCAGCCGCTGTCAACCCTGCAATTCGCTCTAATTGTTGCACTTGTGATGCCAACATTTTTTCAGCTTCGTCACGTTTTTTGTCAGCATCTTCAGTCTTCTTTTTCAGGTTCTCTTCTTTTGAAGTTATTGATTGTTTTTGGCTATTTAATTCACCTTCCAAACGTTTACTTTGCTCCATTGAAAGCTGAACGAGACGCTCACGCTCCTTCAATTTCTGCTCGTTTTGTACAAGAATCTGTTTCTTTTTGTTTGAATCATCTTCAAACTCGCTACGTAGTTTCAAAAACTGTTCTTTTGCTTCTAAGATTCGGTTTTTCTTGAGATTTTCTGCTTGTATTTCAGCATTTTTCAGAATATCAGTTGCCTTTGCGTTGGCGTCTTCTTCGAGTTTAGCATAGTTTTTTGCAAAAAGCATTTTTCCTGCAAAAACTCCTGCCCCCATCGAGACAATAGCTGATAAAATAATCATTAAAGTATCTGACATTTTTATATCGTTTTAGGTTCGGATTGAAATTCAATAACAAATCCGAATTGTTGATAATTGGAAAATAATCAGACGCACTGAGCCGAAGATTGAGAAGGGAAAATTAGTCATGACATTACCAAAACTGTCATTTGGTAATCATACTTTTTAAATAATTTCAAATGTCTTTTAAGTAAGGAATTGACATTCAGTATTTTACAAGTATTGGTTTAACTAATATTTTGATTTGAGCTATTCTGAGAAACACAAAAAACTAATCTAATACACCGTCCGTCAGCGATTCCATTTGCAGGATTTTTGCCATGACAGACTTTTTTAATTCTACGGTATTATGATCAAATTTTAAATTATCAATCACATAATCCAATGCTACCAATGCTAACAAACGATTGGGTTTAGGGATATTTGTGAGGTTTTTATAATAATCCATGCGTTCATTAATCAACTTTGCTGCCTTGCGGACATAAGCCTCTTCTTCTCTGCCTACTTGCAGACTGAATTCTTCTAAAGCTACGGTGATATTGCAAGGTACTTTTTCACTCATTGTTCTAACTTGAGATGTTAAGGTTCGAGCGTTTTAGCTCTGTTTTCAAATTATTTCAATTACTCAGTTGACTAATACAATTTTCTATTTCGAGAATATACTCATCAAGTTTTTCCTTCAAAACGGCGGTGTCGCCTGTGGTTTTTAGATTGCTTGATACAATCTTAATAAATTTATCTGATTTTTTAAAGTTTTTAGACTGTTCGTTTACTTTTTTCTGCAATTCAGAGACTTCTTTTTCCTTTAACTCAATATTTTGCCTCAATTCCTGTGTTTCTCGTTCAAGTTCAATGACTCTTTCTTTGCTCGCATCATACGCTGCAATAATTCTCCTTAGTTTTAAATCTAAGGAATCGAGATGGGTCATTAATTGGAACTCAGTCATGGGTTATACTGAATGGTATTCGTTCAATTGGTCTTTCTACAAATTTCACAAATTTCTTCCAGACTTTGATTCTATTTTGTGAGTTTCTTTTTTTCTTACTCAAAAACTCTAAAATTCTGAGGTCTTTCAAAGAAGCTATTTAAACTTTCTCTTTTGACTAAAATTGACTATTTTTAAATCCAGCTTACCAAAATTCTTTCAATGTAGCTCTGCTATATTTGCTCCACAACGGGTCAAATTTTAAAAATCTGGCTCTAAAAATAGCCTAATTTTAGAACAAAACAGAAAGTTTAAACAGCTTCTACTTCAAATTATTCAGAAAAGGATATTTCTGCTTGAATCGCTGCGGAATAACTCTTTCGTGTTCAACAACTATAATACCTACTAAATATATGCCAAAAATCAATATGTGATAAGGTAGGGCAATCCAAAGATTAGAAATATGGATTTTTCCAGAGAAATAAATCAAGATTCCTGCCGAAACAATATAGCCTAATGCCGAATTGATATGGTAAGGAACTGGAGCATACTTTTGCCCGAAATAGTAACAAACTACCATCATCGAGAAGCATGAAATCATAAATGCCACAGCACAACCCATGTATCCAATCTGAGGTATCAGAAAATAATTACAAATCACCGTTATGACCAAGCCCATAAAGGTAATCATTGTTCCGTAATGAGTTTTGTCGTTGAGTTTGAACCAAACCGAGAGATTATAATAAATCCCCAAAAATAAGTTTGCCAATAACAAAATCGGAACTACGGCAATGCCTTCCCAGTAGATGGCTTTTTTCAAAAACATAGTCTTTAGCCAATCTAAATTTAAGCAGATTCCCAACCAAAAAATTACGCAAATGATAATGAACCATTTCATGACATCAGCTAACATTTTAGGCGAATTTTTATCCGTCTGACTAAAGAAAAATGGTTCGGCGGCATACTTAAATGCTTGAATTGCCAAAGACATAAAAACGGATAATTTATAGACGTTTCCATAAATACCAAGGGCTTGTTCTGAGGTTCTATTGGGGTAGAAATGATCTGGTAACAGATTCTCTAAAAGCGTTCTGTCGAATACTAAATTATAGGTACTTGCCAAGCCCATAATCATCAATGGATAGGCATAAACCCACAGATTTTTGAACTCAATTTTATTGAAATAAAACTTAAAATCTTTGAAATAAGGAATCAAAAAGAAGAACGTGCAGGCATTAGCAATTAGGTTTGCCAAGAAAATGTAACCCGCTCCAATGCTGGGATTATAAAATTTCTGTGCCAATGGTTGCAAGCTGTGTAGATACTCGCCGTCTGCTATATTTTTTAGTCCCAAAAGAAAGAAAATATTCAAAAAAACATTAATCAAAATGTTTGAAATTTTGGCAGTTACAAAGCGTTTTGTCTGTTTCTCTTGTCTTAATCTGGCAAAAGGAATCGCCACAATTGCATCCATTGCCAAGATAATCGCTAACCAAATCAGGAATTGTTCTTTCTGAGGATACCCCAAAAACTTCATGATTGGAGTAGAAAAAATAATCAATATTCCAGAAAAAACAATACTTGTACTGATGATTGCACTGAGTGTAAGATTGTAGATTTTGGTCTTGTCGTCACCTTTTGCAAATCTAAAAAATGCCGTTTCCATGCTGTATGTATAGACTATATTCGCAATGGCTACCCAACTGTACAGTTTGATATTGATTCCCAGTTCCTCTGGCATGAATGCACGTGTGTGGATAAATACCAGTAAGAAGTTCAGCGACCGCCCCAGTATAGTACTAATACCATAAGATGCTGTTTCACTGGCGAGTTTTTTGATTATACTCATGATTAAAGGTTTGTGATAAGTAGAAATATTGATAAAACTAAAAAGCCCTCACAAATATACATCTGCAAGGGCTTCCTTAATAATTATATTCTGATGAAAATACATTCGGTCTTTGAACAAATTGATTTCCAAATTTTCAAATTGTTTTATTGGGTAAATTTCACTTTCAAGTCATTCAATTTCGTTTTCACGGAAGTATCAACCTGGCGGTCATTCACACGCAAGACGTATCCGCCAATCAGACTTGTGTCTATTTTTTCAACAATTACAACTTGCTTTCCTGTTGAGTCCGCTACGATTTTAGTAAAGTCTGCTTTCTGTGCATCCGTCAATGGTGTTGCAGTCGTAACGAATGCTTTTTGAATACCCTTTGACTCTTCATACTGACGAAGATAGTCTTCTGCAATATGAGGAAGCAATTCTTCACGATTTTTTCTTGTAATAATTTCAAAAATCGACATTGAAGAAGGGTCAACTTTACCAGAAAATGTTTTTTGAAGAATACTCAATTTATCAAAATGTGATACAATTGGGCTTTTCAACATTAAATAAAACTGATGGTTATCGTCACAAACTTGGCTGAAGAGTTTCATATCTTCATAAACCTTAGTCTCGACGTTTTTTTCTTTTGCCAAATCCAATAATGATTTAGCATATCTGAATGCAACCGTTTGTAATGACATCTTTTTTTACAGTTATCAGTTATCAATTGGGGTGTGTAATAAGTATTATGTATTAAGTCCTAAGTATTTGATACAAAAATTTATTTGGACGAAATTTCTTAATACTTGATACCTAATACTTAGGACTCTTTACACAATCTCGAAATGACAGCTACTATTTTGAGTATTTTTTAACTCTTATCTGAGAATGCTTAAAAGTGATTCGACTAAATTTTTAATTCTACACTTTTAATTTTCAATTATTCCTTAGTTCAATTTTGCGTCTGCCATAAGGTCAGAAACTAATTTTTCTTGGGCAGAACGATCAGATAATTGATTACGCAAAATCTTTTCTGCGATTTCCAAAGATAAGTTTGCAGTTTCTTTTCTTAAAGCTGCTACTGCATTTACTCTTTCCTGAGTGAAAGCTGCACGTGCTTTTTCAATTTCGTCGCTACCAGCTTTTTGTGCATCAAGTTTTGCTTGTGCAATCATGGCATCGCCTGCTTCTTTTGCTTCTTTCAAAACTCTGTCACGCTCAGCACGGGCTTCTGCGATAAGTTTTTCGTTACCAGATTTCAAATCTTGCATTTCCTGACGAGTCTTTGATGCCAACGCCAACGCATCATCAATCGACTGCTCACGCTCTTGCAAAGCACCCATGATTGGTTTCCAAGCGTATTTCGTAAGAATAAAAAACAACAGTCCGAAAATTACAAATTGCCAAAAAATTAGTCCTAAATGTGGATCTAAAATAGAAGCTGAAAGTATCATAATGATTATTAGTTATAGCTTCTTGCGAAGCGTTATGACTTTTTAATGGTAAAAACCAGTACAATCACCTAATGCGAGTTGTACTGATTTTTGGAACGTAAAAGAATGATATTTACGCTTTGTTTTTTTGTGCTTTTGTTGGGAGTTGCTCGAAAACTAATTTTTCAAGGAATTATCAACAAAGTTAGTAGTTTGGAAGACTATGCTTTCAATGTTACTAACAAACAGATTACTGCTGCAAAAAGGGCAACTGCCTCAACGAATGCAGCAACAATCAACATAGCACCTTGGATTTTTCCAGAAGCTTCTGGCTGACGAGCGATAGCTTCCATTGCAGAACCACCGATTTTACCGATACCTACACCAGCTCCGATAGCTGCAAGACCAGCACCCATACCTGCAAGACCTAATGCTTGCGAAACTTCTACTAAGATTGACAAAAGTGACATGATTGTAATTGTTTTATATTAATTAATTTGAAATGATTCTAA
>JAAFJL010000011.1 GCA_013298865.1 Cytophagales bacterium | reverse complement strand
TCAATAATCTTGACTTTCGTGATAATATCTTTTGGATTGGATGTGGGTTACACAATCTTAGAATAAGACACAGAATCAAAACATAAAATCTCACAAGTTCCAACAATTATCCTAATAAAGTTTATTAAGGAATTACTTTTTCCCAAATCTCAAACCTGCTTGTAAGCCCAGCCACAGTGTAAAGTTTTCGTTTGCTGCAAGGGTAGGGTATGACGGAATTCCCCGAAAAGGTTTCTCGCCAGTATAAGGGGTTTCATTGTAATCAATTAAAAGTGTTTTGACAGAAGGTCCAAACGTAATAGCTGCGTACTTGGAAATTCGTTTTTCAAAACCCATATCAAAACGATAAAGTGCTCCGTAATTAATTGTCGAATTATCAATTTCACCAATAATACTTCCTGTAAAATCAAGATTTACCATCCAATTCCGCCCCCAATTCTTTGCTATACCTACGCCATAGCCTGAGTATGCGATATATTTTTCTTTAGCGATGTTGTTTCCACCAAAACCCAAACTAAAAATATTGTAGAATCTTGGAACACCTGTTTTATAGACCAGATTCAACACAAGATTCTCATCTGCTGAAATTTCAAATCTTCTGTAACCGCCCTTCCTGACAAAACTGATAAGACCAATTGGCACTGATACTGACGAATCTGCAACATTAATAATACCTACTTGTTTTCCCTTTTGTCCGACCCTTGTGGCATAATTCAGAATGCCAATTTGTATTCCGTTCAAGGATTTCAGTACAACATTTACCGATGAAATTTGTCCACCCTTCTCTACACTTCCTGCCAAATTGACTCCGCCCGAAAGTTGTACACCAGATAGATTTTTATGAATGATATTCAACGAGCTTGAATACTGCATTCCTTTAAAATTTTGCCAGTTTTGATTGAAAACCCCAGAAGCCTGAATACCATCAAAATCACCGAAATCAGTATTGAAAACCCCTGCCAACTGCAAGCCTTCTGTGTTTCCCCCAACGATATTGCCAACTCCTGATGCCTGTAAACCTTTCACATTGAAACGAACTGCATTTAGTACACCGCCGAACTCTGCTTTACGCACACCAGAAGAATAACCAGCAATGAGATTGATAGAATAGTCATTTTCGATATTGCCAGAAAGCGTATGATTCGTACCAATAAAAGGCAGTAACGAAAGCTGTACTTGGCGGTGAAGCGTATCTGAAATGTTTCGGGTGTGAATTTTCTGTTTTCCAGAAATAAAGAAATTGGCAAAACCACTTTTGATTTTCTGATATTGGTCTTTGATACTCTTTCCGTAATTTAGGTTCTTTACCAAAGGGTCTGGCGTATTGGGTTCTGGAGCTAAAACTACGGTATTTTTAAGTGGATTTTTGTCGATTGTATCAGCTAAAATTATGTTCTTTTGCTTGATTTCTGCAATATCAATTTGTGCTGGTTTTTCAACAGGTAATTCTCTGGCTATCAGTTGAATATCCAAAGATTCTGTGGTAGCATTTTTTACTAAAATAGCCTCTTGTTGATACTCTGGTTTACTGGCAATTATACGTGCTGGAAGGCGGTCGGCAGGGAGACGAATCCTGAAATATCCGTATTGATTTGTCACGGCAGATACCAAACTGGTTCGCTCATAAATACTCACGTTTGACAGTCTATTACCCGTTTGCTTGTCGAAAACATAGCCCATCACATAGAGGTTTTGAGGTTTTTCTACCTCGCCTTTCAACAATAAAACGTAGCTATCTTTTGCTTTGTAGCGAAGCGGAGCATTTTTGAGTATTTGCCCCAAAACGTCTCTCACAGGGCGATTGATTGCCACTAAATCTATTCGTCGATTGATTTCTACAAGATTGGTATTATAGACAAAATTGAAATTGCCTTGTTTGGCAATAATATCCAAGGCATCAGCCATACGTTCGTTGTTGATTCGGACAGTAATGAGGCGGTCGAGAATAGGCGTATTTTGTTTGGAAAACCCCAAACTCGGTACCAAAAACCAACAGAAAAGCAGTATTTTTTGTAAAATAATTTTCAAAAGAATTTAGAATTGTAGCACAACTTTGCAAGCCGTGATTGATGAAAACAACAGAAGAAAAATATCACTCCCCACAGCCATTGCCTTCTATAACAATGCTATTATCCGATTTCTTTTCAATTTTTAAAGACAGAGATTCGGACATCAAATCAAGGATTTTATCTAATTTTTCTCTTTCAAAAGTTGCGGTCAATTTGCAGTTGGCTGTTGCATTATTTTTGAGAATAATTTTTTTGTCAAAATTAGCAGAAAGTGTCTCTACAACTTGGCTCAGAGGAGTATTCTCAAAATTGAAAGTTTGAGTCATATAAGCCATGAAATTTTTATCTTTCATCACAGATTTTACAATGCTATCAGTGTCTGCAATTAGTACTGCTTCATCATCTTTTAACAAAAATATCTTTTTAGATTTTTTCGAGAATTGTACCTTGCCTGTTTTCACAGAAACTTTTACGTCTTGGCTGTAAGCTCTTACGTTGAAAGACGTTCCTAAAACCCGTACATCTGTGCCTTGTGTATGTATCACGAAGGGATGTTTTGCATCATGAAAAACATCAAAAAATGCTTCTCCTGTAAGCGTGATTTCTCTATTTTCTGAAAAATAACTCTTTGAAAATGAGATACTTGAATTTTTATTCAAGAAAATTTTAGTACCGTCTGGCAATACTTTCTGAGTCGCTAATTGTGCAGTAGAAAATGTTTCAAATTCTGTCGAAGATTTTTGCGTGAATTGATAAATAAAATAACCAAAACCCATTGCAAACAATACACTTGCCGCAACTTTATAGATTTGTCCGAAATTAGATTTTTTCGAGAAAAGGGGTTTGGACTCTATTGCTGGAGTAGGAGCTTTCTCGGTACTCGAATTCATCTGATTTTTTAGTTTCAACCAAGCAGCGTCAGTGTCAACTTGTTGCTCTGGTTTTATGCCAGCAGCCCCTTCCCACAAGGCACGAGACTGCCGAGTAACCTTCCGATTTTCATCAGAAAGTTTTTCCCAGTTTTCCACTTCTATGGTTTCATCTGGGTCTGTCTCTTCAGCCAAATAACGGGCTAAAAAGTCATCAATATTTTCGTTATTTATGTCCATTTATATGTACAAAAAATTATTTTATCTTATTTTAGTGATTGATAATCAATACTTTAAATCAAAAAATAGCCTAAAGCAATCATCATCGGCAGATAATCCGCCAATTCAGTTCGCATAATTTTAAGTGCTTTCCCGATTTGATTTTCAATAGTTTTTACCGAAAGTCCCATTTTATCAGCGATTTCTTGGTATTTTAACTCCTCAAAACGACTCATTTTAAAAATAATCTGGCATTGTTTTGGTAATAATTCTATGGCATCCGCAATGCGTTTTTCAAGCTCATTTTTGTACAAAGTATCCGTTGCGGATTCATGATTATTTTCCAGAAAATACCCTACGTGTTGGCGGTACTCGTCTTGTACTTTCAGGTGTTTAATTCTGTTTAGGCAAGTATTATGTACTGCCCTGTACAAATATGATTTCAAGGAAATAGTAATGTCAATTTCCTGACGCTGTTCCCACAGTTTCATGAAGATACTTTGGACAATTTCCTCTGAATCGTCCATATCTTTCAGAATTCCACAGGCATAGTTGCACAGAGGTTGATAATGTTTCCGAAAAAAAGTTTCAAAAACACGTTCATTCCCCTGTCTAATGGCTTGTAAAATGTCGTTATCTGTAATTTGCAATGTCCTTTGAATTTTAGAGGTGCAATTTAATTTTGGTCAAAGTTAAAAAATAATAATCTTTGACCAAAGGCAATATTTGCACGCTGAATCGCAAAGCACGATACACGACCCATATTTATGGTACTTCATTGTATAAAGACAAATAACTTTGCGGAAACCCCCAAGAGTGAAGCATTTTTTTCTGTTTTCTAATTCTAACCTATTATCTTTGAGTAAGTTAAGAAATGAGAACATAATATTCTTATTGACCATAAAACAAAATTCATTCATAAATATAAGCCTTACAAGTTTTATAAATAACCACATTCAACATTGACATTTCAAGATTTTAATTTCGAGGATAAACTTTTAGATGGTTTATTTTCAATGGGTTACACCAAGCCAACCCCAATCCAAGAACAGGCAATTCCTCTTATTCTTCAGAACAAAGATTTAATAGCGTGTGCCCAAACGGGGACGGGCAAAACGGCAGCATTTTTACTGCCAATTCTCAATAAAATTATTGCTCTCCCCGAAGAACAGAGGCATTTGAATACCCTCATCATTTCTCCAACTCGTGAATTGGCTACTCAGATTGACCAGCAAGTGGAAGGTTTAGGATATTTTACGGGTATCAGTTCTATTTCGATTTATGGTGGTGGCGACGGTAACGCTTTCATTCAACAACGGAAAGCATTAGAAGAAGGTGCTGAGATTATTATTGCAACGCCAGGCAGATTAATCGCTTTGTTGCAAATGGGGCAAATCAATTTTGACCAACTCCAACATTTGATTTTGGACGAAGCCGACCGTATGTTAGACATGGGCTTCTATGATGACATCATCAAGATTATAAAATACCTACCCAAAGAACGCCAAACGTTGCTATTTTCGGCAACGATGCCTCCCAAAATCAGGGTTTTGGCAAATACGATTCTCAGCAATCCTGCACAGGTAAGTATCTCAATATCAAAGCCTTCCGAAGGAATCTTGCAACAGGCGTACTTGGTTTATGATGCTCAGAAATTAAATTTATTGACACATATTCTGAGCAATAAATCTTATAGTAGCGTCATAGTTTTTGCTTCAACAAAAGAAAATGTTAAGAAATTAGAAATAGAATTATTACGGATTGGTCTGAAAGTCAAGGCATTTCATTCGGATTTGGAACAAAAAGAGCGAGAAGAAATTCTGAGAGATTTCAGAAGTAAGACCATCCCAGTTCTGATTGGAACAGACATTTTATCAAGAGGAATTGACGTTGAAGGAATTTCATTGGTAGTGAATTTTAATACTCCTCATGACCCAGAAGATTACATTCACCGAATCGGACGTACTGCTCGTGCTGAAACTACGGGAACAGCAATTACATTTATTAATGACAAAGACCAACGGAAATTTGCAGCAGTAGAGGCTTTGATTGGCAGAGAAATTCCGAAAATTGCACTACCAGAAGGAATGGGAGAAGCTCCACTTTACCAACCAGAAAAACGAGTTTTTTCGAGTGGAGGTCATAACAGTAATGACAAGAAAAAGCCATTTCATCACAAAAAGAAAACATTTGTGAAGAAGTAAAAAAAGAGGGTAGTCAGACAAACTGGCTACCCTCTTTTTATGATTTATTGTTTTGAAGTTTTTCTAACATCTTTCTCAGTTTTTCAAGTTCTGCATCTTTTTGTTCAATTAATGCTGATTTTTCTCCAAGTTCGACATCTTTCTGTTCAATCACAGCTTCTTTCTGTTCAATTACAGCTTCTTTTTCTCTTAAAGCCCTATCCATTGAATCATCGAAAGTCTCTTCTACTTTGATTTGTTCTTTTACTACTTCACTTTCAGCAGCTAATGATAATCTTCTGAGAATCATTTTAACATCTTCATCTTCAACGTTATCATCATTGAAACTTAGTAACCATTTATTGTCTTTATCAAATACCCATTTTTGATTAAAAATAGATAAAATTTTCTCCAACTTGGTCTGAGTGTCAGTAGGTAAATTAGGAATTTGAACTACAAAACAATCATGACTAAGGTTCTCTATAAAACCATCTTTCTGATTAATGATTTCTCCAGTTGAAACATCTTGATATTGTCTACCAATTTTGAGAATTGGACGTGGAATGCTCAAATTAAATCCTAAAAAATAGATTGGAACAATTGGCAAAATAGCTTTAAAACCGTTAATATCGTCTGAATTACTGTAATTTGTCCCGATGTAATGCCTAAAACGCATGACATCAAAAGCATTTTTACTTTTTTGTAATTCAATTAACACCTTTTTTTCTCCACCTTCTTTTGTACGGATGATGGCTTTGAAATCTACCCGAAAAATGGTGAGTAAATACTTATTAGAAGGAGAAGTTTGTTCTTGGGGTTTAACTTCCAATTCCAAAATCTCTTCACCGATAATAGCAGAGATAAGTCTTTTAGCAATGGAAGGGTCTTCCATCAAAAACTTAAAAACAGTATCATATATCGGATTGGCAATTATCATATTTTTTAATTTTATACAAAAATACTCATTCCTAACAAAAATCGCTATTGTTAGGAATGAGTATTTTCAGAAAGGAAATTCGGAAGAATTTTACTTAAACTTTGTGTGCAAAGTAATAATATTGGCAACCATACCTGTCGAGCGAGTGTAATAGCCATAGCGAAGTTCTATGCTACTCCAATGTTTCATACCCAAAACTCCATTAACAGGTGCTAATCTTATTCCTGAACCGATGAAGTTTGTGTTGATTTCTCCAATATCATAGTCACTGGTGTGGTACAATTTAGTGGGGTCATGTTTGCCGTAAGCCTCAAAATAATCAACCGCAGTCTGGGCATTGAACCTGTAATACGGACTGACGGAAACGAATGGCGTAATTTTATAAGAACCCTCTAAATTAATCGTGTGGGCAACCATTCCCCAACTATCTGCATAAAAACGATAAAACCCTCTGAGAATCGTATTATCACCTAAAAAATAATTTACTCGAACTCCAATCGGAAGTTTTAAGCGATTCCCTGGTAAGCGTTCTATATTTTCTTTTCCGTCTGTAAAAAAAATTCTGTGAAAAGATGTACTCAAAAAACCTTCTTGATAAGATGGTTCTGTAACTACCAATACCTGTAATCTATCATTAATTACCTGCGAAAGCGAAAGGGCTAAACTATAAGAATTCCGTGGTTTTGTTTCGAGCTTTCCACCACCTCTGCCTTGAATTGTTGTGGTAGAAACCGTTCTGAGTTCTACGGGTAAAATGATACTTGCTCTGTCCAAAAATGCACTTCCTTTAACACTAAATTCTCTGTTATTATCTTTTGAAGCCTTTGCCCAATTCAAAGTAAAACCGTGTGATTGATAATCGTATTCACTTGAAAATGAGTATGATGCACCTTTGGTAGTATGATTTTTAGGGTCTTTCATACTCCAAGTAATAGAAGGATAAACATGGATGTCGGCACTCGAAGCCGATGAAATACTTCTTGGGTCAATATTGTCTGAAGATGCCGAAGTATAGTAATCTATATTAAAATCAAGCGTGAAATTATGTTGCCGATTCTTAGCATCAAACTTAGACAATTTCAAGTCTATCGAGTTGGCATAATCCGATAATTTCTCAGTACCAATTCCTCCAGTCACGGCAGAATTATTACCTTCTTGGTGGTAATAACTGGTTACTAAATTTACCTCGTCAACTTTGAGTTGGCGTTTTTCGTAATACTCGTTTTTATCAGAAGTATTTTGTCCAGAAGTTCTAAACAACATTCCTGCTAATAATCCAGCGGTTAGGATAATTTTTTTCATGTATTTTTAAATTAGTTACAACCACACCCTCCACTACCTTTTCCGCCATTTGCACCCGTTGCACCTTCACGATAGAGATAAAAACTGGTTTCAAATTTTTCACATTTACGCCCTGCTAATTCCATTTCAGAATCGTTAATTCGGCTTTTTTGATACTCCTTCACACTGGTACATGATGCACACAATAATGTGCCAAACACGAATGCAACAAGAGATTTAAAAGTTGTTTTTTTCATTTTTAATTATTTGATTATCAATAAGTTGTAAATATTCTATCATCAAAATTCAACTCAATCTAATATTTCGAGAAGTAAAAATTTTATTGTTATCGTCAATAATTACGCAGGCAATCCCTTTGATTTGGTTGATTAAGTCTATCCCAACTTTTACACCCATAACTGTAACTGGGGTTGCCAAAGCATCTGCGATTTCAGCATTTGGGGCAATGATGGTTACGCTTTTTATGCCTGAAATTGGAAACCCAGTTTTAGGATTTATGGTATGAGAATACTTTTTGCCATCAATCACAACAAATTTTTCATAATTACCCGAAGTTGCCACCGCCATGTTACTAATATTGAGGTACGAAAATGGCAAATTTTGATTGTTAGGGTCGGCAATGCCAATTGTCCAAGGTTTTCCGTTAGGTTGATTTCCCCATGTTGTTAAATCTCCTGCGGCATTTACAATGCCGTTTTCTACCCCTTCTTGCATCATCAAACGTTTTGCCATTTCGGCAGCGTATCCCTTTCCAATACCCCCAAATCCAATTCTCATGCCTTTTTCTTGCAGGAAAACAGTACTATCTTTTTCGTTCAGAATCACTTTTTTGTAGTCAATCAAACGAATCATTTGTTGGGCAATTTCTTTGCTTGGGAGGGAAGTCATGGTTTTATCAAAATTCCAAAGGCTTTTATCAATCGAGCCATAAGTGATGTCGAAAGCTCCTTGAGTCAGGTTTGAAATTCTGATGGAACGCTGGATTAACTGGAAAATTTCTGGATCAATTTTTACAGGAAAAATACCTGCTGCATCATTGATTTGGTTGGTCTGACTATCAGGGCTAAAAGTTGTCAGCAGTTTTTCGATTCTACTAACTTCCGCAACTGCAAGGTCGAATTTTTGATTTGCCCAAACTGAATCGGTGCTAACAATGCTTAATTCAAACCGATTTCCCATCAGTTTTGTCACCCTCGAAAACACACCACCTTTTTCGCTATTTTGCATTGGTAATCAATTGAATATCACGTTCTAATGACTGAATCGACATTGAGTTTTCGTAACCTTCCCATGATTTTACTGCTTTCCCTGTTGCATCAATCAGAACAGTAAAAGGAAATTTTCCTTCCGAATTATATTTTTCTGCCAATGCCTCATTTTGCTTAGTTTGCTCAGGAGAAAGTCGATTTTTTTTCAATCTCGGAAAATCCGCACGAACCAATACCAATTTCTCGTCAGCATATTTTAGAAATTCTTCTGAATCCAAGATTTCCTTTTTGAGTTTAATACAAGGTCCACACCAATCCGAACCAGAGAAATTGAGAAGAATATATTTTTTCTGAACCGTAGCTTCTGTCTGAGCCTTCTGGAAATCAGTTTGCCAAGAAGATGAACCCAACAAAAAAATCGAAGAAAATAAGAAAATTAATGATTTCATTTTGAGATTATTTAGGCACAAAGTTTTTTGATATAAAGATTTGATTATCAGAATATTAACTATCATCGAAAGTCGGATAACGAACATCGAAAAACTAATAAACCACCACAGTTTTGCCATCAGTGGCAACATTGTACGCTTTGACTCCCTTGCTACCTACCGAGTTTAAACCTTTACCCGTAATGTCAAATCTGGCACCGTGGGCAGTACAATAGAATTCACCACTATCAAAAATCACTTGTTTTTTGGGTTCGTGGCTACACGTATTTGTTACGGCGGCGTACGTTCCTGCGGCAACTTGGGCAACTACAATCCCACTCTGGACAACATATCCACTTACTTTTTTGAGAGCAGAATTAGAATTAGCCGAAATATCTATCTTAATTAGTGGATTCGTGATTTTACTAATATCGGTAATTGGAGTTGCTCCAATATTGGAATTGCCAGTTGAACTTGTTGTAGCCTTGGGGTCAATAGTTGTAACTGGGACATAAGTATCTTCTTGGCTAACACATGAAGTTAATACCGCCATAAGAGCAGCACCTCCAAAACCCATTGACTTTAAAAATTCGTAGCGATTCATGATGATTATTAAATAAAATGATTTACCTAAAATACGAAATAACTTTGAAATTAGTGTGGTCAGTAAGTGATTTACCCTACTTTTGAACAATATTTGAAAACTTCTGAAAATACACAAAAAATTATGCCACAAAACGCTAAAACAGACCCTTACGCAGCCCTCCGTTATCCCGAATTTGTAGCTTATATGACCGCTAATGGTCTGATTACTATGGCATTACTGATTCAGGAAGTAGTGCTTGGTTATGAAGTTTATAAAATCACCCATGACCCTTTGGCACTTGGATTGATTGGTCTGGCAGAAGCTATTCCTTATATCTGTTTGGCATTATTTGGGGGACATTTAGCCGATAGAAAAGACAAAAAAACGATTCTACAAATCAGTTTATCTGCAATTATTCTATGCTCTTTACTCCTTATATGGGCAACCCATCAGAGTACGCAATTGCCTCATTCACAAATGCTTACGATGATTTACTTTGCCATTTTTTTGATTGGCTTTGCTCGTGGATTTTATAGCCCAGCGTCATCATCGCTGAACCCTTTCCTGATACCCAAAGAGCATTTTGCCAACGGAGCAACCTGGGCAAGTTCTTTCTGGCAAGCAGGGGCAATTTTAGGTCCAGGCATTGCAGGTTTTTTGTATAATCTAATGGGTTTAACCAATACTTTGATTTGCGTTGTGGTTATTATGTTGGTTGTAATGACCTTGATTTCGACCATTAAAAAAAGACCTGTACTGATTACTGGCGAACAAAAAGTAGATATTTTCACGAGTCTTTCGGAAGGAATTCGATTTGTTTTTGGCAAAAAAATCATTTTGTACTCGATCTCTTTAGATTTGATTTCGGTACTCTTTGGGGGCGTAGTGGCTATTTTGCCAGTTTTTGCCGAAGATATTCTAAAAGTCGGAGCAGAAGGATTGGGGATTCTCAGGGCTGCACCTTCTATTGGGGCGGTACTTACAATGGTCTTATTGGTGTATTTTCCACCGCTCAATAAACCCTGGAGAAACCTCTTGATTGCCATTGCAGGTTTTGGCGTTGCGACTTTGGTTTTTGGGATTTCAGAAAATTTTTGGCTTTCGATAGTTGCCCTTTTCTTGACGGGTGCTTTTGATAGTATCAGTGTAGTGATTCGTCAGACTGTGATTAGACATTTCACTCCAGACGAAATGCGAGGCAGAGTTTCATCTGTAAACGGTATTTTTGTGAGTTCTTCCAACGAAATCGGAGCTTTTGAATCTGGACTTGCTGCCAAACTTTTTGGGACAGTACCATCTGTAATTTTGGGAGGCAGTATCACCCTTGCAATAGTAACAATCGTCTGGTTACGGTCTAAAGAATTATTTAGTTTGAAAATGGATTGAGGAGGTGTACGAAACTTTGCAGATTCCTTAACCTCTCCTCCGACCCCTCTTAGCAGGAGCTACGGTTTACACATAAGTCTATAAGTGTTTGAAAATGAGTTAGTTAATCTCTTCAGGTGTTCCCCTTCTCAGCAGGAGAAGGGGTTAGGGGATGAGGTCAAAATGTCATTTTTAGGGAAAAATTAACAACTTTACCCAGCTTTTACTCATTTACTTAGAAGAATATGAATCAGAAAAACTTATGTATAAACAGTAGCTCAGTAGCCACAATGGAATTGGAGAGGGGTCGGAGGAGAGGTTTTTTCAATGTTAAGTTTATCTATCCGCCAAATGGTACATAATTACAATGAAATTTACTGAACTCCCTTCACAGAGAAACCTTCTTTCCGAAGCAACTTTATCACCCCACTTGTTCCTCCTAAATGCCCCGAACCAAACGCAAAAAAGGTAGATTTTTCGGCAGCAACTTTCTTGATAACAGGAATCCAAGCCTTGTTACGATCTTCTAATAGAGCTTTTTCGTAGTCTTCTCCGTACTGAGAAATCTCCGAAACGTCTTTGTAAAGTGCCTCTAAGTCTTGATTTTTATAATCTGAAATAAGTCTCTTTAAGTTTTCTTTGCCCTTTTTCCATTCCTTTTCGTCAATCATTTCCAACATTGCATCTGCTTGTTTTTGAATTCCCATTTTGTCCAAAGCTGCCATCTGATCTTCTGGAGTTTCCAAGCCAAAAACTTCCTTTTTCTGTTCTTTTGCCAAAGACATAAAATAAGCCTCATAACTTTTAGGAGAACATCCAGACATTTTTGGCAATAGAAATGACATCAACATTAAAGGCTTTATAGTTTGTACACCCTCCAAATTAGTTTGAACAGAGTCCTTGAAAAACTTTGCAACCTTCTGATAATCAGACTCTGAGAACAAAGATTTTAGTTTTTTTCCGTCTGTCATGTACAACGCCTTCATGAGCGACCCCATCGCTTTGGGGTCATCCATATCAATTTCAAGAAACAATTGTTGAGTTTTCTGAAAGTTGGTTTTGATAGACTCTTTCACAAAAAAATCTTTATCACAAATCGCATGAACCGTCCCGTACAAATACGAAGGTTGCGAAAGACCATTGCCAGAAACTTCCCAAAGAAGCGTTTTTTCTTCTTGGGCATAGATTTTTGTAAAATATAAACTACTGAAAATCAGTGAGATAAAGAAAAATTTAATAGGATTTGTCATTGTTTTTTTAGTTTTGTTTTAAACGTTTTCTTCAATTAATTCATTAAGGTTTTTCTGTAATATCTTTAAATATCTACCGTATAATCTCTGCACATACCACCTGATAAAAAAGTTACTAATCACACTCAGAATTACTGTCATCAGTAAAGTAACTATCAGATAATCAGAGTATTGTGATGCTTTCCAGTAAATGCCAAAAAAGATAAAAATGGGTGTTACGATATAGTTAAACCAAAGATAAAACCGCACAAAGCTACTAAGGTTTTGAATAGTTGTTGAAAGAAATTCTTTAAGATTAACAATTTGCTGAGAAACCTCCAAAAAATGGAGTTCTCTACGATAATAAATCACGAATAAGCCCGTAAAAATAACAGAAGCCACGAAGAACCCCAGCATAAAAGTTGGCATATCCATAAAAATACAACCCAACACCAGCACTGGTAAACAGACATAAAGACAGATATTCATCTCGATTTTTAAATTTCTTTTTAACAGAGAAATCGCATCGTTCGCCTTCTGGCGAAGAATAGGCACAAGTTCACTTTCAGATAATTCCACAGAATCCTGAGTCGCTAAATCTTGCCAAATATGTCTGAGATCATCAAGCTCCATTTTTTAGTTAAGTTGATAAATTTTAAGTTGATAAGTATCTGATTAATAGTTGGTTGTCTTTTTATTTCTGTGCCAATAATTATCGTAAATTATTAAACAACTATGAACTGAATCGGACATCGAAAAACGAAAATCAAACATCGAAAATCATTGAACAACTGCCCTCAATTTATCCCTAATCCGAGACATTTTTACTCTTACATTATTAGCCGTAATTCCCAAAATATCCGCAATTTCTTCATTGTCTTTTCCTTCAAAATAAAGCATTACTAAAGCCTTTTCAATGTCCGACAAAGTTTCAATTGCCAATCTCAGTTGAGCCATTTTTTCCTCCGTTTCAGTATCATAATTACTATCTGCCAACTGCAAATGATAATCTTCTAAAGCAATTTTTTGTGGTTGTCGAGACGTTTTTCTGAAGTTTGAAATAGCAGTATTCAGAGCAATTTGGTAAATCCAAGTAGAAATTTTTGACTCCTGCCTAAAAGAAGGATACGCCTTCCAAAGCTGCAAAAGAATCTCCTGAAACAAATCCTTTTTATCATCAGGGTCACGACAATACATGGCACTCACTTTGTGTAAAATGCCCTGTGATTTTGCCATCATCTCGACAAATTGTTGTTCAGAATTTTGTGTCAAATTGTAATGTTTTACAGTTAGTCGATAAATGTTTGGAAATGTTACAGGGGAGGGGTAAAATAAAACAAAAACCCTATCGAAATTGATTTCGATAGGGTTTTGAGGTAATATAATCTGTCTAAATTAACACCTATTTTTTTGATCTGGCATCTTTAATAGCTTTTTCCGAAACACCTAAACGATTTTTAATCAAATCCTCTAATTTACCAATTGAAGCCTTCATTTCTCCTAAATCAGATTTGAGCTTTTGATTTTCTTCGTATAATGCTTTGATTGATTCTACAAAAAGAGGGTCATAATCTCCGTAAGCAGTTTGCAAATAACCAAGATTATCTGCCTTGACTTTATTTGGAAAAAGAGCTTGAATATCTTGTGCAATAAAACCTAATTGTTGACCTATTGGGCGTTTAATGCCAGTTTTATCATCATTCCATTCGTAGTTTGCTCCTTTCATTTTCAGTATCTGAGAAAGGGCATCTTTGCTATTCAAATATTGAATGTTTTTCTTTAAACGTTTATCTGAATTAGCAATCCAAGCACCCGCCGTTGCTTTTGAAGCTTCTCCTCCTACTTCAAAAGTATTGGTAAGGCTGGCAATTGGGCGATTGATACCTACACGGTCTGTTGCGAAATTTCCACCAATTAAAGGAGATGCTGTTGTAGAATTTTCTATATACAAAGTATTGCTTCCTGTCTCCGTATAACCTGCATAAGCACCAATAGCAATATTGCTACCTCCCAAGATATTCAGCCTCCCAGCATTAGAACCAAGATAAACGTTTGATGAACCCGTCGTAGTACCAAAACCAGATGCATTTCCTAAGAAAACATTATCTATGCCTGTTGTATTTAAGTACCCGGTATAGTTTCCAATATAAGTATTACCAGTCCCAGTCGTATTAAATCTACCTGCGTTTGAGCCTATAAAGTTATTCCCACCCCCAGTTGTATTTGCATAACCAGAGGCATTTCCTAAAAATGTATTTTCAGTTGCAGTTGTTGAAGCAAACCCTGATGCATTTCCAATAAATACATTTGTTCCTCCAGTAGTATTAAATCTTCCCGCCTCTTGACCAATGAATACATTCCCTCCCCCAGTTGTATTTGCATAACCTGTTGATGTTCCAACAAAAACATTTGCTCCCGCAGTTGTAGCACTACGCCCAGACCCGATACCTATGTAAGTATTATAGGTACCTGTTGTATTAAATCTTCCTGCCTCAGTCCCAATAAAAATGTTTGCGGCACCAGTTGTGGTTGAATATCCAGAAATATACCCAAGGAAAATATTATGACTTGCAGTCGTTGCACTGTATCCAGCTTCACCACCAAAGTACAGGTTATATGATCCTGTGGTATTACTAAACCCAGCATTTGCTCCTAAAAAAATTCCGCCTGTCCCCGTAGTATTATATCTACCTGCATTCGCACCAAAAAAACTATTCGATCCTGCAGTTGTCTCCATACCTGTTGCTTGCCCTACAAAGGTATTGCCCGTATAATTTGTTCCATTTCTACCAGAATTTGAGCCGATGGTTATGTTAGAGTTTCCTGTATTAGCAAATGCTGCTTGAAATCCCAATGCAACATTTTCTGATCCCCCACTATGAAGAGCTTGCTGTCCAACAGCTACATTGTAACCCCCAGTAACATTTCCATACATAGAAAGATAACCTATTGAGGTATTTGCACCACCAGTAGTATTACTTTGCATTGAGTTTGAACCAAGTGCAGTGTTACCACCCGCAAGGTTGTTTATCATTGAACTTGTACCGATGGCTGTATTTCTTGTTCCAACCTTATTATGAAAAAGTGCATTCCCGCCCACTGCCACATTCTCATTTCCAGTTGAGTCACTATACATACTTCCTACTCCAATTGAAACGTTACCATTACCACTTTTGTGATTAATCATTGCTACTGCTCCGATTGCAACATTGTTAATCCCTGAGATGTTATTTGCTAATGAGTAAGATCCTATTGAGGTATTTCCTTCACCACTAACATCATTTCCTAAACTATGCATACCAACTGCAGTATTTCCATCACCTGTTTTATGGTTTAGCATTGAATAACGCCCAACCGCTGTATTATTTGAACTTACTCGATTGAAATGTAAAGCATGAGAGCCTATGGCTGTATTGTAATTACTTGTAGAATCGAAATACATGGCATTCACGCCAAATGCAGAATTTTCGTTTCCTGTTAAATGGCTTAATAATGCACCATATCCTATTGCAGTATTGTTATTACCTGTTGTATTACGATGAAGTGCATGACTACCAAGTGCTGCATTATTTGTTCCTGAAATATTTTTATACATACTATTTGTACCCACAGCAGTATTACTATTTCCTGTTGTATTGTCCAGCAATGTAGAACCACCAATTGCAACATTAGAACCACCTGTCGAATTACGGTGCAGAGCAAACTCTCCCAGAGCAGTATTTATTGAACCTGTTTGATTAAAATACATAGAATTTACACCAACGGAAACATTACTTGAACCAGTTGTACTATTTAATAAAGAGTTTGTTCCAATAGCAATATTATTGCCCCCAGTTGTACTATTGTACAAGGCTTGTGTTCCTATTCCAACATTATGATGACCATTTGTATTAAATCTCATTGCATTTACACCAATAGATATATTACTCTCTCCTTTTTTATTATCATACAAATTATTAACCCCGATGGCTACATTATTGACACTTTGATTATTGTAAAGAGTACCATGCCCTATTGCAACACTATATTTCCCTTTTTTTTGAGGATTTGAAGCAGAACCAGCTGCTACACTCGCACTATCAGCATTTATCCAAATATCATTCGGATTAAAACCTGTTCCTCCGTTTCCAACTGCCTTCCAAGAGCTATCATAAAAATAAAATCCTGGGGTATTATCAGTTTGAAAAATCATTAAGCCTTGGGCGGGTGTAACGATGGCATCACGTTGTGCCTTCGTCATACGTGGGATTAAAACTCCCTTTGTAGTTGAATTATACTCAACAATTGCTGAGGGTGACGGAGTTTGTGCTTGTGATGTCAAAAAAGTTAATAAGCACAATGAGAATGTATATATGAGTTTTTTCATGACTATTTCTTTGAGATGGGTTAATAGGGTTTATTTCTTGATATTTTTGATAGCGTTTTCTAATGCTGCATTCTTTTTCTCAAGAGCATCTAACTTTTTATTTTGTTCAATCAAATACAGAGTCAATTCCTCTATTTTTTCCATCATTTTAGTATTCATTGCCCCTACATCAATTCCTTTATCTGCAATTTCCTTTGCCGAAGGAACATTGGGTAAATGAAGGTTTTGTTCAATGTATCTTTCTACTTCTGTAAGGCTTGCAAGTTGGTAGCTTGGAGTGAAAACATAATCAGGCCAGTTGGCTTGGAGTTTTACTACTACTCTTTCAGCAATAATATCACCTGCCACTGCGAGTTTGTAGCCTTTTGTGTCAGTTGTGCCTATGCCCACATTACCTCCCAATGGATTGATTACTAAAGGAATCCCTTTCGATTCGCCATAAGAATATGATTCTAGTCTTGAGTAAGAGTTATTTGAACCATCAGCCCCTTGAATCAATAGACCTTTTCTTGCTGCACCAGCACCATTACCAAAGAATACCCTTCCTGTTCCTCCAACTTCCAGTATTTCATTAGGACTTGTTGTTCCAATACCCACATTGCCAGCACTACTCACAGTAAAGTTATCCACTGCTCCGCCTCCCGCTTGAATAGCAAATGATGATCCTCCAAACATAGTAATTAGTCTTGAAGTAGCCGAAGTTGTATTTAGCGTAAAACCGTAAGAACCAGTCTCATCATTTTGCTTAAATTGTGTACCTCGTATATGTAGCTTTGCTGTTGGGGATGTTGTTCCAATACCAACATTACCATTTGAAGCAATAAACATTTTCAAATTTGTACTATCAGGATTTCCTCCTTCTGTTGTAAATCCTATACCATATCGCCCATTGATGTATGAAATATAATTTCCATTATTATTCATTATCCTCTTTATACCTAATAATTTATCAATACCAACCCTTAAAAAAAAAGGCTGAGCTCCATCATAAGGAGAAACAATTTCTGTAAAATAAGCCTCGGAAGCTTGGGATGCTTGAATTCTAAGCGTAGGAGATGTGGGTCCATTTATTACAAAAGGACTACTTTGTGTAGTTTGTCCCACTATCAGGGAAACGTTTACCAATAAAATGGCACAGGTGATTTGTAGTATTTTTTTCATTGGATGATAGGGTTTTATGCCTTTTAATATTTTTATTTTTTCTCTAAAACTTCAACTTTATTTTTCAAGGTTTTTATTTCTTTATTTTGTTCAATCAAATACAAAGTCAATTCTTCAATTTTTTGTAAAAGTTTAGCATTCATTGCCCCAACGTCAATTCCTTTGTCTGATACTTCTTGGGCAGATGGCACTTCTGGCAAATGGCTGTTTTGATTAATATATTGCTCTACTTGCTCTAATGGGCGTAATCCGTAGGTTTTCTTGAAGACGTAATCGGGCCAGTTGGTTTGAAGTTTTACTACTACTCTTTCGGCTATCATGTCTCCGTTGACAGCGAGTTTGTAGCCTTTTGTGTCAGTTGTGCCAATGCCTATGTTTCCATTTAAATAACTTACAGAAAATACTTCTCCCGCACTATTTGTACTTATAGAAAATCTTGAATTGTTCGTAGTACTTCCTAAAATACCAGTAGAAAATGCTGCAACTCCCGTCCAATTATAAATTTGTTTTGTATTTATACCAGATAAAATAGTGTTCCCTTGTATTTCCAATTTTTCTGTTGGATTAGCTGTTCCTATACCCACATTACCATTTTCAGAAATTCTCATTGCTTCATATAAAGAAGTCTCATTTGTTTTTTTAACCCAAAAATTCAAAAACCCTGTATTACTTCCGCCCGCTCGATTTAATCCCATTCTGGCAATTTCAACTCCTGAATTTTTGGCTTTCAATATACCTACTTCTGCATTTTGCACATCCTCTCTCGAAGATTCAAAAGACATTACTCCAGGTGCAGCATTATTTGTTCCATAAATAGTCAGTTTTTCTGTGGGTGTTGTTGTTCCTACTCCAACATTTCCACTATTTTTCAAAACAAATTGAGGCGTTGAATTGGTTGTTGACAAATACAAATCTCCAGATGTAGTAAAAAATCCTACATCGTTTCCATTAGCAGTATACCCTCTTTTTATACCATGACTTGCGTTGCCCAAAAATAAAGAACCTCCTGTATAATCACTTTTTCCAATGGTCAATTCACCATTTGGGTCTGCTGTCAGTACCTCTCTCCAAGGTTGAGTAGGGCTATTATTTGTTTTTCTAAAATACAATTTTTGATCAAAAAATGACCCAGCAAACTGCATTGCATAATTATTGGTGTTATTTGAGTGACGAGTGTCAATTAAATGCCACCAGTTACTGTCATCTTTTGGAAAGTTAAGAGGAGCATAAGTTTCATAAAAACCTGACATTGCACCTGCATTTCCTTGTAACCCAGCATTATTTCTGGATTCAGTACGGACACCACTATTCCCGTATTTTATTGCTCCTGAAAGTAGGAGATTTCCATTTACTTCTAACTTTTCAGTTGGAGCAGAAGTGCCTATACCTACTTTCCCATTTTGAGTAATACTGATTGCTGCTGTTGCTGTGGCGGCTATATCATCACTACTTCCTCCCACCCAAAAATTCATATTTGATGAAAAATCATAACCTATTCCTCCCCATTTCTGAGCATTTGAATTAAAAATAATTGTTGGATAAGTAGCTTGTAGAGTTAATGTTTTATTCCATCCTGTGCTCATAGGAGAACCTCCCACTAAATGTAGTGGAGATAAAGGATTAGTCGTTCCTATACCAACTTTATCATTTACAACTGCCATTGTATTATCATACTTTACACCTGCAGCATCAATAGTAGTGAAAAGCATCATTCCAGAGGTTTTTTGAGGAATAAAGCGAATATATGATGAAGACAAACTTTTATTCATCCTGACTAAGCCCCAGTTATTTACGTTTGTACCTATACCTGCCCCGTTCCATGAAATATCTGGTTCTGATGCCCATGTTCTCAAAAAAACACTGCCCTGTAGTTGACTTGAAGCATCCAGTGGATATTCAAGTAAAGATGATGTTGTTGTATGAGATCCTTTAATATGTAAAGAAGTAGTATCTCTTGGCGTGGTTGTACCAATACCTACTCTCCCACTTTGAGGAAAAATATTCGTTTGTGAAAAACCAACATTAAAAATGGTCAATAAGCATAGTATAAGTAATATCTTTTTCATGGTCTTAATGGGGGGCTATCTTAAAATTGTTATTGTTCCCGTGAGGGGACTCTTTGTATTATCTAATTTAATTGCATAAGCATAAACGCCTTCGGGGAGTGGATTTCCATCTTTTGTACCATCAAAAGATTGTGTATATCCTTTTGAATAGAAAACGGGTTCTCCCCATCGGTTGTAAATTAGTATTTCCGCATCGGGGTATCCTTTAATATTGAATATCTCCCAAGTGTCATTTGTGCCATCGTTGTTGGGTGTGAAGGCTGAGGGAATAACTAATTTATTCAAAATGGTATTCGGTAAAGGAGTAGTATTAATTGTACTACATCCGAGAGATTTAATTTCAATAACCCTTCTTTCTTTTGCCTTACAATTATTTTTTTGAATGGTGTAAAAGATGTCATATCTACCTGTACTCAATGAAGAAATATCAAAATTGTTAATAACAGTATTATTCCAAGTAAAAATACCTCCTGAGGGTTGAGCAATTAGATTTACAATCTGAGTTGTTCCTAAGCAAATAGCTGGAATACTATCAAATTTTATACTGGGCAATGATATTTGTACTGTTTTAAAAGCCCCAGTTTTTATTTCACATTTATTAATTTTCTCTTTAACATTCAAGAAGTACTCTCCTCCTTGCTTAGTCCAATAGGAATTATTTTTGGCATTAATGATACTACTATTGTTGGTTATCCATTGATACTCATATAGTAAGTTATTATCAACTAAGAGTTTTACAGAATCCCCTGAACAAAATTCTTTTGGGGTATAGTCAATAGTCGTTAATATTGGTTTGGGGTTTACTACAACATCTACACTATCTTTACCTATACATGACGACCCAACTTTCTGCCCTTTTAATATATATTTACCACTTTGATTAACAATCACTTGAGGTGTTATACCCAACGAAGTTGTATTCTTAAACCACTCAAAGGTTGCACCTGATTCTACCAATGCAGTTAACAATGCCGTATCTGATTCACAGAAAGTTTTTTTAGAAATCTTCAACTTTAAATCTAATGCCTCTTTTACATTGACTGGCACAGAAGTGGTATCATTGGCACAAGAGTTTTTAAAACTTTTCGTTACAGCATATTGACCTTTTTCTGTTATAGACAATGTTGATTGTGTTGCACCAATAATATTATCTCCATCTTTTTTCCATTGAAAATTCCAATCGCCACCAGTTGTGGAAGTGCTTAGAATTATATTTTCTCCTGGACAGTAATTTACATCAGTAACATTTGACCCATTATAACTAACAATAGGTACTGGTGGTGTATTAGTAGAACAATCAATGACTGGTAGTTGAAACTCTAATTGAGTAAATCCAATTAGAATTCCGTTTTGATACTGCTCACATCTTACAGCAAATACAAATAGACCTAATTGTTGAGGAGTTATTTCAATCTTCCCATCTACATCATTTATCAAAACATTTGATGATGATTTAAAAGGGTTTATGCCTGAAAAACCACTTTGCCATTGAACTTCAGGATAGGGACTTGATTTTGCTAATCTATCAAAATTATTAGAATCGTTATGACCTATCAATGGAGTTATGACTTTATATTTCAAAACATTACTGCCATAGGATTTTGCATCAATGATTGTTGTAAACCTCTTTTTTATACATAGACTTTCCCCATTGGGAATATTGAATTCTGGCGATGAGTATTCAATTGCACTTCCATTTTGTTTCAATGCAGGGAACTCTAAATAAAGTGCTACTCCAGCCTGTTCAGGGTTCAAAATATTTACAATTTGTTGATTTCTACAACACCATTCCCATGCTACATAATAACCGCTATTATCTGAATAGTTTGTTAAATCAAAAATAACCTCAGAAGAATAAATATATGCTCTTGTCTTCAGTTGTTTACTTGACGAACAGGCTGTATTATCATATTGAAAATCTTGCTCTTTTTCGTAACTTAATCCATATTCATCAACGATTTGATTATTTTGTTTTTTAAATATTCTAACCGTAAGTACTTGAGTTTGAAATGCACTTATTTGTCCCACACTTGCTGAATTTATATCAATGAAAACAGTTAATGAAATTTTAAATTTCCCTTGATTTCTATCAATTTGTTTCATTGATAATGTTCCACCAAAGACATGAGACGCTTTTGTGTAATAGGAAATTGTCATCAGTACTACGATGAGTATATACCTACTTAATTGTCTCATACTTTTACAGGTTATTCTATTAATCTATCTAATTTTTTTAGTTATTCTGAATCTTAGCTTCGTAAGATTGATTAGTTTTTGGTGTTATATCACAACCTGGGATTAACTGTATTTCTAAGCAAGATTTATCGACTACTGCACTTTGTTTAAAAATAATAACATCACTCTTTTTTAGCAAGGTAAAACCTACTTGACATCCTGTGTTCCATTCTTTCCACTTTGAAACACTACCATCTTTAAAAACAGCCCTTATTTGGTACTTAAATCCAATCTGAGTGTCCAAGGTTTTTAATTCATCTTGGTTTAAAATTTTCCAAGAAGTGTAAGGTTCTGTACCATTTGCTTTGTATATTTCAAATGAAGCAAGTTCATCAGCAGTATATTGCCAAGTTAAATTCACTAATTGTTCTTTATTGTCAACTAAACCATTAAATACCTGAAAATCTGGTTTATAGATTGTTTTAGGAATCTCAACTATTAGCGGTATCGACAATGTAAATAATCCTGTTAAATCTGTTGCTGTTACAATGTAGCTATATTTCTTTCCCACAGAAACATTATTGTCCAAATATGAATCATCCTTGGGTGGCTGAGGTGTAAGATCACTCCATGCACCAGCATTAAGATCTATTATTTCTTTTTTTGAGAGTACATGAGAAACAACATCACTGTCTGGGCTTTTTTTCCAATTAATTCTTAATCGTACATTCGCATTATTATCATTCGGAATGATTTCGTAGTCTATAAATGCTGGGGCTGTTGGCGGTTTTTTATCAGGTCTTTTAAGCGTAATAGGTACTGAAAAAGCAGATTGATTTCCCCTCTTATCTATTGCAGCTAAATAAAAATAAATCTCCTGATTGGATACTCCAAGATCTAACTTCTTACTCCACTGTGTAGTTTTTAGTAACTCTGCATCAACTTCGACAGGGTATTTATCAATCATATCATTCTTTCTAAAAAGTTTATAGCCAAGCAAATCTGTTTCAGTATTGGCATTCCATTTTAAAGTAACTAATTCTTCAACATAAGTGACCGCAGTTGTAGTAGGGTTTAACCATGTAGGTGCCGCTGGTGGTATTTCATCAATTAGCTGTATCAATAATGCAGAAGACGGATTCATCCCTATTCCATTTTTTTCAACAGCAACTACTCTATAATAATCTCCATCTCCAATATTAATAATCTTTATTTCTTTTGCATTAATATCAATCAATCCATCAGCCAATAATGGTAATACTGTTGCTCCACTAAGTCTAATATTTGAAGTTTGCACTCTTACAAAAGGTCCATCTGGCTTTGGGCTTTTTTCAATGTAAAAACCTTTTATATTAACAGTATCAAGCCTATTATTAATATAGCCCGCTGGAAAAACCCAATTTAATTTAAGTGTATCATTTGATACATTAGTTTTAATAATTGAAGGGGAATCATCTAAAGGAGTTACATATGGCACAACGGTTGGTTCTGACGCAACCTCTGATAAAATAGGTGGTGTATCAGATGACTCAAAAAATGATCGCCCAACAATTCTATAATAGAATGTTCCGCTTTTGTAGTAAGCCACACTATCTATTAATTGCATTTTTTTGACATCTGCCAAATTCACTGATGGTGTTCTACCTCTTCTTGTATAGGTTATGCCATCAGTCGAGCGTTCTACCCAGTAACTACTAAAATACTTTTCATAGCCATCTACTGACCAATCTATTGACACTTTTACAGTTGCGGATTTATCTTTTGCTGTTTCATTTGAATTAGGTGTTTTTTCAGAAGTAATTTTAGTTTGTGGCACTTTATCAAATACTACTACTGGAGCTAATGTTTTCATTGGCTTTCCATCTCCTAATTTTACATTGATTGATCCTGGCGGACAATCTAAAATTGTCGCATCCCTTAATTTAACAGTGTAAGTATATTCTTCACCTGCAACAATAGTGTTATCTGTATAGCCTAATCCTGAAAATCTGGCAGCCTTATAATCAAGATTTGCCATTAACATCATATTAAAATATTGCCCTTGAGTTTTATTTTTAGAAGGCATATACAAAGTAGAATAGGCACTTACACAATAAATGTCTTCATTAGCAATTGATTTTGAAGTAATTGTCTTGTTTTGTAATGCTGTAATTCTATTTTTGGCGATTGCCCATTTAGGAGAACCCTCTGGCTCAGGTTTTACTATAAAAGTTTTGATTTCACCATTGGTTATATTTACATTATTCTTCTTTATTAATTTTCTTGTTATTTCATAACCACTATTATTTCCTGCAAGCCATGCGTTAGCACTATTAGGTACCCAACGTAATAAAACTTGCTCTGGATTAGTTTGTGGCAATATTGCTGTTGATGGTCGAGACTCCCATTTTGATATTAGTGCCAAACCTCCATTTCCGCTAAAACTAACTTCCCCCACTTTTTCTTTACCATAAAGATTCTCTTTGGGAATAACAAATGATTGCCCGTTAATGATTGCTCCATTATTGTAGTTCCATTTTAACGTCATTTCACTTGTACCCCAAGTTACGTCTCTTAAATATTCTACTACAATACTATATTTTTCTCCTTTCCGTAATTCATAATCTGCTGGTGATGTACTTGGAATTAGTTTAGCATTATTTATGGTTAATCTTACATTGCTTGTTGCTTGGATTGAAAATTTATATTTTCCAGTGATTGGGGCTTCAATCTCACCTTCCCATCTCACTGAAAACTTATCTCTATCTGACTGTAATCCTACACCTTCTGGCAACCACGAAACTCCTGAAAAATTAATTTGAGGGTCTAATCGAGAAGTAAAAAAATCTCCTTTTAAATCTGTATTATTAAAATAATACCCAACAAGTCCGTTACCTGCTAATTGTGGTAATTTCTCGTTTGGATCAAAAGGAATCAAGAAAAAGCGTTGTGAATCAAAACCTGAATCATCATAAATGAATACAGCAGATCCTGCAATATCATTATTATCTTGAATAGATAATGTCTTATTATTTGAATTAGCAGTTATCTTAAAACTGCCATCAGTCATAGAGGCAAAATTCCAAGTCTGCTCTTTAAATTTAAAATATTTTCCTTGCTCATAAACAAATGTTTGTTCACTCGCACTATTTTCTGTTAAATTTCTCGTTGTTATGCAATAGTTCTGATCAAATAATGAGGTTATCCTGAAATTACCATCAGAAATTTTCTTGATGATCCAAAGCTGTGAGTCATCTGCCTTATATGGCTGTTCAAAATTATTGGCATAGTTCAAATTACTAAGCCGACCTAAAGTAACATATTTAGGGGTGGTCGTAATTGAATTTTTTGGTTGTATTCTGTAAATACCTTCCTTAATCTGTATCTGAGACAATGAAGACGCTATGCCTACAAAAAATGTTGCAAATACAAAAGCTATTAAAAATTTTATTTTCATGGGGTTATTATTTTTCAAAGGTGTCCAAAATTATTGTGTTGCACATTTGCCCGTTCCATTGAACTCTCCGCAGACATCTCCCAACTCTACATCAAAAGCTAATCGACCTTTCAGTACCCCTAACATTTTTGCTTCAACCGCAACTGAACCTTGAAACCATGTTGGATTAGGGGCTCCAACTCGCATTAATGCTGCTGCACTACCAGAGGCAAGTTCTATTTTGTCAAATAGCAAATCTACGCCTACTTCAACTTTGAATCCTGCATAAACCTGACCTAACAGATACCATCTGCCAAAACCTAAACTTTCATTTACGTTTCTTCCGCAGTAAGACCTATCATTATAATCTTTCATCAAAACATCAAGTCCGAGTGTGGCGTGTAAACTGGCATAAATAAAGAAGTTAGCCTCAAAATCAAATTTTACTTGTGTTCCAAACGCAATACCCTTGCCTAATTTCATTTGATTCTTATCTGCTGCACACATCTCTCTATCTGATGCTCCACACGTTTTCCGAAGAATATCTAAGACCAATTGATCTGGACATGGCAAATCTGGTATTTCATCCCCGACCATAAAATAGGCATTAGCTTCTACCTTGGCTATTCCTAAATTAATTCCCATCTTTACCCTATCAGCAGGAGCAGACTTTCCTACGTGTACATACCATTTTGATTCGCTGAAGTACATGTTTATTTTTGCTGAACCTGTCAGAATTCCAGCATTCAAATCTGCAACTACATCTCCTTGAAAAAACTTATTCTGAAAATCAAACATTAAGCCCACTCTTGCATAAACAGCTCCTTTTGATTCTGTATTTCTTGCTGGTGGGGCTGCTGCTTCTTCGTATTGTCCAGTAGCTTTATTTATTAAATCTAATGTTGTAAAATTACCCACAACAGGTAATGTAGCTTGTGCCTTTTTTACAACGGTTTCTAATTTTGAGGTAATCTTTGTTAGGGCTTCTAATCCAGGGACTTTAAATCCACCTGCCAATGTACCTTCTCCAAAAATTCCTACTTTATTAATTGCTCCTGCTGTCGAAAACTCCATTTCAAAACCTGCAAAGCCTGTGAAAGCGAATTTACCACCTGCCTCAAATCCAAGAGCTGCTCTAAATCCTAAACCTACAGTATTATCAGCTACGTAATCAACATTTCCACCTCCTCCAACATCACAGGGCTGTCTGGGAAGACTACTTTGTACTTGTTTCATGTGGTAGTATGCACCACCTGCCAATCCATTCATTGCCAAAGGTCCTGCAAATGGAATAGCTGGGAAGGACGCCTTTGCTCGTATATTCCAATAATGAAAATCTACTGCTTTGTCATAGCCAAATTCTGCACAAGCATATACACCAACCCCCATTGTTTTCAGATTCAGATTTCCTTTGAAACCTTTGGCAGTAGCAGTTTCATAGACTTCAATCTCTCCACAAAACTCTAACTTAGGGTCTTCTTCTGGAAATTTACCTTGTACCTTAATAGACCTTAACTTGAAATTAACCAGTCTAAATTCAGCTCCGTTATCCAAGTTATATTCCATCTCGAATGCTCCTCCTGCTGCTGCCTTCACTCCATTACCCATAATAGCAACTTCTATACCAAAGACAAAGTTAGATTTGTTATCGGCTGTAGTCTCCAAATAGGCTTCTTTCATCGTAATCGGAAAACCTAAGAAACTTGAACTATTAGGGTCATTACTCGCTTTGAATGACTCTTGTGTATTTCTGGCTGCATTTCCTGTGTTCCCCTTGTTAGTCGTACCACATAAATCAGGAGCAGGTGGTGTGGGCGGAGTCGTTGGTGGTGTTGGTGTAGTTGCAGGTATTGCACCACCACTAACACCTTTAACACTGATATATGGTGCATCAGTAAATATTCTCAATTCGTCAAAACCTACTTTGAAACCGATTGTTTTTTTGTTGGGGTCGGTTGAAGCCGTTTGGTCTTGCCCTGACTTATTAGTTGATACTGACAATGACCCTGCCATTGTTACTACTGGCTTTAATACTTGTTCTGGGTCTGTTGATGAGGCTGGTCCTGACTTTATTTCTAAACCAAGAGAAGTTAAATTTGCTTGTGCGTGCCAAGCTTTAAACTTTAAGTTTGTCTGAGTCACATTCAAATACCCAGTGAATCCTGCTTGATTAAACTTACAGGTATAACCTAAAGGATTATCAGGTGCAAGGGGCATTTTCATGATACCACTAAAATTACCTGCTGTTAGTTTATTATCAACAAAAGTTACTTCAAAGTTTGCTACTGAGAATGCCCATTTACTTGCATCTCCATTGCCAATGCTGATAGCATTGCCATTGGTTGCATAATTCCAAGCAATTGTACCACTAACACCTTTGGTTCTACTAAATACAAAATCATTTACTTCTATTACTTTACGTGTTGTTACTCGCTTGTCTTTAATTTCCGAAGGCAACAATAATCCAAATTGTTTGATTACTACGCCTTGCCAAGTTTTATCTGTTTGTAAGTCTGGGTGGTCTGGACTATTTATGATTACCCCTATATGGTCAGGGTTGTGGGTATCACTCATATCTAATGTAGCCTGAGAGAGTATAAATCCTACTTTATCATAGCCCGCAACACTGAAAGGATGACTAAATGAAACCTGTGCCAAAATATCTTGCAAGCCACCTGCACCAATTCTTGTTTTTAGTCCAGCCCTTACTTTTATTGACTGGTCTGGAATTACTTTATATTTGGTAGCGGCTGCAAGTGGTTCTAGAACATCTCTTGGAAATATAACCTCTGCTGCTAACTGCCCATCATTGTATGCACCACATTTTATACTCACAAAACAGGCATCTTCGTAAGCAATGTTACCAGTAGATTTATCAAAATTTCCTTTGAAAACTACGCTCCATTTACCCATATCCACAACGAAATCTCCCAACAGCACTGCCGTGAAATCTGTAAAACCGTTTTCTTTGGTGAACTTGATTTTGTCCGCTCCGAAAATAAGCTCTTTCTTTTTGGGTACTCCTCCAGCAGTGGTTTTTTGATCCATCGTGAGACGTACATAAAGAGTCATCTCTGCGTAAGATGAATAAAAATTCACTTTTGTGATGGCGATTTCTGCCTGTGTATTTCCAAATTTCTTTGTTAATCCAACAGGTAAATCTTGTAAGTCCTCATAAGAGATAGATTCAGCATCTTTATATGCTCCTCCAAGTGCATCTAAATAGCCGAATGCTGCTCGTGCTTCAGTGCGTCCATCCTCTGCGGCTGAGCTTACATTAAGTTGTATGGATTCAAGATTATCTTTGACAATAATCTTTTGCACCAATTTATCATCTTGGTAATTAAGCCTTAATGCCTCATCTAATCTTAGCTGGGCTTCCATGCTAACTGCCGTTGCGACTGGAACAACTGGAACACCAATACCTTTATTGGGTTTGTCCTTTTCAGTACGAGGATTGTCTTTGTCATTGCTGGCATAGACATAGTTGCTTAACATACTGGTAAATACCAATAGGCTCAGATACTGCAAGGTGTGAGTAAATCTTTTGAGCATGGGTTAAGTAGATGTTTAGTTTCCGTTTATTTTTTTCGTTTTTAATGATTTTCTTATAAAGATTAATTCGTTTCGTATCTTGAATGATATACTTTAAATGGTAATGGTACACTCCTAAATATTAATCCTTCCAAACACATTTTTTCTAAAATTTCATCAAGTTCAAAACGACTTTTAAAATCAATATTACTCTTGCTTGATTTCATGAAATCCCACAATTTATCTACGCTATAACTTATTACAAACTCTCCTGATGCGGTATAAAAAGAGGTATCAACTTCAACATCATTATGTTTAAAGAAACAGCCTCCCCCATGAAAATTATACTCAATTGTATTTTCATCTACTTTTAGTATATCATGCTTCGGAATTTCTTTTTGAATGTACAATTTCCAAAAGCTTTCAATAAATTTCAAATCTGGACTTTCAGTATATTTTTCATATTTATTCAATATCTTTTTTACCACAAAATATATTGTTTTTGTGTATTCATGAATTAATTGTAATGCCTGTTCTTGTTCTATCATCTAATTAATTTAGAAGCATTTATTACTTCTTGTACCGTTTAATAGATTTCTCCATTATCATTTATCATCGTCAGAAAATAAACAAGAGGACGAAAAGAAATACCATATTCAAAAACAACAATTACTTTCGTCCCATTTGAAAGAATTAACTCAATATCCCCAAAATGTAAAGTCGTTGATTTATTCAAAAGAAATTGAGTGAGAGAGTTAGAATCCACTTTGATAATATCAAGGTATTCTATTTTCTCAATTATTGTCTTCCTACAATTATAAATACATTGTGTCGTAAAAACCACAAAATTTTCTATATCAATAAATAATTCGACTACGGGTAATTCAACGGAATTTTCAAGTTGGATAGGTGATATTATCTTATTGGTATTAATTAGAATATTGGTTGCAACCGTTGTTGCTTCAATTTCACTACTTAATTCTGAGCCAACTAAAACATCTAATAAACCTAAATTTTCTTTTCCCCAACCATTGTACTGTTGAAGTAAAGAAATACAATATTCCTTTTTTTTAAATAGCTTATTCATGATATTATTTAGTCCAAATTATATCTAATGCAGGTGCTGCTTTTGATGATACTGGGCTCAATTTATATGATATTTTAAAACCATATTTCGCAGCTTGTGCCTTATAAAAATCTCTTGTTGCTACATCTGTAATAGTTTCGAAAGTGATTCTAAGTGATTTAGTACCATGTTCCTTCCCTAAATCATCTAAGTGGTTAAGTAGATTTTCAAAAACACTTCCAGTGTATCCATCTTGTTTATAAATCAATCCAATTGATACATCTAATTCATCTCCATTTTTAGATATAAAACCAGACAATAACTTTACCCCTTTTATACTTTCGGTCGAAAGAACATCTATGTAAGTATTGTGCACCAATATCTTCCCCTTACCTACCAAATAATTATGGTCTCTATAAACTTCAAGATTATAGACTGGTTCGGGGTTTGGGCGTTTTGCTTTGCTGAGTAATTTGATTTCAGTCCCTGCAAAATTCTTTACTCGCTCACCTATCCTTAGCTCTCCTACGGGTATGTAATCTTGGCGGTCTAAGGAGTAAAAAGGGTGATTGTTGGTTGCTCCAATGGTTTCATCTCCCTTAAAAGTAAAATCCCAAACTTCGGCACTTTGATGTTTGAATGTTGCCGTGATAGGGCGATACACGTACTCACCTTCTCGTTTTTCATTCAAAAGCCTTGTATCTAATTGGCAAGGCAATATTTTGGTAACGAGTGCTGTGCCATTAATGCCCGTTTCGGGAATATCAAGATATACTTTTTCGCCTACTTTGTTTGCTCCTAAGTTATTGAGCCACCAATTGGGGCGACACAGTTTTACTTCGTCTTTACTTCCGTCTTCGTGGATTAATTCAAACCTGACCCATTTCCAAGTATAGGGCGTTATGGGTTCATTGTCAATATTTCGTTCATTGAGCGGTAGATTATAATTATCTTCCTCAAATGCTATACTTTCTGGTGAATACGACAACACAAAATCATCTGAAAGGACATGATTGAGATGTTGTTGAAAAGCCTTTTCCTTTTCTGAATATTGAGCTATGGGCAGCGTTTGGTCTCCCCAATAATTCAATAACTCGTAGGGCTTTTGCATAAATGGCAAAGCCTTCTGATGGTTAAGGTTTTGACTATTTTTTACCTGCTCAGAAACGGGTAAAAAATTAATATGTTTGATAGATGCCTCCTGTGAATATGCCTTTAAAAAGGTTATTAGTAGGAGGAATAGGGGTTTAAAGAGTTTCATAGAGTATACTAATATTATATTTTAAGAATTCATTTATGACATCTTCAAAGAAACTTTCATCATCCATTATACGCATTTCAGAGACACCAATAAATTCAATAACACAATCTTTAAAAACTTCATTATCATTGTGGTAAAGTTCTAATAAACAATCACAAAAAGTATAAAAACTATGTCCAAAATAACCTCTATATCCTTCAAACGCAGTGCTCATTAAATAGATAAAATCTCGATATTCTCGTACTTTGGAAACATTTATTACAAAATGCTTTTTATTGTCTTTTATGGTTTTGCTTAAACTTGTATAAATACTACAAGCGTGTAAATAATCTTCTTTCTGAGGAGCATTATAAGGAAAACTAAACCAGTCAAATAATTTATTATTCTGCCAAAGATTAAAAACATCTATACAACCTTGTTTATATTCTTCATTACTTTCAACAAGTCCATAAAACCACCAATTAACAGAATTTAGTTCACCAAAATCTAATACTACTATTTTAAATTCAGAGAGAAAAACTACTTCATTGTTATATTTTAAATAGGAAATAGTTACAGATATTTTATCAATGTAAGGTATATCTAAACCCTTATCATATTGTAGATTTTCTATATTGAACTTTCTTCCAGTTGTTGTAGAATATGGATCAAGATTGATACTACTACCTTGTATGACGATAGCATTGTTTAAAATAATAGTTATATTTAGTTCTTCATTCATTTTTCATTGATTATTCTACTGGTAAGAAATCATAAACAGTTTGAAAATGGTTAGTTGAGTAGCCATATTTAAAAATTGGATTTCCATCAGCATCAACTCCGTTTGGTAGTTTCAAAATTCTGTATGTATTTGACATTCCAGGAACATCGACTTGATATTCTAACCCTCCCGCCCATTTTCTTTCTACGGCAGTATTGCTTCGATTTTGAAATATTTTTTGAGTAACTCCATCTGCTTCAAGTCTTGGTGTACCACGTCCAAGTAATATTTCTTCGATTTGCTCATTTATCTGCTTTGCACCTTTTAATCCATTAGGAAGAGTGACTTTTTTAAAACACTCATTATGCACCAACACCCCATCCTCACCCACCAAATAATTATGGCTATCTTCTACCTCAAAGTTATAAACATCTAAAACAGAATCAACCGCAACTACTTTATCAATTACAATAAAGTTATTAGTTTTCGAAAGTAAAGTATCACCTTTTACTAATTCTTTGGCAGGTTTGTAAGTATTTTTTACAAAAAATGGATGTTCTGGTGTTGGGCTTGCAATTAGCTTACCACCCAGAGCATGCAACATTACAAGTTGTGTCGATACTTTTTTAAAGGTTTGGTTTACCTTTTTGGTTGTAAACTTCTGCTCTATTTCATCATAAGCAATAACAGAATCTTTGGGGGTAATTAGCTCAATGGGCTTATATCCATTCGGAACAGTAATCAAAGTACCTGCTGGGAAACAGAAGGTTTTGATTTTTAATCGTTTACAAATTTCTTGGAATACGCCTGCGTCACATCCCATTTGTCCCATTTTCTTTTGTAGAAACAAATACCCTTTTGAAGTACTTACATATCCTTTAAACTTATCTAGTAATTTCGTTGCTTTACCATTGCCTAAAGATGTTATAACTACCGAAGCTAAAGCAGATAATGCTGCCGCTTTGGACGCTTTCCCCCAGTCAGCTACTTCAATGAAATTTCTAACACTCTCTTGGTTATCAGGGGTATTAGTTTTATAAGTATTATATTGTGTAATTATTTCATCAGCAAAAGAGTCAGTCGCATCTAATATAATTGCTGATGCTTTTAAAAGTTTAGAGGAACCATTGCCCCAAGGCACCATGTTTTCTATACAGCCTTTACCAGCATCTTTGAGTAGTTGAGTCCATTCGCTTGGCTTAAAGTCATTAATAATATTGTTATAATTAGCTATATTGGTTGCAGGCTTTTTTTCATCTAATGCTATCTCTACCCATTTACCTACATAAGCAAATAGTATTTCTATTGCAGCCCCTCCAAAACATTTTATTAATAATTGCTGTGGAGTCGGGATACTTAATATATTTTTGATGCTTGATAATGAGCAATTGGTAGCAACTCTTGCATTTGAATTTACTCCTTCAGTAATATATCCATTATCATTTACTCCATTATTAAGTCCCTCAATTACAGCATTATCTTCTAAGCATGGTAAACAAGGATTTTTAATAGCATCTATAGCTGCTTGAAGTTCTGCTTTCACATCTGGGTCAAGCTGTTTTGCACTCGCTGCATTAATCAAATCTTCTAATTCCTGTATTTTAGCTCTAATTTTAGCTTTGTACTCAGTTGTATTCTGAAAGTTATTGAATAGATCTAATAAATCCTGTTTAATCCCGTCCAATCCTTTAAAAGCATAATCAATTGAACCAATGTCTGTACTCCAGTTTTTTGGGTCATAAACTGTAAATACGGTCGGTTGTGTTGCCGTTGCGTTGGTGTTGGTTAGTTGATTACAGTCATTGAAAACTGCATTTTTTAACTCAATTAATAAGTTAACTTCTTTAACTTGGATATTACCAGAAGGCTGTACAATTGGTAATATTGTAGGAATATACCCCTTTCCATTCCACCCACTGGCATCGCCAGAAGTGATTTCTGTAATCGTTAACTCAAAATCTCCTGCTTGTACTTTGTCACCCACATTCAAAGCGGTCAAACGATTGTTAGGGTCATCTGCTACACCTGTTAAATCTTTGGTACTACAAGCATTTTTAGCTGTACCCAATTCTCTACATGGTTTAGAGGACAATGTTGTTTCTGTTGTACAACTAACCCCATATCTTGTAGTAACTACTTTATATTTACCAGGCTTACTGGTTTGTATTACGGCTGTGTTTGCTACAAAGGCATTTGGTCCAGTCCATGCATAAGTTACTGTCCCTGTAAGCGGTGCATTTGTATTAATATCTTCTACACTTAATGTAAGATTTTTGTATGCCTTCCCAATACGAGGAATTAAGGTTGTTTCTACATTAGCATCATCAACCGATTTTACGTAATATTCACATTGGTTCGTATTACAAGCAACTAATGTTTCGCCTAATTCTTTAATGATATAGCAGTCGCTGGTATTATCATCAGGTGCACCTGCACGGAGGCGTATCACGATGGTATGTTTGCCGTCTGGCACGCCTGTAAATACATTGGCAGTTGCACCACTTACCCAGTCACCACGGTCAATACGGAAGGCGTATTTAGCAAAATTTGTCGCAAAATCGGAGATACCATTTACAGTCAATGTAGCAACACCGTTCACACAATTTACAGCAACCGTTGGGTTTTGGTTAAATACTGTTGGGCAATTTGCGGCAGAAACGTAAAAGTCAACATCAGCTTTTGCAGTACAAGTACCTTTTGTGAGTTTTACGGTATAGATACCCGTATTTAAGTTGCTCAAAGAAGCAATACTCGCATTTTGTAAAGCACTATTAAAACCATTAGGACCAGTCCAATTATAAGTTGGAGTATTGGCGTTGGCATCTGCTGCTTGGAAAGCCATAGCCGTTCCTGCCAAAGCTGGATTGGTGTTGGGTTGTAATGTAATCTGAGGTTTCAGGGTTACAATACTAACATCAGTTTTTGTACTTACGCTTGCTCCATTACAAGATTTTGCAAAGAATTTACCATTTTCTAATGGTTTATAAGTTGCTCCACTTCCTACTTGTGTTTCTATACCCCCAACTTCTTTAAACCAAGTAAATACGCCATTGCCTTGGCTGGCGGTCATTACGGTAGGTGTACCGTCACAGACAATTTGTGCTGCTGTTGGGGTTATTACTACATTGGGGCAAGCGGTAAAAGTGACAGATAGAGTATTAGAAAGCGGACTTTCACAAGTTGTTCCATTAGCAGCTTTTACACATTTAGAGGTAAAGGTATAAGCCGTCCCAGGGGTGATACCCGTCCAAGTAGAAGTTCCATTTGGTTTCGGGAATAGTAAAATTGCTCCTTTTAATGGCGTTGAAGGAGAGGTATTAGCCCAAGTAGTCCAGACAACTTCACCGTCACAGCCAGAAACCGAAAGAGAAACAGGATTACCAACTACACTTGATACGGGAGTCTGCACGAAGCCAAGTGTAACAGGATCCGAGACAAATGCTTTTGGAGCTAATAAATTTTGAACATTAAAAGTTACGGCAGACGATATATCACTTAAACATTCATCCAATACGCATTTTGCTTTGTAATTATACGATCCCTCAGACGATGGACTGAGTATAATACTTTCGCCAAGGTTTGAGATTGGCGTTTCCACCTGCGTACCACCTGCTGTTGTAGTTATCTGAAACCATTTTGTTTGTGTTGGTATTGCTTTTTCGCAACCAAGAGCTTTTAGCGTAATGCTTTGTCCAAGGCAAAGGGTATTAGCACTTTGTTCTATTTTGGTTGGTGGTAAGGGTTTTTCGCAACCAATATAAAACTTTGTACTAAGTGACTTTGGGCAAGCATTTTTAGGATCAATAACTGTTAATGTTACCGTGTATTCCCCTATGGCAGGAAAAGTATGAGTAATTTCATTCCAATTGGCATTAGCAATTACTACATCAGGTGTTCCATCACCAAAATTCCATTTTCCATTTTTAGGCGTTGCCTCTAATGTTTTGATAATATCACCAGTGGGTCTTCCAGAAGAATTATTAATTTCCTGCATAATGTAGGCATTAGCAGGTCTTGAAGAATTAAGGAATTTTACAGTTTTCAGACGAGTATCTTCTGCTGAAAATGTTACCGAAACAGGTGAAGACGTTACCTTCATATCAAAGGTTTTTTCTACTACTCCACATTCATTAGAGACATTGAATCTCCATTTTGAGTTCGGACCTGTTCCATAAGTATCAAGAGCATTTAATGTAGTAGTGACATTAGTTTTAGTAGGACTGGCATCTAAAACAGCTACGGATTTTAGACCTGGAGCAAGCCATTCATACGTTAAATCTCTTGGTTCTCTATCTATTACTTTTAGATTAAAGGGTTGCCCTTCGCATACTTCTATGGCAGCAGGGTCAGGTTTAGCACCTGACTTTTTCTTGCTTTTTATTTCAACTTGTTGGACAGGCGTAGGGCAAGAAAGCTCCGCTCCTGTACCCTTAGTTCCAGCACATTGATAATAGACTATCTCGCTAAGTTGAGTATTGCTAACAGTCCTGTTAAGTACAGTTTGCTTGTTTGAATAATTAGGAATTGGGGTTGGTATTTCGTAATAATTGTCATTAATGTATTGACCAACATAGGTAAACCAATAAAGGTTTTCGGCAGGGCAACCAACTGTTGCAATAGACACGGTTGTTCCTTCACAAGCAGAAATTACTGGTGTTAGACCTGCATCGAGTGCCACGCTTGGCACAAAAAGTTTAATGGTATTAGATTTTGCCACAATCAATGTCGAGGCATCTTTAATGGTTGGTGAAGAATAACAAGCTGCTGAAACCGATAACGTACTGGTTAACGATGTAATGGTTAGTGTTTGACCAACTGCACCCGTTGACCATACAACAGATGCAGGTGCACTGCAACCTGTCGCTCTAAGAACAATAGGTCCTTCTGCTGCACAGAATGCCGTTGCAGAAGAGCTTATGCTAAAGGCATCACTTGTTCTATTTAAAACGATTTCATTAGAAATAGGTCCCTGACAAGTACCAGTACTATTAGAACAAGTAGCTTTATAAGTTGTACTCTGTGCCGTAGGATATACCGTAATCGTTTTACCAGTTAATGTAGTGGCACTACCGCCACCTTTCCAAGTAATTATTCCACTACATCCGCCTGCATTTAGCGTAACACTTTCTCCAACTTTGAAATCTATTTTGCTTGAGGTAGGTATCACAAAAGCTGGTGCTTTTTGTGTCATTGCGGCAAGGCGATTGTCATAGACAATACTCGACCACGGAATAATAAGTGTTTGGTAAGTTATAGGAGGTCCTTGTGATTGTACAAAAGTAAAAGTGTTACTTGGTTTTGCCTCTTGGGAATTATTATTGATACCCCAAACTATACATACGTCTTTTGAGGCATCAGAAATAACCATGTTGTCTGACCAAATATCAATATTATTGCCATTACCAGCATTGCAACCTGCCGATGAACACTCAACCTGATAAACCCCTGGACCAACAGTAATCTGAGTTATTCCACTAATTCCCATATAATCCCATCTACCTGCATCTATATGTTTATACCAAAACAAACCAGCGTTACAATTAGAGGCTGTCAGCGTAGTAGTTTCTGTTGAATTGCATAATACAGTTTGCCCTGCTGTTACAATTGGTTTTGTCGGTGTCGGGACTTTTGCAATTGTTACTTCATTTGAAACCGCATTATCTTCTGCCTTGGTAGGTGTTCCGTCTGGTGCAGGATAATCTACTGCTCTAACTCTGTATTGTCCTTCGCTGAGTCCAAGAAATTGATGTGTTGTCCATGTTAGTGCGTATTGATTTTCCTGAACCCACGCACCATTGATTTTTTTGTCGAGATAATATCCAAATCTGTTACCCGATCTACCAGCAGTTTGTACGCTTACTTTTCCACCGTTATTGTTTCCACACGGAGAATCAAAACCAGTAATTGATACCGAAAGTTGCGGTCTATTATTCACATAAACGGCTCTTGGGGCATCATAATCCCCAGTAGAACAGCCTGTTGCAGTAGAAGTACATTTGCCAAAATAAGTTATATTACTACTTGGAGAATTTGTACGAGGATTGGCAGGACCATCCAACCACGAGAAATTCCCCGATGCACAATTTCCCGTGATTACGATACTTTCGCCTTCAGTAATGGAACAACCAGCTTTGTTACAACTGTAAGTTGGTAATGATAAATTATCACAAGCCACTGAAATACTTTCTGTTGTTCCTGAAACACAGGCTATTTCGTTACCATTAACGTTTTTGGTACACTTTCCAGACTCTGTGAAGCTACCATTTGAGGTATAGTTAAAATCTCTGACTGATGAAGTATTACCATCAGCCCATTTGAAACTTGTACCAGATGGACAGTTTGAAGCTGAAATAGTTATTGTTCCATTTCTATTAATACTTCTGTTAGAAGGGTTATAACCAAAGGTAATTGAACCAGACGGACAATCACTACTATTATTAATGAATATTTGGTTACTTACTGTGCCAAAGCAACCATTTTTTTCGCATTTTGCGGTATATGCTTTTGATGTATTAAGGGGTACGTCGGAGGCATCTACAAAGTTATCCGTCTCCACACCATCTTTATACCACTTTAGATTTTCTCCTGTTCTGCACGATGTTGATAGACTTAGCGTAATGGATGAGATTCCGTATAAATTGGTTGTACTTGGTGCAGCAACAACTGGTGTTGCGGGCGTTGGTGTAATACTTGGATTTTTAGTATTCGTTGAATAATCATCCGTACACCCCCCCAACTTAGACACTTTTATCCTATAATAACCCGAAGCAGACACTGGATATGAAATCGCTGAAGAACCTTGCGAAGTAAATGTACTAACTGCTCCAGAAGGAGAATATTCCCAATCATAGGTGTGGTCGGCTGTTTGGGTATAACTTAATGTGACGCCCCCACAACCAGAATCATCTCCTGAAATGGTAGGTTTGGTGATTGTACAAGTAGATCCTACTGAAACTGTTTCACCATCCGATAATTCACTTTCACAACCATTTATTTTACATTTTGCACGATAAGTTGTTGTTATTGTTGGAGATACAGTTTTTTCTTCCCCATCACCAAGGTCATTATCCCAAGTAATAATACCATTTGTACATCCTGAAGCTGTAATTTTCACAGATTCTCCACTTGTAATTAGCTTTCCTCCTGATGTAATTGGCTTTGCAACATTACAAATTCCACAATCTGTTTCTGCATCTCCTGATGTTTTATTTAGTGATATTTCCGTTTCCGTCCTTGTACTTGGAGGATTAGAAGTATAATTTGTTACCAGTAAAATGTAGATTTTATCTTTTACAGCTTCATTTTTTAAAAGGTTACCTTGTCTTGTTTGGAGATACCCAAAATTACAATCCTCAACATCGCTAGGATTGAAACTACAATCTTGTACTTTTTCAGCTATTAAAAGTTCTGGGTGCAACTTTAAGTTATCCAAAGACTCTTGGTCAAATGGACCCCAACAGATAAAATCAATATCATCTTCTTGATATTTACCCTTGATATTAATTTTAAGTTTACCACCTTTTTTTATTTTCAAGTAGTACCATGAAGGGCTTGGCTGTTCTGCTAAGCACCCATAGGCAGGTCCAGATTGAGCTTGTCTAGTATTTATATCATAAGAGGAAACGATTCCAGTCCCGGTGCTTGTGCAAAAAGGCAATATTCCACTTATTGTGGAGCTATTTGAAAGCCTAATTGCTTTGCTTTTCTTATTATGGTAGAATATTTTTCGACCATTCTTGTCTAAAAAATAATTTATAAATATTTTTTTCTCCCCCTTAAAAATAAACTCACTTTGCTCATTAGCACCCTCAAACCCACGGAGTACCTTAAAAGTGGGGTCTTCTGGAGTGTATTCAAACTTACCTTTAATCGTAAAAGTAGTTTGTGGGCTTTGGTTGTTGAGAGGCAACGCTCTTGTGCAAAAATCTTTATAGTCACCTCCTGTTTGGGTAAATCCCTTTGGCATAGCAACTTTAAGGGTATATCTATACCACTCAGGCAAGAAGAATTGAGTTTGTCCAAATTCTACATAACTCACCCTTACCGTCAATTCAAATTCTTCGCCAATAGCAACAGAATCTTCAGTAGAAGTTATTGTAAAGATAAAAGGATCTGGACCTACTTTTTCATCAAAAGAGGTATTAAGAAGACCTGCTACTTTGCTTTTCAGAGCCGTAATAGGTTCTGTTAATAATTTTGCATCCTCATTTTTTGCAGGAGATACCGCAGGAACTAAAGGCAAAGCCGAAACGACCTTACGCTTTACCTTTGGATTTGTTGGCAGAGATTCTTCTTTCTTGAAACGATCATTACGTCCACTACCAGTTGTTGCACTTGCTTTTACAGGAGTACTTTTCTCGCTTGCTTTATCTTTGATATTGTTATCAGAATAAGCAAACGAAGAGGTAGTCCCTGCTACATGGAGATTAGAAATCAACCAAAAGAAACAAACCAGTAAGAACTTAGAGTAGAGCTGTCTCATAAATGTAAATTGTTATGGGGTTATGTCAGTTCCTCTGGCAAGAGGAGTTGTTTTTAAATTTTGAGTAATATTGGGTACCGATTTCTACTTCTTTTCCAGCCCGTCCATGCGTTTTTTCAATAGGTCATTTTGCTTTTGTAGTTCAATCATATAGAGAGTCAATTCTTCTACTTTTTTCAAAAGCGTTGCATTCATTTGCTCCATGTCTATTCCTTTTTCTTTTACTTCTGCCTCAGAAGGTACATCTGGTAAGTGATTATTAGTTTTCACAAAACGCTCAACCTCAGATAAAGTACGAAGACTATACCCAGTCTTGAAAACATAATCTGGCCAAGTAGCTTTCAATTTTACTACAACACGTTCTGCAATCATTTCGCCACCAACTGCGAGTTTGTAGCCTTTTGTATCAGTTGTACCTATGCCCACGTTACCATCCGAAATTTGCATAACATCACCAGTCTTATCCCCCAGTCTAATGCCTCCAAACCAATGAATATTTAAACCTGCGGTACCTGTGACAGGGTAATAACCAATGTAATAATTTGCTGGATCATCAAATCCGACTATCTTATTTGTGGTATTAATAATATTAAAATTCCCATTGACTCTTACATTCCCAGCCACTTCTAATTTTTCTGATGGGGATGTTGTGCCTATTCCAAAATTTCCATTATTCAATATTGTAAAAGCTCTTTGAAAAGTTAGTGTTCCGTCTGCTGTACCATTTGGAGCAATATTAAATGCTAATCCCCCTGTTCCATCTTGATAGAATCCCCCTGCGAATCCATTTGCTCTATACTTCCAGCCTCCATTTGCATAATAAGCATTCCAAATAAAATCTGTGTTTGTTGACATTTCAATAAGGTTTCGGACTCTAAACGAACCATTAACGTCTAATGTATTTGTAGGAGTTGTTGTACCAATACCAACGCTACCTGTACCTGTAATCCAAACTCTTTCTTGATTACCAGTATAAATTCCCAAAGCATTATTTTGGTAGTTGCCTAAATAGGTATAATCTCCTTTACTTGCAATTAGGAAATCATTTTTAAATGCTCCATCCTTTCTATTCCTCAATGTGATTGCTGCATCATTTATATCTTCTCCAACAAGAATACTACCTCTAACATCTAACTTTTGAGATGGTGCAGTTGTACCAATACCTACAAAACCTTGTCCATCTAAAGTCATTACGTGTTGAGTTCCAACAGATCCACCACCATCTGTTCCTTGCTTCCAAGTATAAAAATCTATTGCATTTCCAGAAGCAACTCCACTATGATGTCTTGTTTTAATTGAGTGTAAATAATTTGGAGTATTATTCCAACCAAATAGTAATTGGTCATTGGTAAACCCACCAGCACTATTTCCATTTCTCAATAAAGCTGATCCATTTACGTCTAATTTTTGAGTCGGTGAATCTGTACCAATACCAATATTACCTGTACTGGCAACTATTCTAAGAAGGTTTGTTCCAACAGCTGCACTATTTGCTGCTTTACGTATATCAAAGAATCCATTATCGTTAATTTGAATAAATTGATGTGTGCCTTTCCAACCCGTCCAACCCGTGTTATTATTATAATCAAAGCCTGCGAAATAAGGATTTGAGGTATTTCTATCTACAAAAAAACTTAGGAATGATTTTCCATCTCCACTTCCACCTAAGTAAAGGTTGCCATCTAATCTTGTGTCACCAGCTACATGAAATTTTAGTGCAGGAGTCGTTGTGCCAATCCCAACATTCCCTGTGTTATCAATAACCATTCTTACATTTGCTAAAGTTGGACTTTGAACACCTGTTGTGAATGCTAAACCATAATAATCATTTAGATATGTTTGAGGGAAGCCATTGTTTAAAATTGCTTTGTTGCCGAACAATTTTGAAGCCCCAGTACTTAAAGAAAGTCTTTCTGCTCCATCATAATTAGAGGTCAATTCTGAGTAATAGACTGTAGGAGCATTTGTGGACTCCAGACGAAGTGTTGTGGAATTATTATTAGCAATAGTTAAATTTTGAGAAGGAATACTCGTTCCAATCCCAACATTACCATTAGATAAAATTCTCATTTTTTCAGACGAATTTGTACCAAAAATTAATGGTTGAGCCCATCCCCATGTACCAATTGCAAAAGGTGCATTCGCATCATGAACAATAATTGACCCATTTGCTCCAACGTTAAATGGGCTTCCAGAGCTAATTGGATATGCTGAACTATAAGTAGATAATGTTATTCCTTTACTAATCTCATTATAGAATCTAAAAGCTGCTGCTCCACTTGTACCTTTAAATATTGAAACTTCAACTTCTGGTGAAGTTACTTCTAATTTCTTAGATGGACTTATCGTACCAATTCCAACATTACCAGAAGTAGGAAATGTATTATTTTGTGAAAAAGTTGTTTGAATACAAAAGATGAGACTTAGTAATATAAATATTCTTTTCATGGGTATAATGTTGTAATAAATTTTCAAAAAAATAGATACGCCAATTTTTTAGATATAATCAAACGGGTAAATTTTAAAATACGCTAAAACATTAATCAAATTGTTATGGATGATTTGGTCAATTCGAGCGAAAGATTTATGAAAGTAAAAGGAAGTAATAGGTTCTACTTAATTACAGAACGTTTGATAGAACATTGGCAAATTTCTGAGATATTTTTTTAAGAAACAATAGTCCAAATGGTTGATTTTTGTTGATAACGTTATCCACCATTTGGTGGATAACGTTATCAACTATACGTTTTAAAAAATCAACCAAATTTCTAAAATGATAAAGCCAATTTTGATAGCTTCATTTTACCTTTTATGTCTAATTTTTCAGAAATTCTATTCTTGTGAGTTCTCACGGTACTCGTACTTATAAAAAGAACTTCTGCAATTTCCTTTTCTGCTTTTCCATCCGCTAATAATTCCCATACATCCATTTCTCGTTCAGATAATTTTGTTAAATCATACAGAGATACCTCGTCTTGTTCATTATGACAGATTTTTGTTGTAAAATCCGAAACCTGAGAGAAAACCATCCTCTTCCCCTCAAATACTTTTTGAAGACAATGAGTGAATTCAGTAATTCCACAGCCTTGCTGAATAAATCCGAGTGCAGGGGATGACAAAAATACTTTCAGGAAATCAGGGTTTGCGTTACTCGAATAAACGATAACTTTTGTAGTAGGTCTTATTCGATCTAATTTTTTCAAGAACCCCAAACCGCCTCCATTAGGTAATTCATTATCAATCAATAGATAATCAGGTTTTTGAATTTCTAAGTTTTCAAAAAGACGTTCTCCGTCAGTCATTATGTTTACGACTTTAAACAGTTTTTTCGATTCCAAAGAGGCAATAAGCTCAGCTGTTAGTTTATCCGAAAGGGCAATTAGTAGAGTCGGAATAATTCTCTGTGTAGGTAGATAGTTGGTTTTCATTGGTTATCAGTGTTTTTAATGGGTTTATCAAGTGAAGAAAATAGTTCAAAAACTATTCCAAAAATTGTTTAGAATAAATTGTAATTATGAATGTACAAAATATTTAAGATTTGCAAACATATTCATGGTAAAATTTATTTGTAATTTTGAACATTAAGGAATTTTCTTTGTGAGTGTATTTCTGATTGTATAAATGTAAAAGAGAAATTGCAAAATCTCTCAAAAGTGGAGTAAGAATAGGTTACACAAAACTAATGATTGATTCCACCCACCTCAATCCTAATTTTGTCCACTTCAAAGTAAAAATATAGGCAATCAAAAGTCAAATTTCTATATTTGTTACATGAAGAAAAAACTTTTGAAAGCTGCTTTTATTTCGTCTCCCATCATGTCATTGATGGCGAGTGTTCCCATGGTTATTTTTGAAAAAATACAAATGCCAAGGATTTTTATATTGTGGCTTATTTTGGCTTTTATCATATTTTTATTTTGGAATATCAATATTTTTATTCTTTCAAAAATTAAAGATTCTAATAGCTCTAAACGATACATTTTGAGTTATTCTACTGTGTTATTTATCCAAGCCATCATCATTTCTGTTGCTGTAAGTCTTCATTTAAAACCTAATGAAGTTAATATCTTCTTTCCATTCATTCCAGGTGTTGCCATCAATACGCTTATACTGATTATTTCAAATTCGATTATTTTACAATTTCAGAAAAGAAATGCAGAGGTAGAAATTGAGCGTTTGAAGGTCAATAATTTAGAGGCACAAAAATTGATACTACTCCAACAATTACAGCCCCATTTTCTCTTTAATGCCCTCAGTACGCTTAAATCATTAATAAGTGAAAATCCCACGAATGCGGAGGATTACACAGTCAGGCTTTCTGATTTTTTGCGATATTCGGTTCAAGCAAAAAATAATGAGGTAGTAAGTTTAGCTGATGAATTGGCTTTTACCCAGAATTATATCGAATTGCAGAAAGTGAGATTTGGGGATTCTTTTCAATGTCCGATTGATATTCCTGAAAAATATTTGTCAAAAAAAATACCTGTTTATGCTTTACAAACTTTAGTAGAAAATGCAATAAAACACAATGCTTTTACGGATAAAAAACCACTGTTAATTGAGGTGTCAGCAGAAGGAAATCGTATAAAAGTTAGTAATAATTCATTGCCCAAAACACTCCAAGTTAAATCTGGAACGGGCTTAGAAAATTTGAATCAACGGTATCAATTAATTGCAAATTCTGAGATTGAAATCATTAAAACTGAAACAAATTTCACGGTATTTATTGAATTAATCTAATCAAAAAAAATCCCCTTCTGGGGGGTAGGGGGCTATGAAAATCATCATTATCGAAGACGAAAAACTAACAGCAAAGGATTTAGCCAAAACCATAAAAGGCATTGACTCGGATGTTGAAATTGTTGCTTTATTACATTCGGTGGATGAAGCCATTGATTTTTTTAAGACCAAACCAGAGCTTGATTTAATCTTTTCAGACATAGAATTAGGTGATGGACTCAGTTTTGAAATCTTTGAAAAAATCAATAATCATACGCCAATTATTTTTTGTACGGCTTTCAATGAATATGCCCTTCAGGCATTCAAAACCGTTGGAATTGATTATTTATTGAAACCATTCTCAAAAAATACCGTCGAGAAAGCCTTAGAAAAATATCATTCTTTGAAAGCGAAATTAGCTCCGCAAGAAGACACAATGCCTAATTTGATGAGCCTCTTAAAAAATCAACTTTTTCCAACAAAAACACCTTCGGTTATCATGCAACAAGGCGATAAAATCATTCCTTTGGAGGGTGATAAAATCGCCTTGTTTTATATTGAAGACAATACTGTTTTTGCCTATACATTCGACCAAAAAAGGCATTTACTTTCTCAGAAATTAGATATTTTAGAAAAAACATTTCAGCCAACATTCTTTCGTGCCAATCGGCAATTTTTGGTTAATCGTAAGGCAATCAAAGATGCTTCTCATTATTTCAATCGCAAAATTGTGATTAATCTTATGCTGCCGTTTGAAGAACAAATTGTTGTGGGGAAATTGAAAGTAACCGCCTTTTTGGACTGGTTAGCGAATGGATGATAATTACTCTAAAATCTTTAAAACACCTTTTGACTTTTTGCTCAATTTTTCGACTTTACCGTTTTTTTCAAACTGAACATTTTTGAAATCAATGAAATCATAATTTGAGGCATTTACAAAAGCATTTGATTTGTGTTTTGCCCCTTCAAAACTACCTGAAACTTTTTTTAAGCCTTCCCGAAATGAAAACTGACTGTTCTTTATCGTTATTTGAGTTTTTTTATCATTACCTCCGTCAATCTCAAACGCCCTTTCTAATCCCTTTGCCTCTATATTTTCAAAAATTATCGTTGATAAAGGTTTACCAGTTTGCCACAGACCATTTTTGAAATTATACACATAAAAATTATCTACATTACTCACTTTTATATCTTTCAGTTGCCAATTTTTACTAATCAATTTTGGATGTTCATCTGCTGGTGAAAAATACACAAAAGCCGCAAGCATATTATTTCGTTTCTGACTTTTGTGTTGATATTCCCCTGGTCCCCATAGTGTACATTGGCTTACTTTTATGTTTTCGCCACCCATGCGGAAACCGTTGCAAGAGGTATTTATTTTGCAGTCCTTAATTTCAAAATTCTGATTGTCATTTCCCGCAAAGGCATCATCACCCGTACGAAAATCGCAATTTGATACTTTAAAATCCTTACAGAATCGGGTGTGAAGCCCGTCGTGTCCGCCTCTGATTGATACATTTTTTACAATTCCATTGCTACAATATCTACAATTAATTGCCCAATTGGCAGATTGTTGAATTTGTACTCCTCTGATAATCAGATTTTTACAGTCCAAAAATCTGATGCAATGTGGTCCTCTGAAATTTTCCTCTCCATTTGGATTGAAGCAATCTACTCCATCAATAATTCCTTCGCCTTCAATAGAAATATTTTCAGCGTCTTTGGCATAAATGAAAGCATCATTTTGATAATCGTGATAATCATTACTTCCTTGTAAGATTGCTCCTTTTGCAAGAAATAATTTGACGTTAGATTTTAATACGAGCGAGCCAGAAATGTATTTCCCCTTTGGAATATGAACTGTTCCACCACCGATGGCAAAACAAGAATCAATGGATTTTTGGATTTTTTGGGTAACTAAATTATCGCTTTCTTTATTATTTTTTTGAGGAGAATATCCCATAATTATTCCTGAAAATAAAAATAACAAGAAGAATTTTTGCGTAACTTTTTTCATAAAACGGGTTGATTTTGTAAAATGTCTTTGTAAAATAACACATAATTTCATTCTCTTCGTCCTTCGCTGTCCACTTCAATTTTATTGTTTTTATTATACACATTGCTGCATTTGATACTCCATGATTCTGCCAGAGTTTTGAATTGAAATTAAACGGAAGTCTAATAATAAAATCCGTTTCCCATAGTCTGTGGCACACCATAGTCGTCGGGATAGTAGCATCGGAGATGTTTAACCTTTGTAGGAAGTTGATTAATTGTAAAACAGTACCATAAAGACAGATAAAAGTATTATTTTCTGTATAATAAATTACATAATTTTGAGAAATAACATGATTTTTCATAATAAAAACCTATCCTCTCTTACATTCTAATCAAATCAGTCCCAAAAAACTGATACTATTTTACAATGACCAAAAGTATAAACTTTCATGCTGGAGCAGCAAAAGTGGACATTACACCTTCACTTGGTACTATTATCGGTGCTGACTTTTTACCTCATTATGCCCGTTTTATTCATGATTCACTTTATGCTAAATCTCTGGTTTTTAAAGAAAATAACATCACCGTTGTGATCATCGTAGTAGATATTTGTATCATGGATACTGATTTTATGGACGATGTAAAATCAAGAATCCAAGCCACAACGGGTATAGAACCCAAGAATGTTTTATTGGCAAGTAATCATAATCATGCAGCAGGTGATATTATCAATCTCTTGGGTGGGGCTGCTGACGTTGCTTACAAAAAGAAACTACCCGATTTGATTGTTGAGTCTGTAAAATTGGCAAAAGATAAACTTCAACCCGCCAAAATCGCTTCTGGTGCTGTTGATGTTCCCGAATATGTAAGATGTCGTAGGTATTTGATGGCAGAAGGTTACGAAGCTAAAAATCCAGTTACCCGAAAGAACGATATTGTCAAAACAAATCCATTTGGAGGAGAGGATAAAATTATTGGTCCTGCTGCACCAACAGACCCAGAGTTGAGCTTTTTGGCAGTGAAAAGTTTAGATGATAAATGGATTTCTGTCTTGGCAAATTACTCCTTGCACTACGTAGGTGATTGGCCCGATGACTCAATCACAGGAGATTATTTTGGTGAATTTTCAAAACAAATTCAAGAGAAATTGGGAGCTGATGAGGATTTTGTTGGTATGATGAGTAATGGAACGAGTGGGGATGTAAACATCTGGGATTTCATGAATCCAGACCGTTTCCCCAAAGAGCATTATGCCAAAACCAAGCTCATTGGGGGAGATTTGGCACAAAAAGCATACGAAAAAATAAAGAATTTAACTTGGGAAAGTGAGCCAATTATTTCGGTAAAATATGATGAATTGACCTTAAATATCAGGAAACCCACACCCGAAGAATTAGAGATTGCTAAACAAGAATTCATTGCCAATGATTTTGAAAATTTGAGCTTAAAAAGTGATATGATTCAACGGATTTATAACCGTGAGCAATTGCTTTTAAACGAGTTCCCTGATACTTCGACGGTGGGCGTTCAAGCTATCAAAATTGGGAGTTTAATGATTGGAGCTTTGCCAGGAGAATTCTTTGCAGAAACTGGTCTGAAACTTAAACAAGAAGTAAGTTCAAACAATTACTTTACAATTTCCTTGGCAAATTCTTACGGCGGCTACGTCCCTCCTGCCCATGAAATTGACCGTGGAGGCTACGAAACTTGGCGTGCCAGAAGTAGCTTTTTAGAGTATCATGCAGAAGAGGAAATTAGAGAAAAATTGGCAGGATTAATTCGGGGTTTTTAACCACAAAGGCATTGGATGGCACTCCATAAAGAATACAAAGGAAATAATTTTAAATTTAATAAAATAACACTACATAACTCATGGAGAACCTTTGTTTCCTATGTGCCTTTGTGGTAAAAATATGCTAAAAATAAGCCAACTTTTTATATACCCAGTTAAGTCACTATCAGGCATCTCTGTTTCTTCCAGCGAAGTAACAAATCGTGGTTTGAAAAATGATAGAAGATGGATGATTGTGGACAAAAATAATCAGTTTTTGACCTTGCGAGAATATCCAAAAATGGCTTTATTGGATGTTGAAATAAACGAGAACGGTTTAACAATTAAATCAAGAGAATATCCTGAAATACCAATAAAAATACCTTTTGTTACAGATACAAACAATCTTGAAAATGTGACAATTTGGAACGCAACCGTTCAAGCAAAATTCGTAAAAAATGAAGTCGATGAGTGGCTGAGTGATATGTTGGGGGGAGATTGTAAATTAGTCTATATGCCCGACGAAAGTATGCGACCTGTGGATACTACTTCTGGCTATCATCCCGCAGGAAAATTTACCTCTTTTGCAGATGCCTATCCATTTTTGTTGTTGGGAGAAGCCTCAATGAAAGAATTAAATGCTCGTTCAGAAAAACAATTTTCAATTCAAAGATTTAGACCCAATATTGTTTTTTCGGGAGGTTCGCCAAATCAGGAAGATAGTTTTGAGAATTTTACTATAAATGATGCTTATTTCACGGGACTTGAAAATTGTGCTCGTTGTAAAATTCCAAATGTAAATCCAGAAACTGGAATATTAGGTTCTGATAATGAACCACTTAAAACCTTGTCGAAGTATAGATTGAGAAATAAAAATATAGAATTCGGACGAAATATTGTCTTTAATGGAACGGGAATTATAAGTGTTGGAGACGAATTAAAATTGATATAATTTGTAAAATATAACCAAAATTATACATGAATCAGAACAAATATTATATCCTTTCATTAACCATCATTACTTTTATTTTCTTTGTTTTTGGTTTTATTATTTGGGTAAACGGCATACTAATTCCCTACTTTCAGATATGCTTAGAACTCAATAATTTTCAAGCATCTTTGGTGATTTTTGCAGCAAATATTGCCTATTTTGTCATGGCTTTGCCGAGTGCTTGGGTCTTAAAAAAGACAAAATACAAGAAAGGAATGGTTTTGGGATTGATAATTATGACTGTCGGAACGCTTATGTTTATTCCCGCTGCCTACACACGAACGTATAGTCTATTTCTGAGTGGACTTTTCGTTACAGGTACAGGTTTGACACTTTTACAGGCTGCTGTAAATCCCTATATTGCTATCCTTGGACCTATTGAAAGTACAGCACAACGAGTAGGTTTTTTGGGGCTTGCTAATAAAACAGCAGGCATTTTTAGTGTTACTGTTTTAGGCTCAATCTTTTTATTAAATGCTGACGAAATTATTGCCAATATTAGCACCTTAAACGAGTTTGAAAAGGCAAAAGTATTGGATGAATATGCTCTAAAAATTGTCAATCCATACATTGTTATTTCTGTTATCTTGCTATTGATGGCATTGGTAATTCAACTTTCAAAATTGCCCGAAATTGATGATTCCAAAACAGAGATTGATGGTAAAGTAGTTGAAATAGAATCACGTGAAAGTGTTTTTCAGTACCCGTATTTAATTTTGGGCGTAGTTACGCTGTTTTTTGCATCTGCTTGCGAGGTCATTCCTGTTGATAGTATCATAATTTATAGTAGGGCTTTGGGACTTTCGATTGCCGATGCCCGAATATTTCCAATATATGCCCTAATTGCCATGTTAGCAGGATATTTAGCTACTATTATTCTTATTCCCAAATATATTTCTCAACATAAAACCCTTCAATTCACGGCTTTATGGGGCATTTTATTAGCCATTGGTTCTTATTTTACCGAAGGGAAAACTTCCATCTTTCTGGTAGCACTCATGGGTTTTGGAACGGCGATGCTTTGGGGAACAATCTGGGGGTTGTCGTTGAGAAATCTTGGTAAATTCACTAAAATTGGAGGTGCAATGTTACTAATGGGCATCATCGGTGGAGCAATTTTACCATTATTTTTCGGAAAATTGGTCGATATAAATCCTCAACATCCACAAACTGCAATGCTGATGATGATTCCTGTGTATTTAGTGCTTTGGGGATATGGTTTTTGGGGTTATAAAATGGAACATTGGAGTTTAAAATCTTAATTCAGCGTGTGACATAACTTATCGGAGTAGGAACTTCCCGAAAGTTTTAAACTTTCGGGAAGTTGAGCCGAATTACTGAATTTCAATCCAAATGTGTTATGTCGGAGTCTATATGTCAAAATTAACAATACTTAAAATAATACAAAATATGAAATTTACCCATTTATTAAAATATGGCTCATTTTTAGGGATTTTATTTATTTTAAATGCCTGTTCAAATAAATCAAAAACAAGCAATTCTGATAGTCAAACCGATGTCCCCCCGATTGATAAAACGCTTGCACCAAATCCGCCAATGGGTTGGAATTCTTGGGATAGTTTTGGGTGGACAGTTAATGAAGCACAAGTGAGAGCTAATGCAGATTTCATGGCAAAAAACCTCAAATCACTTGGTTATGAATACATTGTGATTGATGCCAATTGGTATGCAGATGCCAAAGGTAGTAATTTTGAGGATTTTGCCCACGAAAGAATGTCCACAAAACCAGATTATAGCATGGACGAGTTTGGACGATTATTACCCGATACAACCAAATATCCATCCGCAAAAAATGGTAAAGGGTTCAAACCTTTGGCTGATTATATTCATAGTTTAGGTTTGAAGTTTGGGGTTCACATGATGCGTGGTATTCCGTGGAAGGCTTCTGATAATAATACAAAAATTGAAGGTACAGAATTTACGGCAAATTCAATTTCTCAACCTGATAGTGGGTGTGTTTGGTACGATGGATATTATGGAATTGACATGAAAAAACCTGGTTCGCAAGCATATCTTAATTCAGTCTATAAGTTATATGCAGAATGGGGACTTGATTTCGTAAAAGTAGATGACGTGGTGAACGTTCCAGAATTAGAAGGAATCAGTAAAGCAATTAGAAGCTCGGGCAGAAAGATGGTCATCAGCGTTGTTCCCGATGGAATCCCTTATGATATTTTGAAAAAGAATGCTCATATGTCTCGCACAGGTTACGATTTTTGGGATGTCTGGGAGATGTTAAAGAAAGGCTTTTCGGCGGCAAATATTGCTTCTAAACAAACTGAACAAGGTTTTTATCCAGATTTAGATATGTTGCCCGTTGGTAAAATTGGAATTGGCTTATCCTATAAAGGTCCGAAAGCACGTATTTCTAATTTCACGAAAAATGAATTGCATACGCTTTTATCGTTGTGGTATATTTCAAAAATGCCTTTGTTTATCGGGGGACATTTACCCGAAACAGACCCGCAAACGTTGTCCTTAATTACCAATAAAGAAGCATTGGAAGTGAATAGAAATGGAATCAATGGCAGACAAATTAAATTTAAAAACGCTATTGTAATTTGGGCTGCTGATGTGCCTGACAAACAAGATAAATATGTAGCATTTTTCAATCAATGGGAGTCTATCGAACCTGTCGATACCAAAGTTACTTGGAAGCAATTGGGACTTTCGGGGTCGGAATACAAAGTAAGAGATTTGTGGGCAAATAAGGACTTAGGGACGTTTAAAGACGGATTTTCAAAGCCTATCAATGCCCATGATGCAGGATTGTATAAGATTTACCAGTAGTTTTTTACCACAAAGGCATAAAAAATCACAAAGATTAATTTAAAATAAAAAAATGCAAAAACAAAAAATAGCTCATCCAGACAGAGACCCAAATTTTACCACAGGGGCATATTCAGACGGCGTACTTATTGACGGATTTTTGTTCGTCAGTGGTCAGGTTTCCGTTGATTTTAAATCTTCTAAATTTATTTTAGGAACAATCGAAGAAGAAACCGCACGTACTTTGGATAACATCAAAGCCATTATTGAGTCTGCGGGTGGAACAATGGATGACATCGTGAAATGCTCCGTTCATTTGGCTGACATCAATGATTTCGATAGGTATAATGTCGTATATGAAAGTTATTTTAAAGGTATAAAACCCGCCAGAATAACCGTACAGTCGGTTTTAGCCGAAAACTTGAAGGTAGAAATTGATGCTATCGTGAAAATTTCTTAACCTCGGATTATGAAACTTAGAGGTTTAGAGATTTAGAGAAAAAATGAAATATAATCTCTAAGTTTAAAATATAGATTTATGGGAAAAATCGAAATACAATCTCTAATTCTCTAACTCTCTAAGTTTACAATTTTGTATTACATTCTTTAATTCTCGTGTTATGAATTACAGTCAATCAGCCCAATTATTAGAAAGAGCAAAAAAATCTCTTGCTGGTGGTGTGGCTTCTGAATTTAGAAAATATAATCACCCTCACGCCATATTTTATTCCCATGCTTCAGGCAATAAAATTTATGATGTTGATGGAAATGAATACTTGGATTTTACGCTAAGTCAAGGTCCTTTATTGCTCGGACACAATCATCTTCACGTGGTTAAGCGTGTAGAAGATTACGCAAAATTTGGGCAATTGTACGCAGGACAACATATTTTAGAAGTTGAATTGGCTGAAAAATTACAACAAATCATTCCCTCTGCCGAATTGATGAGATTCTGTTTAGATGGCTCTGAGGCTGTGCAAACCGCTTTTCGATTATCACGAGCGAAAACGGGCAAGCAAAAATTTCTTCGTTTTGAAGGACATTATCACGGTTGGTTAGACAATGTGGCATGGGCAATTTCAGCTCCATCCGTAGAGCAAATGGGTGATATTGAGAACCCAACCGTTTTCCCGTGGACGGCAGGTTTACCCGATGGTGTAGATTCAGAATTCATCACCATTCCTTGGAATAATCTGGATTTATTACGAAAAACGGTTCTACAACATCACCACGAAATTGCGGCAATAATTACAGAGCCAATCATGTGCAATAGTGGTTGCATTTTGCCAGAAGAAGGTTTTTTGCAAGGCATCCGAGATTTATGTGATGAATTTAACATGACCTGCATTTTCGATGAAGTAATTACTGGCTTCCGAACGGCTTTGGGCGGAACACAAGCCTACTACAAAATCACGCCAGACTTGTCAATTTTTGCCAAAGCGATGGCAAGTGGTTATCCGATTTCTGCCATTGTGGGTAAAAAAGAATGGATGAATTTAATCGTTGAAGGTAAGGTAATTCATGCTGGAACGATGAATTCGAGTTGTTCGACTGTTGCGGCTGCTTTGGGAACGATTGAGGTTTTAGAACAGGCTGGTATTTATGAAAACATCTACCGTCTGGGCTTGAAACTCATGAATGGACTAAAAGAAATTGGCAAAAAACAGCAAAGCAATCTATTAGTACAAGGACTTGGACCGATGTTGCACACAGGTTTTACTGACTTGAAGAAAGTAAAAGATTTTAGGGATGTAATGTCTTATGATAAAGTAAAATTAGGAAAATTTGTGGCGGGTATGCACGATAAAGGAATTCGCATTATCGGGCGTGGGCTTTGGTATATTTCAGCCGTTCATACTGAATCAGAGATAGATAAAACGCTTGAAATTGCTGAGGAGGTAATGGTAAATTTATGAATTCCCACAAAATATAATGGTTCTCTGACAAATTTTGTGGTCACAGAGTTTCTCTAAGTTTTTCACAGAGTTACACGAAGAAATTACTCTTTTAACTCTGTGAAACTTTGT
>JAAFJL010000109.1 GCA_013298865.1 Cytophagales bacterium | reverse complement strand
AATAAAAATAGAAAACCTGCCTCAAAACTGAGGCAGGTTTTACATCATAAACCCTAAACCAAACTAATTGTCTTTTTAGTGGTTACTTCTTTTTATCTTTAGAAATCTCTTTCTTTTTAATGGCTTCTCCGTCTTTCAAGTTCTTTGAAACCGTGAGGTAAGGTCCAGAAATTACTTCTTCTCCTTCTGACAAACCAGATAGAATTTCAATATTATCAAAGTCCGAGATTCCAGTTTTAACTTCCTTCATTTTGGCTTTGCCTTTCTCATTCACAAAAACCACTTCTTTGATTCTATCTTTCTTATTATTAACCTTTTTTTCATCGGTTTTGTTGTCCTCTTGCCCTTCTTTTTTCTCACCTTCTTTTGCTGCGTCAGGGTCACGGGTTGTTACTGCGGCTAACGGTACAGAAACTACACCATTCCGACGGTCAGTGATGACTTCTACCGAGGCTGTCATGCCTGGTTTGAGCGGATAAGAACGTCTTCCTTTCAATAAATCTGAGTAAGACGAGCGTAAAACTCTAATTTTCACTTCAAATTCAGTAACTGCATCCGTAGAAATTGACGCTGCCGAAGAAGACAAACCATTCGCAGAACTCGCAATTTCATAAACCAATCCCTTGAATTTACGTCCAGTTGATGAATATGAGTCCACATCAATAATCACGGTGTCATTCATACTAACACGAGTAATATCATTTTCATTCACATTTACCCGAACTTCCATTTTGTTCAAATTGGCAATTCTTAGTAATTCCGTACCCGTCATCTGAGACGTTCCCAAAACACGTTCACCTAATTCAACATTCAATTTTGAAATTGTGCCACTTTGCGGAGCAGTAATGGTAGTTTTTGTTAAGTTAACTTTGGCTTCCTTCAAAGCTGCTTCTGTACTTTTTACGTTAAAAGAAGCCGCCTGAACATTAGCTTTTGCAGATTCAACATCTTGTTTTGAAACTAAATATTGAGAATTAAATTGGTCAAATTCTGCATCAGAGATTACTTTATCGTCGTGTAATTTTTTGTTACGGTCATAGTCAATTTTTGATTTTAACAATCTTGATTCTGACTGAGCTTGAACGGCTTTTGTTTGCTCCAAAGATGCTTTTGATGAATTTACTTGGGCTTCGGCACGTGCCAAAAGTGATTCGTAATTATCAGGACGAATTCTGATTAATAGTTGTCCTGCCACAACAGAATCGCCCTCTGTAACGTACAAGCCTACGATTTCACCCGAAACTTCCGAAGAAAGTTTTACTTCTACCTCTGGTTGAATTTTTCCAGAAGCCGAAACTCTTTCGGTAATATCAGCCTTTTTTACTTTGCCGAATTCTACTTCTGTCAATTCTTCTTTACCGATAAGTCCTGCTTGTTTTGCACCGAACAAACCGCCGAAGGTAGTTAATACGATTCCACCTAATATCCACCAAATTTTACTTGAAGATTTCTTTGCCATGATTTAGTAATGTTGAATTTTTGAATGAAAGAAAATGTACTAAGTATTAGGTATTAAGTCTCAAGTTTTGGCTGCAAGACTGAACACTTTATACTTCTTACAATAGCTCTCATTCATTTGTAATTAAAATGTGAGCGGTTTATTTTGATAAAAATCTAAAATTTTTGTTCTGAAAACATAATCATATTTTGCTTGTACCAAGTTTGCACGAGCTTTGTCGAGGTTTGTTTTTTGTAAACTATACGCTACAAAATCAATTGCCCCAGCATTGAAACGACTTTCTGATGCACGAAACGATTCCTCCAATGCAGTTACCTGAATTGAAAATGACTCAAAGCGTTTTGCTGCATTGGTCATATTGGTATAAGCAGTTTCGATATTCTGGCGAAGCGTCTGGCGAGTTTTCTGTGCTTCATACAAAGCATTGGTTCTCTGCAAGTTAGCTTGCGAAACCCTTGTTTTGTTTATGAATTTACTGAAAATAGGAATTCCTAAACTTAGATTAAATCCGTAATTGAAAGTATTCTGTAACTGATCAAAATATCCAAGAGTTCCACCGTCAAGGTATCTTGGTTGTTGTCCCGTAATAGGAATAATTCTCCCGTCTATTTGTGCATTTCCTAAAGTTACAGTTTCAAAGCCGTCAAAAATTACTTTCTTTTGAGTATTTGATTGGTTAGCTCCAAGACCATATCCAAATGTTACTTGTGGCATGAAACCTGCCCGAGCAATCTCCATTCCTTTTTCAGCACTTTTTACTCTTAAATCAGAAGCTCTGATAAGTGGCTGGCTACTTTCTGCAACATCAAAGATTTTTGAGGCAGAGACGTCATACCCAGTTGCAGAAGGTGTAGGTACTGAGATTCTATCTAAGGCAACATCGCTAATATTTGTATCATTCAATAACTGTATAAGAGTTAATTTAGCTAATTCAAGCTGAGTCTGGAAGGTTACAATTGTTGTTTCTTCGTTGGCTAATTGTGCTTTGAGGTCTAAAAGTGTTGATTGTGCCAAAGACCCTGCTCTCACTAATTTATCGGTACGTTCAATTTGTAACTTTGTGATGTCCGTCTGAGTTTTTGCAATTGACATTTGGTCTTCTGCATTCAAGATATTCAAGTATGCCAAAACTACTTGTAAGGCAACATTGTCTTTCATGGCTTGCATATCTTGCTGAGTTGCCTTCAATAAAATATCGTTTTGGGCAATGGTATTTTTTAATAAATAACCATTATAAAGCATAGCTCCTCCGTTCACGCCCAAATTATTGCTATTGATACTTCTCGTACCACTGACATTGGTAAACGGGTCAATTGTTCGTCCAAAGTTAAAGTTCTCACTTATTGAACCATTGGCATTAGGCAACTGATTAAACTTTGATTGTTGAAGTGTAAGTTCTGCATTTTGAACTTGTATTTCAGTTTGTTTTACTGAAATATTATTTTTCAGAGCCATGTCCACTGCCTGTTGGAGTGTCATTTTTGTGGCAGCACTTGAGCCGTCAACACTGCGTTGCATAGCGGATTGACCATTGGCGAAAAATCCAACTGTACAAAGTCCTGCGATAATAAATTGGCGAATGCTGTTTTGCATAATGTTAATAGATTTCATTTTGATAAGTCAAGTTTACGAATGAAAATTTAGTCACTAAATTGTTTTAGGATAAACGGCAGTCATTATAGGCTAAATGGTTGCGAAGGGCTATAATGGTTTTATGCCATCGAAGTTTAAATTAACAGAATAGGAATTTTAGTCCTCTTCGGCAATTCAAAATCCAATAATCCAATAATTAATCACTAAAAAGACCATGCCAATACACATAACTATCTGATAATCAAATAATTAAATTCAGTTTAAAGAAATAAAAGCGTTCATTTTTGATACACTTTTGTTCGGAAGCGAACATGAAGAGAAAATTCGGGAAGGGGAAGTATCAATGACAATATGGGAAAAGAATAAGGAATTAAGACTGGAGAAGGAAAGTTCTAAAACACCTTCTCCACTCATAGCTCAATGCTCATAGCTCAATGCTAAAACATTTGCCTTTCTGATAACCTCAGTAATTTCTTGTAGTAAATCAATATTTTGTTCAATTCCGTTTCCTACAACAATCAAATCTGCACCTGCTTCGAGGGCATTTTTTGCTTTTTGTACAGAATTGATTCCTCCACCAACAATGATTGGAATATCAACCGATTGCCGAACAGCGGCAATCATTTCTGGTGAAACCGCATTCAAAGCTCCACTACCTGCATCTAAATAAATCAATTGTAAACCTAACATTTCGCCAGCCATTGCAGTGCAAGCAGCAACACCTGCTTTGTCGTGCGGAATAGGCGTTGTATTTGAAATATAAGAAACCGTGGTTTGGCGTCCGCTATCAATCAACATATAGCCCGTTGGCAAGATTTCGAGACCGCTTTTCTTGAGAATCGGAGCAGAAATCACGTGCTGACCAATCAAGAAATCAGGGTTTCTTCCAGAGATTAAAGACAAAAATAAAATTGCATCTGCCTGATTGTCAATGTGTACGCTATTGCCAGGAAATAAAATTACGGGAATATTGGTTTGGGCTTTAATCATCGAGATTACTTCGCCCATGATGTGGCTCGTAATCAAACTTCCACCCACGAAGAAGTAATCAACATTGTTCTCTACGCTCAGTTTCAACAAAGTCGGAAGTGTATCCAGACTAACCTTATCAGGGTCAATCAGGACAGCAAATGCTTTGCGATTTTCGGTACGAAGATGATGGATTTTCTGTAAAATAACTTTCAATTTTCTTTGTTTTTGTGAACTTGTATTAAGTCCAATGTATAAGCGGGCGGCGTTCCGCTCCTAAGTTGTCCCGTCCTGAAATAATTTTGATGGTAGGCACGACTTATTTTCAAATTAAGAAATTTCCAAATTTTCAAATTAAGCCGTTTCCTGTGCTGATGGTTCGCCTTTCATTAAAGACATGGCTTCCATAATTTTTTCTTTAGCAATACTCACCAAAAAAGTCAGGATATAACCTTTAATGGATTTCACAAGCCATGAATCTTCTGAGACTATTTCAGATTTCATTAAAATTGGAGTGTTCTGGTTATCACTGTTTAAGGCAATTGTCGTGACTGGTTGTACTTCATCGTCATCAGAAGAAAACCAACGAACCAACAAATATACGCCTGCCAAAACACCGCCTATTACCACAGCAGTTTTACTGATTCTGAGCGTTTCGGTTTTGATATCATTAACTTGCCCGTCAATGGCATTTTTATATGCTTGAGCTTCTTTGTAAAGTTCTCGTTTGCGTTCTGAGGTTTTTTTTGGACTAACTGCTGGAATCATAATATGGATAAATTTTAAGGTTGAGATTTTGTAAAAGCCTGATTTTTCTCTGAAATAGGTTCTACATCAACAAAACTTAAAACAGAACATTCTCACTAAAATTGTTCAAAAATATAAAAAAATAGCGATTATTCGTTTAGTAATGCGTTTTCTGTGTCTTCTTCGGGTAATTTTATTGAGTTTTCGGTAGGTTTTTTTAGTAAATGGTCTTTGGTCATGTAAAAAACAACGCCCAGAACAATACCCAAAAGTAGCGTAACAATCAGGAATCCAATGAAATTACTATCCAAAAAATGATTGAGCATTAGGGCAATTGTGATGAAAAAGAACACAAGAAATATCGCCCCTGTAAGTGCCAAGACTCCCGCAATTACAGCTTTTTTTGAAGCATCCTCGATTCGTTCCTGTACCTCAATTTTCGTGATTTCGATATTTGTATGAACATATTTATACAGGTTATCGACTAATCCGTTTGGCTCTAAAATTTTCATGTGATTTAGTTTATTGCTTATCTCGAACAAAGGTAGTAATTATTTGATTTACAGAAGCGTGAATTTAAGGCATTTCATGAAACAAAAATCAAGTATTTGACGTTTATTAAGTCATAGGATATTTTGATAAGTACCTAAAAATCATTACATTGCGTAGTAATCTTCAATTATACCCCACTGATTTCTTCAATATTTCGTACAAGTTTTAACCTTGGCATTAATCCTTTTTGAGTAAAGTAACTCTAAAGAATAGACATTTTCTATTGCTAAAACTATTTGAATGTGAAATTACCTTTTTCCCGAAAAAATCATGAAAACAAGACTACTTTCTTGCTTATCGGTAGTATTGATTATTACTGTTATAGCCTGTGACTCAACCAAAATTGAGCCAGACGGAATCTCTGATTACCGTCAAGAAATGCGAAATCTGGTGCAGAATATCTCTCAGTACGCCAAAAAACAGCAACCCAATTTCTTAGTAATTCCTCAGAATGGCGTAGCATTAGTGACAACCAACGGCGAGTCTGATGGCACACCCGACCAAAATTATTTGAAGGCTGTTGATGGTATTGGTCAGGAAAATGTTTTTTATGGCTATTCTTCTGATAATGAACCAACTGCGGATGATGATACCGAGTTTTTTTCCAGTTTATTAGATGTTTTCAAAAATAATGGAAAGAAAATAATGGTGGTAGATTTTTGTGAATCAGAAGATTACATCAATGATTCTTATGAACAAAACCGAGCAAAAGGATATATTTCATTTGCAACCAATCAAGACCTCAATCTGATTCCTACTTATACGCCATCAATTTTAGCTTATAACCAATCAGACGTTACGTCATTGAATCAAGCACAAAATTTCATGTATCTGCTAAATTCAGAAAATTATAGTACCAAAAATAGTTATTTACAGGCTATCAAGAGTACGAATTATGATGTAGTAATTATGGATGCTGACTTTAACAAAACTGCATTTACGAGTCAAGAAATCAATAGCTTAAAAACAAAAGCTAACGGAGGTAAACGTCTGATTATTAGTTACATGAATATCGGGGAAGCAGAGAATTATCGTTATTATTGGCAGAAAGATTGGCAAGCAAACATAAATTTTATTAGCAGAGAAAATGTTGATGCAAGGGGCAGTTTTAAGGTAAAATTCTGGAAGAAAGATTGGCAAAATATTCTTTATGGCAATGATGCCTCATACATCAAAAAAATAGTAAATGAAGGGTTCGATGGTGTTTATTTGAACAGTATTGATGTTTATGAATTCTTTGAAAGATAGAACTTTAAGTTTAGAATTGATGAGTTTAGAATTGATGAGTCCAAGTTGATAGACTCGTTTACTCTAAACTCATTTTTTTAGTTTTAAATGTATTCTTTTCCCAGAAGCGAGATATTTTCAATAGTATCAACATCCGCCAAGGCAGGCAACAAATAGCATGATTTCCTCATGATTCGCATTTGGTTGTGGGTGTCAGTCAGTACAGAAGATGTACTCCACTCTTTATTATCAAAAATTTCTCTTTGTAACTCCTTCATTCCCAGTAAGTAATAACCTCCGTCTTGGGCAGGTCCTAAGGAAAAATCATGTGTGTCAAGACCGATGAAAGCCTTCTCGATATGCCAAGTTGCCAAGTGCGGACAGTCACTCCCGATAATTGCAACGTGCTGAATGATGGGGTCTGAAAAAGCATACTCAAACGCATTTTTCATGCGTTCGCCGAGGTCATCTCCTTTTTGTAACTGCTTGTCATACAGGGTATTATCCCAATCATCTGACTCGTCTATGAAATCAGAATAAAAGAGAATTCTCCTACAATTAGCTTGTGATGCGGTATTTTGAGTGATTTTTAATAAATCATTATAAATCATCAAAGCAACATCATCTCCCAGTTCCTGAGCGATTCTGGTTTTTACTTTGCCTAATTGAGGGTTTTTGATGAAGATTATTAATGCGTTGTGTACTGGCATTTATGATTGATTAACAGATTTTTTGTAAATATCGTAAAAGTTGTAAATATCCAAATACGTATAAATATCCGTTAATAAGAAATATTTTTTTTCTGTTAAAAACTATGGCTATACGAAAATTATTCGCCCCTACACAAGCTAATCCACAAAACCATCAGAGAACCATCATTTTTAATTTTTAATTCATCATTTTTCATTGAGAAGCAACCTCTCCTCCGCAGCTACTTCCAGCCCCTGCTGTACAACCGTAACAATGCTGATTAAGAACGATTTTTCTGGAGTTAAGTATCTCTAAATCAAAGTCTTGTAAATGTTGAGGAGCAGATTTCTCTACTTTCAAATCCAGCATTTGGTTAAAGTCACAGTCATACAAAAAGCCATCCCAACCTACCGAAATTGTATTTTTGCACATCACATTTACTGCCGCCGATGGATTGAAGGCTTCCAAGAGTTTTTCCATGTAGCTTTCATAATTTCCACTTCTGATTAAATATTCCAAATATCGACTAATTGGCATATTTGTAATCGCAAAAAGTTGATTGAAAACGATGCCATGTTTTGTGTGAAGAACCTGCTTGAAATCACGTTCGAGAGCTGCTTGTGAACTTGGCAAAAATGCCCCCGCAGGATTATATACCAAATTGATAATCAGACCAGTACTTTCAATTCCGTAACCCACGGAATTAAGCATTTGGAGAGCTTTGATAGAATCTTGGAACACTCCAGAACCACGCTGACGGTCTGTCCTGGAGGCTTCATAAAACGGTAAAGATGATACAACTTCTACACCATTCTGGGCATAAAATTCTGGTAAATCATGGTATTTTGGATTAGCCAAAATAATAGTCAGATTACAACGCACGATGATGTGCTTACCAATCGCTTTTAGTTCTTGAACAAACCAACGAAAATTGGGATTCATTTCGGGGGCTCCTCCAGTAAGGTCAACAATTGGAATGTTGGTTTTTTTCAGAATATTGAGGCATAACTCCATCGTTTCCCGAGTCATGATTTCCTTTCTGTCTGGACCTGCATCCACATGGCAATGCACACAAGTTTGATTGCACATTTTGCCAATATTTATCTGAAAAATCTGGATTCCAGAAGGTTGCAATGGATACATTCCGAAGGTTTTCAATTTTTCATGAAAAGGTGTAATGTCCTCTTTTTCAAGAAGTTCTAACTGAAAATTGGAATCTGAAAGTTGATGATGCTGAGATTTTAGGGACATTTTACATAGAAATTTCTTTGGCTTTATTTATCATCTGGACACCGTTCACAAGTGTAGCTCCACCTTTTATGGCAGCTGCTACATGAACAGCCTCCATCATTTGTCCGTCCGAAACGCCCTTGCTGATATTGTCCTGTGTGTAGGCATCTATGCAATACGGGCATTGTACCGCATGAGCAACCGCCAGTGCAATCAGAGATTTTTCACGAGCCGTCAATTCTCCTTCGGCAAACACATTGCCGTAATATTTAAAGAAATTATCAGCCATTTCTTTAGCCCCAAATTCTCCGATTTTACCAAATTGTTTTAAATCTTCTGGATTGTAATATGTTTTCATTTTTTGATTATTTGTACTGATTACCACCTTGTGTAGTAAAGAAAATATCATTCCCGTTCTTTTCTTGGTAAGTGGGATAAGGATTCGGGGATGACAAATTTAATTTCATATTCTTCAGCAGCTCTTGTTATTCCAACTTTCTCAATAATTTCTTTATCTCTCAACATTTGTCGAGCGATTTTTTCTAAAGCAGCGATTTTTTTTGTTCCATATCAAAAAGTATTTTGTCAAAGTTCTACATTTACTGCAAAATCTTTACTTGCTCTTGATGGTAAATCTTGGTGTTTGCAGGAACACTCCGAGTCAGCCAGACGTTTCCACCAATGATACTATGATGCCCCACAAAGGTTTCTCCGCCCAAAATGGTCGCTCCAGAATAAATCACAACATGGTCTTCTATGGTCGGGTGGCGTTTGAGGGATGCCATTTCTTTACTCACAGATAATGCCCCCAGCGTAACGCCTTGGTAGATTTTTACGTGTTTTCCGATGGTTGTGGTTTCGCCAACAACTACACCAGTGCCGTGGTCAATCATAAAATATTCGTCAATATCTGCCCCAGGGTGAATGTCGATTCCAGTTTTAGAATGAGCATATTCGGTCAGGATTCTTGGTATCATCGGGATTTCCATCAGGTATAGGGCATGGGCTAATCTGTAAAATGCAATAGCATAAAAACCTGGGTAAGACCGAATGACCTCGTATTCGCTTTGAGCGGCAGGGTCCCCAGTTACAATTGCCTGAATATCAGTCAGTAAAACTCGATAAATTTCTGGTAATTGTTGAATAAAATCCGAAGCTACTGCACGAGCATCGTCTTTAAGATGTTGCTGCATCGAACGCAAAAGGCGAGTCAATCGAAGTTGCAATTGGTCGAATGCTTCTTGAAGTTCGTCAACACAACCAAAATGTCTTTGCGTTTGCTCAGGGAAAAGTGTGAGCATAATATCTGTAAACAATATTTTTACAGACGAACTGGCAGGAAAAGTATTGGGCTTAGAATGTTTTTGGCAAAGTATTTCTAAAAATTCATTTGGTAGCATGGGAAATCAAAAGCGGGGTCGCCCGTACGAAAGAGAATGTTTAAACAGCTTCTGAGTATAAATAGCTTTTATATGCTTCTACAATTCATTTTTAAATAATTAGGTTCGCAAAACCCCATATTTTTAGAAGAAGATGGCGAATTACGGTTAACGGTACACGGTTAACGGCACACGGGGAACGATACACGGTAAAAATTTCACCGTAACTCCCGTTCACCGTGTGCCGTTTACCGTGTACCGTAACACCAGTGTACCGTAATTTATTTTATTCTAAAATTCACCCCAATGTTGAAGCCTATTTTGTTGGGTTTTACTAAAAGAAAGGAGTTTTTATCGCTTTGTTGGTTGAGAGAATAACTAAAGGTAGGTTCTACAAAAAGATAGGCATTTTTCCCGATTTGTCGAGTTACGCCATAAGCAATATTGGCAAATCCATTGAATTGTTGATTACCATTGAGCCTGTATGCCCCTTCCAATCCAACGTTTACATAGTGCGTCAAAGGCTCACTTTTGAACAAAATATATTGCACTTCAACCTTTGTTCCTAAGTAATTAGCAACCTGAGAATAGGTTTTGTCTAATTCGGCAAAACTAACGTCAACTCCCTTATTATTAGGTGATTGCACGATTAATGAATCCGTTCTGATTCTGTAATCTATGCTATGATTGGTCTTCGTGAAGGTTAATCCTGCTCTTAATTTGAACCTATCCGAAAGCGTAAATATTGCCCCTGCTTGTGTGTAAAAACCTAAACGGTCTGCATCGTTATTGATGACAATATTATGGACATAGTTCCCCTCATTCCCTTCTGGCGTGATGGTGTAATAATTCATCAAAGGCATCACACTCATATAGACATCTATCGGCTGACTTTCTTTGTAATATTCATCTTCCTTGGATTCTATGATTGGATTCAGTTTTGGAGTTTTGAATTGGCTGTTCAATAAATGGTATTGCTTTGAATTTAAGGCAGTTACCATATTTTTCTTTTCTTCCGAAACACCTTTTTCCTGATAAGAAACACTTGAAAAATGAGGTGTTTCATTAGGTATATTTGCTTGCGTAAATGAACTTTCTTCAACTATTTCTTGATGATTTTTCTGTATATTTTCGGTAATAAAAACATTGTTGTTTTCTACGTTAATATTCGCCGTATTTTGAATTTTGGTAGAATTCCCTTTGGTATAAACAGTTGGGAAATCTCTTTTTTCAATTGGTGAATTATTAGTTTTGTCGTCACTAACTATTTGTTTATCAACGACTTCATTATTTATTTTTGTATTTTGAATTGTTGTTTTTTGCTTTAAAGCCGATGTTAAAACAGGCTGAACAGAAGTTTTTTCAACAACTGAAACGCTTGGTTGTTTGGTAGAAACGTCTTCTGTCGGAGTCGATGCTAAAGAAGTTTTCGTTTCTTCTGGTCGTTCGTTACGATACACTCCCCAACCTAATAATAACATTAAAATAATGACTGTTGAAATTTGCCAATAAGGCATTGTCCTTGTGGAATCCACAGGGAGTTGAGGCTCTATTTTATTCCAGAGTTCGGTATTTGGTTCAGATTCAAAATCAGTGAACCTGTTTCTGAACACCTCCTCAAAAGGGTCTTTTTCGTTGTCAGTTGCGTTCATAGCTGATAATTCCCATTGGTTTTAATTGCTTTCTGAGCAGTTCTTTCGCTCGTGAGAGTTGCGATTTTGACGTATTCTCACTGACGCCCAACATTTCTCCGATTTCAACATGACTATAACCATCTATTACATAAAGGTTAAAGACCACGCGGTAGCCGTCGGGCAATTGGTTAATAAGTGTTAGCAATTCTTCGTTTGAAAGATTCGCTAACAAATTAGGATAATCATCGTTGCTTAGTAAAGTGCTGTCATATTCGTTATTGTTCTGAAATTTCAGATTTGCGTGATAATAATTAATGGCGGTATGAATGATTGTTTTGCGTACCCATGAACCCACAGCCCCCGTTTTTTCGAGGGTATGGATATTTTTGAAAATCTTTACAAATGCTTCTTGATAAATGTCTTCGGCTTCGTCGGGCGTGCGAGTATAACGACGGCAAACGCCCATTAACTTGCCTTTATAGAGGTTATAAAAGGCAGTTTGGGCTTTACGATCATTATTTTGGCAGGCTCTGACTAACTCCTGTTCGTTTATCATATTTATTAATTTCAATGAGTGAATGACAGCATGAGTGAATGATAGAATAATTAGAGGAGCTATATTCACTCATTCTATCATTCGCTCGTGCTGTCATTCATTTTTTAATCTTAACCGTAAAATTGGCTTTCAAAGTTTCTCCATTAGCAGTTGTAACAATGTATTTGAATTGGTCATTATGTTCCTTTCCGTCAGACGGTTTTAGTTTGTATAAAATCTTCTTGCCCTCGATACGAAGTGTCCCGAAGTCAGGTTGTTTCTCGAAACTCACCTCTTTTATGTCCACACATGGGGCTACATACAAACTATACGGAATATCTATTTCTGCACCTTTATTCTGACTAACAGAAACCTCCATTTCTCCATTTTTGGCATCGGCTTTGCAAACGATTGGTTCTCTGATATAAATTTCTACCAACATCCTGAGCGGATTCTTCCCGTCTTTGTCGGTGATGCTATATTCTATTCCATCAATGGCAGCTTTATTGGCAGTCTGAGTATATTCAATTTCAAAATTTTTATTAATAATCGCCTTCCCGAATTTAGGTTGTACAACAATTTTCAAACTCTTTTTATCATAATTGTCACAAATTTTATCATTATCTAACACATTGATTATCTGTGCATTAGTATTATTTTTATTGACAAATAATAAATCTGGAAGTAAAAAAGTCTTACACGAAAGTCCTTGTATGTCCACCCGCACGCCAGCAATCATACACACGGGATTTGCCCCCGATGTGCAGATACGATAAAGAAAAAAATCATCAATATCTAACCCAATTTTTGGGGTATATTTAATCCGATTTTTCTCGATTGTTGCTATTCCTAAAACGGGGCTTTCTACAATTTCGAGTGTTGTTGAATCTAAAATGGCGTTACAGAAACGGTCATTTTTCAAGACATTCAAAACTGAAGAGGTATTGAGTTTTACAGAAAAGAAATCAGGAATTGCCCCTGCATTACAAGGGATTTTAGCAATATCAGAAGAAATGGAAATTTTTAGGGTATCTCGTTTATCTTTTTTGGGGTCGGTATTTAAGACTCTATAAATGAGATTTTCGACACCCTCGGCTTTAGTAGAGTCAGCTTTATAAATCAAAAGCCCTGTTTTGTTGAAATAAACTCTTCCAAATTGTGGAACAGATTCTAATTTCAGAGAAGTAAATCCAAGCGTTTTAGAAAGTACACTTTTGGTGTCAAAAGCAACAAAATTGTTAGGTTGGGTGTAGAGTTTTTTGGTATCAATCAAAGGAGTCTCATCAACAGGTTGCACGATGGGGGGGACAACTTTTATTTCGTCGCAAGCCCAAAGCGAAATTGTTAATACACTGATTGTCAATATCTTGTATAAATATTTCATCTTTTTGAAAAGATTACTTAGATGTTTGATTACTGATATTTACCCGTAGTCATTGCCTAACATCGAACATCAATAATCAAACACCGAAATGCTAAAACTATCCTCTTTTTGCCAAAACAAACTTGCCATCTTTATCGAAATAAACTTGGTATTTATCTGTTCCGACCGTGATATTTAGGTAATAAGCCTCTGCTTTGCCATCTTTCAAAGTAACATTACCTTTATTGAAAACCCAACCTGAGTAGGTCTTCGTAAGATAATCTTTGATAACTTGTGGTATGTCAGTGGCAGTTAAATCTTTAACTTCTATTTTTGGTAATTCAATTTTCGGAACTTCTGCTGCTTTTACAAACTTTCCGTCTTTATCAAATAATAAAAGTGCTAATTTTTTGTCCTTCGATAGTATAATCGAATACGAATCAGCCTTGCCATCTTTTGTCAGAACAGAACCTTGTTCATATTTCCAATCCTTGTAATTTATCTTCAAATAGTCTCTGGCAGCCTGTGGTAAATCACTTTCTTTCAGCTCTTTAACTACTGGTTTTTTACTTGGGTCAAAACTTTCCGTTTTTGTTATTTTACCATCATTATCAAAAGTGAATTCAAAGAAAACACCATCTTTCTTCGCACTAACAAAATAAGTCTTTTTAGAATTATCCGAATTAGTCTTAACGATTGCCCCGATAAAATCATAACCTGTTAATTGGCTCTGAATATTGGCAGGTAAATCAGTCAATTTAGAAGCATAAACCTTGTTTTTACCTCCACCAGTATTGTTTTTAGGTTCAACAAAAGTAGCAACTACGGCATTTTTATCATCAAAAACGAGCGTAATTCTTTGGTCATTGTATTCAATCAAAACCTTGTAAGAAACCTTGCCAGTAATATCTTTTCCTTGAAAAGCCTTTTCGAGCTTGTAACCTTTATAGGTAGTTTCAAGATAGGTTTTAATGGCATCAGGGAGTACAGTATTGTCTGAAGTTTTGTAAGAACTTAACACCTTGCCATCACCCGAAACAGTACATTCATGCGAAACACCCAAGACTAAGAAATCACAACCATATACTTTTTTGTCATCAATAACGACCACCACAATATTTGTCGCAGCAGGAAACTCAGTTTTCACAACCGTAGAAAGTCTGGCAGCAGTGGCATTGTCAACTGCCTGATTCTGAGGAGTGAATGATGTATCTATTTTTTCTGAACAGCTTGTCAGAAAGCCCACGAAGGCGATAGAAAGAATAAAAAGAAACTTTTTCATGTTTTTGAATTTATAATTATTGTAAGTCTATTGTTTTGTTGCAGCTACAAATACATAGACAAGAACGTACACACAAAGGGTTGCATTGTGGAGAAAGTTTTTTTTGGAAATATTTTAAATGTACGAAATTTTGTAGTTCGACTTATATTGCTCAGATACAGTGGTGTCAGAGGTTACGCACCACGTTTAAGACAATCAGTATAGTTTCAATAGGAAATCACTGAGTTCAAGATATTTCCAAAACCTATACCTTTCCTTCAAAAAATTGTAATATTCCTTGATACTCTATGAATTTCGTGAAGATTCAAACTTAAATCGTAATTTCGTTCTGTATCTTTGTAGTAGATATTTTTACAGATAAAAAGCATAAACAACCTTATAGAAAATGGCAACAACTTATGATTTAATCGTGGTGGGTTCTGGTCCAGGTGGATACGTGGCAGCAATTCGTGCTTCGCAATTAGGACTAAAAACAGCTATCATCGAAAAAGAATCGCTTGGTGGTATTTGTCTCAATTGGGGATGTATCCCGACAAAAGCACTCTTAAAATCCGCTCAGGTTTTTGAATATATTAAACACGCTGCTGATTATGGTATCAGTGTAAGTGAAGCTCATGCCGACTTCGGGGCGGTCATTAAACGTTCCAGAGGTGTTGCAGACTCGATGAGTAAAGGCGTTCAGTTTTTGATGAAAAAAAATAAAATTGACGTAATCATGGGTTACGGCAAAATCAAAGCTGGCAAAAAAGTTGAAGTAACCGCCGCAGACGGAAAAGCTACAATCTACGAAGCAAAAAGTATCATGGTTGCCACTGGTGCAAGAGCCAGGGCTTTGCCAAATATCCCGATAGATGGCGTAAAAGTAGTTGAATATCGCAAAGCAATGTCGCTTGAAACTCAACCTAAGTCATTGGTAATCATTGGGTCAGGTGCAATTGGTGTTGAGTTCGCCTACGTATATGCAGCCATGGGAACGAAAGTAACAATTGTAGAGTTTATGCCAAATATTGTTCCCGTAGAAGACGAAGACGTTTCTAAGGAATTGGCAAAACAATACAAAAAATTAGGGGTTGATATTCACACTAATTCTTCGGTTGAAGCTGTCGATACTAAAGGAGAAGGCTGTAAAGTTTCAGTAAAAACTCCTTCTGGAAATATCACTATCGACTGTGACATTGTTCTTTCGGCGGCTGGTGTGATTTCTAATCTTGAAAATATCGGACTCGAAGATGTTGGTATTATTACTGACAAAGGTAAAATCTTGGTTGACCAATGGTATCAGACGAATATTCCAGGTTATTATGCCATCGGAGACGTTACGCCAGGTCCTGCTTTGGCACACGTGGCTTCTGCGGAAGGTATTATTTGTGTAGAAAAAATCGCAGGTCACCATGTTGAAGCCCTTGATTATTCTAATATTCCAGGTTGTACATATTGCACGCCAGAGATTGCTTCGGTTGGTTTAACCGAGAAAAAAGCAAAAGAGGCTGGTTATGATATTAAAGTAGGGAAATTCCCATTTGTAGCATCTGGAAAAGCGACCGCAGCAGGAGCAAGAGATGGTTTTGTAAAAGTAATTTTTGATGCTAAATATGGTGAATTCCTTGGGGCTCATATGATTGGTTATAACGTTACAGAATTAGTTGCGGAGGTTGTTGTTGCCCGTAGATTAGAAACTACAGCCCACGAAATCATGACTTCAATTCACCCACACCCAACAATTTCTGAAGCCATCAAAGGTGCAACAGAAGCCGCTTATGGCGTTGCTGTTGACCTCTGAAATTAACAATTAAAAATGTAGAATTAAAAATTTCTGATACTGATAATCAGATAGTTGCGTTTTGCTGTCTGATAAAATAAATTTATTAAAGCCTTCTATTTGTAAAAATGGAAGGCTTTTTTGTGGAATAATAGTTTTTCCAATACATTTACGCAGACTAATCTTCAAACTAAAAAGCCATGACAACTTTCAAAGCCCTCGTGATTTCAGAAGCACCTGAGAAGCACTATGCTAAAACTATCACAACTCGACAAATATCTGATTTACCTGCTGGTGAAGTCCTCGTGAAAGTCCATTATTCAGGCTTAAATTATAAAGACGCACTCTCTTCGGTAGGAAATCGAGGTGTTACAAAATCGTATCCGCATACCCCAGGGATTGATGCAGCAGGTGTTGTAGAAGAAAGTCAACATCCTGATTTCCAAAATGGTATGAATGTAATTGTAACAAGTTATGATTTAGGAATGAACACATCAGGTGGGCTTGCCCAGTATATCCGTGTGCCAGCGTCATGGGTTGTGCCTTTGCCCGAAAGTATGTCTCTGAAAGAAGCCATGATTTTTGGAACGGCTGGTCTTACGGCTGGAATGGGAGTTAGTCTTTTGGAAAACCACGGACTAAAACCACAAAACGGAAAAGTCTTAGTTACGGGTGCAACTGGAGGCGTAGGCATCATGGCAATTGGGATTTTGGCGAAATTAGGATACCAAGTTGTAGCAGTCACTGGTAAACCCGAAGCAACTGATTTTTTGCTGAAAGCTGGGGCAATTGAAGTGCTTTCAAGAGAAGCCCTTGATGACCAATCTGGGCGACCAGTTCTGAAATCTCAGTATGCAGGAGTGATAGATACCGTTGGAGGAAATATTTTGGCAACTGCCTTAAAATCATTGAATTACGGAGCCGCCGCCGCTATTTGTGGACTGGTAGCATCTCCGAATTTTCAGACTTCTGTTTTCCCATTTATCTTGCGAGGTAATGCCATTTTTGGCATAGATTCCGCCGAATGCCCGATGGAGATTCGTAGTAAAATTTGGCAAAAATTAGCCTCAGCTTGGAAACCCAATAACCTTGAAGATTTAGTCACAGAAATCCCTTTGGAAGATGTTCCTCAGCAATTAGAAAAGATGCTTCAAGGCGGAGCTTGGGGCAAGACTTTAGTGAGGTTGTAGGTGGGTGGCTTTAGAATCAGATAATTAGACGATTAAAAGTGTCGAGTATTACACAATGTCTAAATTGAATTTCAAAATGAAAAAACAAATCGCTTTCCTACGTGGAATCAATGTCGGGAATATTAGAATCAAAATGCCAGATTTGAAATTGGCTTTTGAAAAGTTGGGTTTCACAAACGTAAAAACCTATTTGCAGACTGGAAACGTGGTTTTTGAGTCGAATAAATCTTTGGAAGAAATAAAGCCAATTTTAGAAGAGAGCCTTTCAGAAACCTTTAACTATGAAGCATTTGTGCAATTGTATGACTTTGGTGTTTTGTCAAATATTATTGACAACTATCCTTTTGAAAAGGAAGAAAGTCACCAAGCCTACGTGATTTTTATTGATAGCGAAGCTATTTTTGAAGAGCTTAAAAACCTTGCGGCAAACTCCGAAGAACCCATTGAATCAGGTAATCAAGTGATTTATTGGAAAGTTGTCAAGGGTGAAAGTTTAGACACACCTTTTGCCAAAACAACTGCCAAAGCGAAGTACAAGAAAAATACGACTGTTAGGAATATTAATACGCTTGAAAAGATGATTGAAGTGTAAGTAAAAGTGAAATAATAAACGTGCAAAAAATATGAATCCAGCAGTTGATTGGTTTTTTACGAAAGACACAAAATGGCAAGAAGAATATTCAGAATTAAGAACGCTTGCTCTTGATTGTGGGCTAACCGAAGAGTTAAAATGGGGTTGCCCTTGTTATACGATTGGAAAAAATAACATCGTTTTAATCCACGGATTTAAAGACTATTGTGCCTTGTTATTTATGCAGGGGGCTTTGCTTAAAGATGAAAAGGGAATTTTAGTACAACAAACGGAAAATGTACAAGCAACAAGGCAGATTCGATTTACTGGTATTGAAGAAATCTTGAAAAGTAAGTCAACCATAAAAGCGTACATAGAAGAAGCCATTGCCCTTGATAAAGCAGGACTGAAAGTAGAATTGAAAAAGACAACTGAGTTCAAAATACCTGAAGAATTTCAAATGGTTTTAGACGAAATGCCTGAATTGAAAATTGCTTTTCAGTCACTAACACCAGGAAGACAAAGAGGCTATCTACTCTATTTTTCTGCCCCCAAACAAGCCAAAACAAGAGAAGCAAGAATTGAAAAATCTATTCAGCAAATACTTGATGGAAAAGGATTAGAAGATTGAAAAGTTAATAAAAAATTTATAGTTTCCTAAAAATAGTGCTTATAAGTTGCGGAATGTGGGTATAAAAATACACATTCCGCAACTTATAAGCACTATTTTTAGAAATAAGCCTTCATCTTTCAGTGATAGTCAAACCACCACCAATCAGATCCATCTGTAACTTTGAATCAAATCCATCCCCCCAAAATCAAATTCTATCCTACCAAAAGCCCAATTCATCGGAAAGTCATTTCTAAAACTCCTTCCATGCGTTTATTTTGAACCATAATTCAAGATAAAGACAATGAAAAAATTATTACTCCTCTTCTTTTTACCTTTTTTAGGATATTCACAAACGATTATCAAAGGAAAAGTTACCGACAAAAAGGGGGAATCCTTACCTGGGGCAAATATCCAAATTGAAGGTACTTACGACGGGGCTTCTGCCAATGATAAAGGCGAATACCAATTCAAAACTGATGAAAAAGGTGACAAAATCATTGCCGTTTCGATGATTGGTTTTAAACCTTTCAAACAAAATATTACGTTGAAATCGGGTGAAAATATTGTTGATTTCGCTTTGGAAGAATCCATTAATGCTCTAAATGCAGTAACGGTTACGGCAGGCACTTTTGAGGCTTCAGACGAGAAAAAAATGGTGATGCTCAAACCCTTAGACATCGTTACGACGGCTGGTGGTGGGGCAGATATAACGGCGGTGATGCAGTTTTTGCCAGGCTCAAATCGGGTTGGGGAGCAGGAAGGTTTGTTCGTGCGGGGTGGTTCTGCCAACGAAACCAAGACCGTTATTGATGGCATGATTGTGCAAAATCCGTTTTTCAGTAGTACGCCAGATGTGCCTCAGCGGGGTCGTTTTAGCCCTTTTATGTTCAAAGGAACTGCATTTAGTACGGGTGGATATTCGGCACAATACGGGCAGGCTCTTTCTTCGGTTTTGTTGTTGCAAACCCAAGACAAAATCAGTGAGTCGAGCAATGTGAATATCAATGCCAACTTGGCGGGGCTTTCCACTTCCTACACACACAAAGGTTGGATTACGGGTACGCTTTATTACTCCAATTTATCCCCATTTTTAGCCTTAACCAAAACGACAATTGGTTTTGAAAAAGCTCCCGAAGCCTTGGGAACATCCATTACGATTAATGAAAATTTGACTAAAAATAGTGTGCTAAAAGTTTACGCCACGTATTCCGATAACCGTTCGGCAATTCGTTTTAATTCTTTTGATAAAATTGGGGAGACGTACCTTTTTTCACTCACGAACAAAAACTTTTTCTCGAATGCTTCTTACAAAAATACTTCGGAAGACGGCAGCTGGATTTTGCTTTCGGGACTTTCGTATAGCTATAACAAAGATTTGCTGAATGTAGCCTCCAACAACAACGACAGATTGGACGAAAGAACCCAAGCAAGACTCGTTTTGAACCGACTTTTTGGCTCTGAAAAATCAAATACTATGACTTTTGGGGCTGAATATCACGTCATTAATCTCAATAATTTCTTTAATCAGTACGAATTAAAATTGAAAGATAATTACTCAGCGATTTTTGCAGAAACTGAGTTT
>JAAFJL010000108.1 GCA_013298865.1 Cytophagales bacterium | reverse complement strand
GGAAATCAAACGAAAAATAGCTCATCACTTAGCGAAGCAGGCTATTTTGAATTTAACAGTATGTCAAAGAACGACTAAAACTTAAATGTCGGATTAATGAATCTAAAACTTAATGACGGACAGCAAACTTGATTTAATTTCATGCCCCAAATACCGTAAACTCAATCATAACCACCGCTTACTCAATACGATTTGCAGTATTTTGAAATTGCTCGTAATTATGTAAAAAGGAAAAATTTTCCTTGAATCATTTTTTAAAACTATTCAAAATCATGAAAAAATCAATTTTAATGCTCGCATTTTTTGCCATCTCTCTGCTAATTGGTTCATGTAGCAAAACAGCTGAGGTTGCCCCTAAACCGTCCTTAGTTGGTGTCTGGAAATATAAAAATGCTCGAATTCCTTACAAAGATGCATCTGGAAAAACACTTACAGTTGATGTTGCTCCCAAAGCTGGCACTGGAATCGAGTTCAAGGCAAGCGAATACGTGATAACGGGCAACAATCAGCCATTTGTAGTTACCAAATTAGGGGAAACACAAACGCTTCAAATCAAAAGTTCTACTTATTCTGTTAGTACAGTTGATGAAATAGCTGCTGAGATTACCAAAGCACTTGCACTTAATGCAACAGAAAAGAAAGATTTTGATGCTCAAATCGTCGCACTAAAAAAAGAAGGGATTAATTATGTAGCCACATTGGGTGATTTTGAAATTACATCAAAAAGTAGCACGATTACTGCCTCAGTTGGTTGGGACTTGTTTAGTATCAAAAGTATAACAGCGAATCAATTGGTACTCGAATTTTTTCCTGATGACTCACCCGCCGCAGAGCGTATGCAAATAACTTTGGAGAAGTAATTGTTACTAATTCTGTGTAAAAATTTTGTGTGAAGACGTTTCACAAGATAATATTTCATGAGAAAATCTTTGTGCGAAGACGTTTCGTGAAACGTCTCTACCAAAAAAAATAGGTTTCATGAAAATGAAACCTATTTTTATACTCAAGCAAAATTGGGTTGCAGAAAATATATCACAATTATGATTTTATATCAACGAGTGACAACAACTCAAACCTCAATAATTTGATTGCAACTATCTAATTATCAAGAACTTGAATTTTTAATTCATAACTCATAATTTTTAAATCAGTCTAAATATCAATCTTCGCATAACGAGAATTCTTCTCAATGAAATCACGACGTGGTGGAACTTCGTCACCCATTAGCATCGAGAATAAATGGTCAGCTTCTACCGCAGATTCAACTGTTACTTGTTTCAAAGTACGACTTTCTGGATTCATTGTTGTTTCCCAAAGTTGCTCGGCGTTCATTTCTCCAAGACCCTTATAACGTTGTACACCCACTAAATCTTCACGTCCATTTCCTAACTCTATAACAGCTTGCTCACGTTGTTGTTCAGACCAACAATAACGCATTTGTTGTCCTTTTTTTACTTGGTACAAAGGCGGTTGAGCGATATAAACATAACCACTATCAATCAAATCACGCATATAACGGAAGAAGAATGTCAAAATCAAAGTTCTGATGTGGCTACCGTCCACGTCGGCATCGGTCATGATGATTACTTTATGGTAACGCAATTTGTCCATATTCAAGGCTCTTTCGTCACCATCTTTTCCAAAACTTACGCCCAAAGCAGTAATCATATTCTTGATTTCCTCGCTTTCGTAGATACGATATTCCTGTGCTTTCTCAACATTCAAAATCTTACCACGCAAAGGCAAAATTGCCTGATACGCACGGTTACGACCTTGTTTGGCAGTACCACCTGCTGAGTCCCCTTCTACAAGGTATAATTCACAAATATGTGGGTCATTGTCAGAACAGTCAGCTAATTTTCCCGGCAATGAGTTTCCGCCCAAAATTGTTTTACGCTGTACCATTTCACGTGCCTTACGAGCAGCATGACGAGCCTGTGCCGCCAAAATAACTTTCGCTACAATTTGGCGAGCTTCCTTTGGATGTTCTTCCAACCAAGCCTCCAACATATCAGACATCGCACCCGAAACCGCACCCGAAACTTCACCGTTTCCTAATTTGGTTTTGGTTTGTCCTTCAAATTGTGGTTCTGCAACTTTTACTGAAATTACGGCTGTTAAACCTTCACGGAAATCGTCTCCTGCAATGTCAATTTTAAGTTTTTCTAATGCCCCAGATTTATCAGCATAGTTTTTCAAAGTACGAGTCAACGCACCACGGAAACCCGCAACGTGTGTACCGCCTTCGATGGTATTGATATTATTTACGTATGAAACTACGTTTTCAGAATAAGAAGTGTTGTACATCATTGCTACCTGAACAGGCACGCCATTTTTGTCACCTTCCATATAGATAGGCTCAGAAATGAGTTTTTCACGAGTCGCATCCAAATATAATACAAACTCTTTCAGACCACCTTCAGAGAAAAAATCATCGCTTTTCGGAACACCATTTTCATCTAAATCACGTAAATCTTTCAAGAAAATTTTGATTCCTGCATTCAAGAAAGAAAGTTCTCTCAGACGACCAGCCACTGTTTCGTATTTATATTCCGTAACAGTAAAAATCGTATCATCTGGTTTGAAAGTTACAGTTGTACCAGTAGTTTCGGTAGTACCAATTTCACGAACAGGATATTGTGGTTGCCCAATTTTATATTCTTGTTCGTAGATTTTACCTTCTCTGCGTACAGTCACTTTCAAATCTGTCGAAAGGGCATTCACACATGACACCCCCACCCCGTGTAAACCACCTGATACTTTATACGTATCCTTGTCGAACTTACCACCTGCGTGAAGAACCGTCATAACGACTTCCAAAGCAGAGCGTTTTTCTTTGGTGTGCATACCCGTAGGAATACCACGACCATTATCCGAAACGGTGATAGAATTATCGGTATTGATGGTAACATTAATAGTATCGCAATGCCCAGCGAGGGCTTCGTCAATAGAGTTATCGACTACTTCCCAGATGAGGTGGTGTAAGCCCTTGAAGCCTGTGTCACCAATATACATGGAAGGACGTTTTCTAACAGCCTCTAAACCTTCTAATACCTGAATATTATCGGCATCATAATTTGATCTATCGTTCTCTATTGGTTCTTGAAATTCTGACATAATTATATAATTGTTATTACTGAAAACCCCACAATGAATCTTCTGTAAACGTTTGATTGAGCGTTTTTTTGCAGATGGATATTTTTTGAAAAAAGAAGTGTGTTAAGCAGATTCGGATACAACATGATGTTGCTAAGGGAAATTTAAACAAATCAAGGAAATATAATAATTCGTTTTTTTAGTTATTTTGATTCCTTTTGTAAAAATACATAAAATCTATTATTTCGCCTAACGATTGTTAAATTTTCAGTAGAATTTGGGGCAAAAAAACGAAGATTTTGAGTAAGTGGTACTTCGTAAAAAAAACCTAAAAAAACTTTGTAGAAAAAACGATGAAATTTAAGGATTATTTTGAGGAGAGTAGGGCATTTTCCAACAAGGTATTTTGGTGGATATTCATGGTAATGATAAGCCTTTCTTGTTGGGTAAAATCAGCAATAGACGCTTCAATTTTAAAGTCCAGAAGCAATTTTTACCCAAAAACGAACAAAAATTTGTAATTTTGTTGAAACAACAAATAATCCTTAACCATTGATGTTCTCCTCAGCAAATTTAAAAAAGTGGATATGGTTTGCAGCAATCATCGGCTCGGTGAGTTTTTTGGTGTTTTTTGCTGAAAATATTTACCAAAATCAGCGTTGTCAGAAAGTAAATATCGTTATTGAAGGAGACAACGAAAATCATTTAGTAACCGCCACCGAAATTAAAAGTTTGATCTCTGAAAATGGTACAAATACGCCCGAAGGTAAACTTTTCAGAAAGATAGATTTTGGAAAATTAGAGCAGAAAGTACTGATTAATCACTTAGTGAAATCTTGCCAAATTCACCGTGACCTTAGCGGAGATTTAACAGTAAACATCGAAGAGCATACACCAATCGCAAGGTTTGTATCTACTTCAAAAAGAGATAGTTATCTTACAGAGAAAGGTTCTTTTATAGGGGTGTCATCACATTATACCGTAAGAGTTTTATTGATTTCTGGACCTTATTTTGAAGAAAAAACTAATCTGAGAGACGAAAAAAGTGAAGGTTTGATGAACCTCATCGAATACATTAATGATGACGAATTCTGGACTGCCCAAATTTCACAAATCATTGTTGAAAAAGATGGAGGTATTATAATGATTCCAACCGTCGGGAATCACAAAATTGAATTCGGAATTCCTTTGGGATACGAAACCAAATTGAAGAAATTAAAGATTTTCTACAAGCAAATCCTTCCCGCCAAAGGTTGGGATACTTATCATAGAGTAAGTATCAAATACCGCAATCAAATCGTTTGTGAATAAACAAACTCTGCCAACACATCATCCGTTCCTTAAATAGTTTAAAAATCACCATTTCGTGTTTTTAAATGACTTATTGTGCTGATTTTCAAAAAATTGAGTGATAAAAATACTATCATTCCTTAATTCTTTATTAATTTGTAATTAGTTTGAATTTTAAGCGTTCTTTCTGTTAAAGTTGAGTGTCGAAATTTAAAGATTTTAAGTAAACCAGTTTACAGTCTTATATTTCCTAAACTCATTAACTTTATAATCCTCACTATATAAAATAAAGCATCCTAACGACCATGAGTGAAATAATCGTAGGCGTTGATATTGGTAGCAAACAGGTCAGTGTAGTCGCTGGTCGTTTAGACGGTTTTGGTAAGCTCGAAATCTTGGGCTTAGGCAAGGCTGATACAACAGGTATTGTCTCGAAGGGCGTTGTTCTGAATGTGAACAAAACCATCGAAGCTGTCCGTATTGCCATTGAACAAGTTGAAAACCAATCAAATATAGATATTCGGGGTGTCATGGCGAGCGTCAATGGACCCAATATTCAGGCAGTGAAACATCGTGCCATGATTACTCGCCAGACTTCTGGAGAAGAGGTTACGGTGACAGACGTTGACCAAATCCAGAGTGATGCCGAAAGGACTTACATTTCTCAGGGAAATACCATCGTTCATACCCTTGCACAAGAGTATGCCGTAGATACCAGCACAGGTATTTATGACCCCGTAGGTATTAGTGGGTTGAAGTTGCAGGCTGATTTCCAGATGATTACCTCGCCGACATTAGCTTTGGATAAAACCAAAAGATGTATCGAGCGGGCGAAAGACAAAATGGAAATAGAAGGGGGATTAGTATTTTCTCCTTTGGCAGCATCTTTGGCGGTACTGTCTGACCAAGAAAAAAAGAGTGGCGTTGCCTTAGTAGATATAGGAAGCGGAACGGCTGAAATTGTGATTTTCCACAGAAATTTAGTTCGCCACTTATCGGTTTTGCCACACGCTGGTGATAGCATTACTGCTGATATTGAACAAGGTTGTAATGTATCACACGAACACGCCGAGATGCTCAAGACTAAGTTTGGTGCAGCACTTAGCAATGAAGTTCCAGTAGAAGAAGTAGTTTCGATTCCTGGAATCAATGGACGTAAACCTAAAGTGGTGTCTGTCAAGAACTTATCAATTATTATTGAAGAGCGATTGAAAGAAATAGCGGCTTTGGTAGTGGCAGAAATTAGTCGTTCTGGCTATGGAAATCGACTTTCTTGCGGAATTGTCCTTACAGGTGGAAGCGTACAAATGCCATACATTGCTGAATTGTTCGAGAAAGTAACCCAACGAGATGTAAGAATTGGTTATCCGAATGAAAATTTGGGTAAAACTATTTCAGAAGAAATCAAAAACCCGACTTACGCAACAGCCGTAGGTTTAGTTTGGCAGGGAATAAAATCAATAGATGAAAGAGAAGACAGTTATAAAGAACTTCGTAAAACTGCTCCGAAAGTAATTAATAAACCAACGCCTACTGTTACACATAGTAATAATGGCAGAGCAACCAAAGAAGAAAAGGAAGAAAAAAGCAATGGCTTTTTTGGGAAATTCAAGAAAGGATTGGGTAATTTATTAGGAAGCGATTTGGGAGAAACAGATAAATATTAGAAAACATAATCATTCTCAGATTAAAAGAGAGTAAGGCGAATTTTAAATTCCCTTGCTCTCTTTTTTGTTATGGATTAATAGTTTTTTAGAAAATCTACTATGTTTCCAATAAAAAATAGTTGAAAATCTACTATAAACCCCTAAAAAATGATAGAAAAACGACTATTGACACTACCATTATTATGGCGTTGTTTTGTATTCATATTTCGAAAGTGGTATTTCAGAAATTTATTAAACCTCTATTCCTGTTTTTCTATGGAATCATTCACATTATCTGGCTTACGACCACTTATTATTAACCATCCCTCCCTCGTATTATTCTCTAAGTAATTAAGCATTCGCTCGTGCCCGCCAGCACCAGCACTTATTACTTTTTGGTTTACATCATTGCTACATAAAATTCTCAAAAAATAAGTACATTTGTAACAGGCTTTTTCGTTATTTGGAAATGGTACGAAACTAATAATTTACAAATCAATGCTACGCAAATTTTACGGCTTATTAATCACTTTTTTTCTTCTCGGAACGCTACAATCTCACTCACAGGACTATGTAGGTGGTGATATAGAGATGACCAGCCTCGGCTCGGATTCCTATAAAATTACCGTTAATCTTTGCATTGATGACGATAGTTATAATGCACTAAACGCTACCAACAAAGCTAATTTTGATAAGTTCGTACAGGATTATATCAATGCTTCTATTTATGCAAAAAATGGCGATGTTGTAAAATACAGTCCTATGAAATTAAGTGCCGTGGGTGCAGGCGTAAAATTAGCTATTGAAAATGAAGACTGCGTGACAGACAAAACCAAACTGAAAGTAACAAAATATTCATTTTCGGCAACAGTTTCATTACCTGCGGCTACCTATAATGACCCCAAGGGATATTATATCGCTTGGTCTGATGCCTTCCGTCCATTCTCTGCTGTGGCAAATACTTATACGCCAGTGAATCTTCAGAGTGGTTTTACCCAATATCTTGAATTTCCTTCTCTTGCAGCATATCCAAATTATTCATCACCCAAGTTCAAGTTTACTAAAAATAAAGCAATCTGTGTAAATGAACCTTTTGAGTTTGACTTATCTGCATCTGGGGCAAAATCAGGACATAGATTAGAATATGAATTTGTCACTCTTTTGAGTGGTAGGTGGGCAGGGCAGGGGTCTGGCGGAAGTGTAGATAGACGAAGAGTTCATGCAAATAGTACAACATTCCCCTCACCACTAAGTTGGACTGTGGGCTGGAATACTGGTTTTACTATTAACAATATTATTCCTGGCACTCCGCCTTTGGGGGCAAGTTCCATTGTGCCGAATACTGGGATTGTCAAATTTACGCCTAATACAAAGGGATACTATACGCTTGCGGTACAGTGCAAAGAATTTGACGGTTCTACTTTGGTTGGTCTCATTAGAAGAGATTTTACTTTTGCCGTAAAAGATTGTACACCACCACCACCGAAACCCATTATTACCAATATTTTACCTGCAACTCCTGCTTCAAATCATGCTACGAACGTTACTTTTTGTGCAGGAGGAGTTATAGAGTTGGGAACTCCTGATGACCCTTCATATAATTACCAATGGAAGCTAAACGGCGTAGCTATTGCTGGGGCAACAACAAATCAATTATTTGTAAATAATATTGGTAATTATACCGTAGAAGTAAGTCTAAAATCTGGCTGTAATTTATCTAAAGAATCAGATATTACAAATGCAGCTTTGGGAGTGTCTTCTGGTGAATCATTAAAATTAAATACTCCGAATGGAAAGACTGCCTGTGCGAACCCACCTATTGTAGTGCCATTGATTGCGAGTATCATTAGTGCCCCAGCAGGAGCAGCGTATAATTATACTTGGAACAGAAAAGATATTACAACGGGCGTAATTACGATTTTGCCCCCTGGTTCTTTTCCTTTTAGTATTGCTGCCGACCAAACAGGACTTTATAGTGTAACTGCAAAAAATACAGCTTCTCAGTGTACTTTCCGAGACAGTGTTACCATTAAAGTTAACCCATTGTCAGTAGTCACGATTAGTTCTGTGGGGAATAAATTTGGGGCTTGTGAGAATACTCCAATCAATTTACAATCATCAATTACAACGGCTACGTCTTATATTTGGAAAAAAAACATTACCGTTTTTCCGAGTTCTACAACGGATAAGTTAGAAATTAAAAATCAATTTGGCACTCATGCTTATACCCTGACAATCAAGGATGTAAATGGCTGTGAGGCTACTTCTAATACGCTAAACATTACTAATTCTCAGGCAGATGCGGTGGTTTCAACACCAATTCCTCCTGTGTGTAGTGGTAGCAGTACAACGCCAATAGATTTGACAACTTATTTTTCACCGAAAGGAGGAATCCTTTCTGGAACAAATGTTAGTAACAATAAATTTGACCCCAAAACTGCCATTTTTGGTACATATACCATTAACTACGACTATACCAATGCAACGGGTTGTCCTTCGCCAACCAAGACCCAAACATTAGAAGTAAGTGCAAGTCCAAGATTGGTAATGGGACCGAATTTTTAATTTATATTTCATATTCATTCATCAATAAATCGTCTAATTTAATGAAAAAAATCTTACTCATTTTGTATTGCTTTTCTCTTATGATTTCCTGTCAAAAAAAAGCATCTGAACCTAATCAGAAATTAGCTACTTTATTAGAAAAATATTGGGATGAACAAGCAAAACTCTCGCCATTATCTGCTACTTCTCAGGGAGATTATCGCTATAATTCGCAATTAGCAAATGATATTTCCAGTACGTATCTGTCTGAAAAAGAGAATTTTAATAGAAAATATTTAGCAGAAATTGAAAAGTTCAACCCAGAAGAACTCAATGCCCAAGACCTCATAAGTTATGATATTTTCAAACGAGATTTGTCTTTAGAATTAGCCGAAAAAGAGTTTGAAACTGAGTTGATTCCTATCCATCAATTTTGGGGAACGCACCAAACTTTTGCCCAATTCGGCTCTGGCGAAAGTGACCATCCTTTCAAGACCGTGAAGGATTACGATGATTTCCTTTCAAGAATAAAAGACTTTCAAGTTTGGGCAGATACTGCCATTTCTAATATGCAAGAAGGTATGGGTAAGGGAATAGTTTTGCCACAATCGTTGGTTTTGAAAGTGATTCCACAAATGACTGCATTGGTCACTAACGATGCCCAATCTAACCTGTTTTACGGACCAATCAAGAACTTGCCAAAGACATTTTCTGCCACTGAAAAAACTCGTCTTACCAAAAGCTACGAGCAAGCAATCATGACCCAAGTTGTACCTACTTTCAAGAAATTAGGCGATTTTTTTCAGAAAGAATACCTGCCTAAAGCTCGAAAAACTTCTGGTATTGGCGATACTCCGAATGGGAAAAAGTACTATGAACACTTGGTTCGCTACTGGACAACGACTGATTTACGACCAGAAGAAATCCATGAATTAGGACTCAGAGAAGTTGCCAGAATTAGAACAGAAATGGAGAGAATCAAATCAGAAACGGGCTATAAGGGCGATTTGAAATCATTTTTTGAGTATATAAAATCAGACGAAAAGTTTAGAATTTATAAAAATCCGAAAGAAGTTTTGGATGGTTACTGGAAGATTTATCGCACGATGGAACCTCAATTGAAGAAAGCTTTCAATCAAGTACCAAAATCGAAATTTGAAATTCGTCAGACGGAGGCTTTTAGGGCTGCGTCGGCATCGGCAGAGTATTTGCAAGGCACGCCAGACGGAAGTCGCCCAGGGATTTTTTATGTTCCAATTTTGGATGCTAAAAAATTCACTTACCCAGGAATGGAATCATTGTTTCTGCACGAAGCAATCCCTGGGCATCATTATCAGGGTTCTTTGCAAATGGAAAATGAGGCGTTGCCCAAATTCCGTCGGTTTTATTGGTCTGGGGCGTACGGCGAAGGTTGGGCTTTGTACTGCGAGTCTATGGGTAAAGAAATGGGACTTTATACAAATCCATACCAATATTTTGGAGCTTTGGGCGAAGAAATGCACCGAGCTATCCGTTTGGTAGTTGATACGGGGATTCATAATAAAGGTTGGTCAAGAGAAAAGTCAATCCAATACTCTTTAGACAATGAACCTATCTCTTTGGAAGATGCCACTGCAGAAATAGAACGCTACATGGCAATCCCTGGGCAAGCACTTAGTTATAAGGTTGGCTCATTGAAAATCAGAGAGTTACGAACCAAATATGAAAAATCTTTAGGGGCAAAATTTAACCTTGCGGCTTTTCATCATGAAGTTTTGAAAGACGGTTGTTTGCCAATTGATATTTTAGAAAAGAAAATGGCAGTGTGGGCAGCAGGAGTGAAGTAGTAGTGTTTTCGTGGTGTTAGATTCTCAAATTCCCAAAGTGTCGGTTTTGAGAAACCGACACCACGTTTACCCTTTCAACGAATAACCAGTAACCAATAACCACCCCTAATCCTGTACCTTCAAACTCGCCATGAATTCTTTGGCTTTTTTCACGTTGTCATTTACTTTATCGGTTTCTACCAGACCATCACGCAAGCGTATGATGCGGTGAGCATACTGGGCAATGTCGTCTTCGTGTGTTACCATTACAATTGTATTTCCTTTTGAATATAGTTGGTCGAACAAGTCCATGATTTCGTAGGATGTCTTGGTATCTAAGTTTCCTGTGGGTTCATCTGCCAAAAGAATTGAAGGATCATTGACCAATGCACGAGCAATGGCTACACGTTGCCGTTGACCACCCGAAAGTTCATTTGGTTTATGGTGAGCTCGATTGTCGAGTCCAACACCTTTGAGGGTCAGCATCGCTTTTTCGGTACGGTCGGCTTTGCTATAACCTGCATAGATTAAAGGAAGAGCAACATTTTCTAAAGCAGATTGGCGAGGCAACAAGTTGAAAGTCTGGAAAACAAAACCAATTTCTTTATTACGAACAGTTGCTAAAGCGTTCTCTGTCATTTCACTAACATCCTGACCATTAAGAACATAACGTCCAGAAGTAGGTGTGTCTAAACAACCTACAATATTCATCAAGGTGGATTTACCAGAACCAGAAGGACCCATAAAGGCAACGTATTCTCCTTTGTTTACTGAGATGGTTACATCTTTCAAGGCTTGAATTACTTCTTCGCCCATTACGTAACGTTTTGAAATATTGGTAGTTTCGATGATTTTCATGATGGAGTATTTGTTAAGCGGTATTTTATTTTAGAGATTTGACAATTTTTCAAAAATTGTCAAATCTGAACGGTTACGATTAATATTCTCAGTTGTTCAACCTACTTTACGCATCTTATGCAGAAGTATTAGCTTTCTATCAGTAACACAACATCAAAAACATTCCAATTACTAAAAGCAAATCATCCTGTTTATGAACTGTAACAGTCCCTTTTTGTGAGAAAACCTTCTTCTTAAAACTCAATATGCTCTCAGATCCAAAAGACATTTCCCAATCTTCTGAAAACATACCTTGTCGGTTAAAAGTGAATACTCCCACATCGTTTAAGAATATAGTAGCTTTGCTTTCCCAGGTACTGGGGCTGACGGTTCCAATGATAGTTGCATTTTCTGTGTAAATATCTATTTGCTCAGAGCTTTGCTCAGGTGCTAATCCTTTGGAATTAAAATAGAAAGTTTTGTCGTTTAATTTAACGGTTGTGTTTTTTGAAAAACCACTGTCACGCTTGGCTGTACCAATGATATGGTCTTCATTTTTCAATTCATAAGATAACCCCCAAAAATTTTTAGAAAAGGTAAGTTCTTGTTTCATATTTTCTGATTTTCTACAAAACAAACTTAACTATTTACTGAAATCCTGCATTGGCTTTTTCGATGGATTGTAGTTTGGCTTGATAGGTCGGTAGAAAACGCTGATAATCGGTTGGGAATCTTTTTTGAAATTCATCCATACCGTCTTGTGCGTATTCTTTCATCCCGATTTGGAAGGCTTGATTAATGAATAAAGTATATATTTCTGGAGAATCTTTTCGCCAAATCAAAGCCTTGAAAATTGCGTCGTAACCTTTTTGAGATTGCTTATTTTGGTTGAAAAACTTCATCGCCTGTGACAAAACATTCACATCCAAAGGAGAAGTCATTAACCCGTTTTCAGCCTCAGTGATGGTTTTAAAATTAGTTTGATTAGTTGGTTTTGAAACTTCAACTTTGATTAACGTATTCAAAAGTTTTTGAAAGTACGGTGCGTTCTTAGAAGTAGTATCTGCAACAGCTTGGGCTTGGATTAAATCAAAAGCCTTGATTTTTTGCCCTTGATAATATTCCTGCATAATGTCTGCAAAAGTAAGGTCTTCGCCTGATGAACCTGATTCGTCTTTCATTGCTAAAGCATTGAAATCGAATGACTTACCTTGACTTTTTTGAAATAACGATTGATTATACACATGAGCAAACACCGAAGCCGACAAGACACTATCCGCTCCGAACTGAGGTGTTTTTAAACCACTAATGTCTTTTTCGGTACTTTTTTCATTCATTAATTTCAAGGCTAAAAGGTTCGCTTGATAGCCACTATCTTCAAAATCTTGGGTATTTTCTATAGCATTCTGGATAGCTTCTTTCTTTCCATTTTTTACCCAAAAAGCCAACAGATTTGCCGCAGGAATCTCAGACTTTATGGCATTTTTTGCTGCCAAATCATAATAAATAAAACTGGAATCTGCCGCACTGGTTCTGGCGTGCAAATACCCCATGTTATTTTGTAATTCTCCCGATTTAGGAAATTTCTGGAGTCCTTCTCTGAGCGTAAACATGGCATCAAAAAACTGTTCACCGTCATAAAAAGAACGAGCTAAACCTTCGTAAGCAAATACAGACGGATTTTTCAATAAGGCTTGTTTGAAGTACGCAGCAGCCGTTTCATTGTCATTTTGGAGTAACGAAAGACTTGCCAAAGCGTAGTTAGATTTATGATTTCGGCTGTCTAAATTCAAAGCAGTTTTGTATTGAATTTCGGCAAATTTATAGTCTTTTTCTGCCGTATAATAGTCGCCAAAAGCGTTATATTGCCCAGCTTCTGCCTGACTGAGCGGATACATTCCCCTGAAAAATAGTATTCCGAATGAACAAACGCCACCTAAAAAACGGAAAATGAGAAAAGGCAATTTTATGGGTTTGAAGACCACTTTATAAACTTCCATTCCCTTTGATAATAGTGGTGTAAAATTGATGAGAATGTACAAGAAAAAGAATGTTCCCATGACCAAATGTGTATAGGTTACAGATTTTTCGAGGGCTTCTGTCATTGGGTCATTTGCCGTGGCGAATGCGTAGCCGATTGTGCTAAAAGTGATGATTCCTAAGCCCAAATATAGGTACGCTCCCACGTGTCTGAAATCGACAATTGTTTGAACATCTGAAAGCGTTTTTTCAAAGTTCCAAATGCCTAAAATTATAGAAATCGTGAGCAATAAAAAAGGACTAATATAAATCATGTCCCAATCAATTTGTTTATTGGTATGGAGGAATGTTAGCAGTACATTTCCGAGATATATTAAACTGATTACCAGAAAGTTAAGTAATTGTCCAGAGCCTTTAGATGCTGAAATTAATTTCAGAAAAGTCATCATAATTTGGTAGGACACCAAGAACACAAAACCTACCGACAGCAACATTGCCCCCGTAATTCTGTAACTTGCCAAAAGGAGAATTGGGTAGCTGACTTTGGCAAAAAATGAGACTGTTGCGAGCAATAAAATCGAGACAAATAAAAAAGCTATGAATCTTATAAATATCTGAATATCAGGACGAAAGGCATGAAAATAATAATTTAATCCGCCAAAAGTAAATAGAATAATTACCGTGATATAATTACCCGAAAGGTTAAAAAGCAACTCCCATTTGAAACCCGTCAACAAGAAAATAACTACTCCCATACTCCCCAAGAAATAGTACCTCGAAAGTGCCGAAATTGAAGCTAAAATCAAGCAAAAACCGATGAAGAAAAATCCCAGAAAAATCCATGCACCTGCGTGATTCACCTGCATGGTAGAAGCCATAAATTGTGCAGTAGTGGTATAGGCTTTGGCAGGAATCATGAGGGTTTCGTTACCAACTTTGAATTGGTCAAGGGTGACAGAAACTTCGTTTAATTCACTGAGAATATCCCAATGGACTACATTTTCTAAGCCAACGAAAGCATTGTAGATAAAAGATAATAGACTGATTATCAGAATAATGAATAAAGGGAAGTAAAGATTTTTTTCTGATTGGGAGAAATTTTTCCAGAAAGATAATTTATTAAGCATCTATGGTTTTGTATTTTAATTTCGTGAATTTGTACAACGATTCAACGTAAAAATCTGATTATTCTGATAAAATTACGAATTTAATTACGGATTTATATACTTAATGTCACAAGACCAATTTTGCTTGTTGAAACCTCTCCCCCGACCCCTCTCCTGCTGAGAGGGGAGCATTTGTCGCCGATTTTCTCCCCTCTCAGCAGGAGAGGGGGCGGGGGAGAGGTTTTGCGACATATATGTTAGTAATACTGTTTAATTATCATTCCTGCTACCATTCTTTGCCCTGATTGAGTTTTACTTTTTGATAAAAAAACGATAAATTGAATTTTAATTTCACCCCAAATAAAACTATGAAAAAATACATTCTCTTTTCATTATTAGTACTGATAAATTTTGCAGTTTTCGCCCAATTCAAGGTCAGCGAAAATAAGCGTTTTTTGCTAAAAGATGGGAAACCGTTCTTTTGGATGGGAGACACCGCTTGGGAATTATTTCACCGATTAAATCGTGAACAAGCTGAGCAATATCTCAAACGCCGTGCTGAACAAGGTTTTACCGTTGTTCAAGCCGTTGCATTGGCGGAATTTGATGGTTTGCACATTCCAAATCCTTATGGAGACTTACCTTTGGAAAATGACGACCCCAATAAACCCAATGAAAAATATTTCCAACACGTTGATTATGTGATAGATAAGGCAAATGATTATGGAATGACAATAGCATTTTTACCAACTTGGGGAGATAAAGTTTGGAAATCGACTTGGGGAAATGGACCTGAAATTTTTACCCCAGAAAATGCTAAAACTTATGGTAAATGGTTAGGAAATCGGTACAAAAACAAGAAGAATCTTATCTGGATTTTGGGAGGTGACCGTAATCCGCAGAACGCCATTCATGAGAGAATTTGGCGAGAAATGGCGGCTGGAATCCAAGAAAGTGTTGGCGGACAAATGAATGCAATGATAAGTTTTCACCCGCAACCCAACGAAAAAGGTTCGGGCGAATGGTTTCATGATGACGAATGGTTGGATTTTAATATGTTCCAAAATGGGCATTGTCGGGACCAAGCAATTTATGATAAAATTCAAGGTGCATACAACCGAACACCTTCCAAACCTGTGTTGGATGCCGAACCTATTTACGAAGACCATCCTGTGTGTTTCAATGCCAATGATTTGGGTGTTTCTAATGCTTATGATGTGCGGAAATATGCTTATTTAGATATTTTTTCGGGAGCATTTGGGCATACTTATGGCTGTCATGATATTTGGCAATTTTATTCGCCCTATCGCCCTGCGGTGAATAATCCACACGTCTTTTGGCAAGAAGCCCTTGAATTACCTGCTGCAAATCAGATGAAATATGTACGAAAACTAATGGAATCTCATCCGATTTTAGACCGAATTCCAGACCAATCGCTGATTGTAGAAAACAATTATTCACCCGCAGAAAGAATTCAAGCAACTCGTGGAAATGACTACGTTTTTGTATATTCTGCTGCTGGAAAATCTTTTACCGTAAATTTGGGAAAAACCTCTGGTACAAGCCTCAACGCCTATTGGTATGACCCACGCACAGGAAAAAGCAAAGAACAATTTAGCATAGAAAATAAAGGCACAAAACAATTTACTCCGCCAACGGCAGGCTATGGCAACGATTGGGTTCTTGTAATTGATGATAAAGCAAAGGGCTATCCGCTTCTTTGATTTCCGTTCCTAATTTACATATTCATGAGAAAGTACATCATCCTCTTCATTATTCTTGTAATTTCTTCTTGTCAAAAAGCAGAAGAACCACCTGTTACGGTCTATCAGATTGACAAAGGATTGGAGTATTATTTACAAATTTTTTTGGGCGAAGCAAAGCAACGGGGTATCGACATCAAAACCGAAAACCTCATCATGGCATTTGGTAAAACATCCACAGAAATTTGTGGACAATGCGATAAAGTTGCCAATGGAGGACAGCGAACTGTAACCATCAATAATGATAACTTTTGTTGGAAAGAAGCCCCTTTTGAAAACCGAGAAGCATTGGTTTTTCATGAATTAGGACATTGTTTGTTAGGAAGGATTCACAGAGATGAGCTTTTGCCCAATGGTGCAGTAATAAGTATAATGAATAGTAAAGGTAACGACCCATATAGTCCATGTATTTATGCTCTCGGTGGAGATAATACTTGCAACAAAACCGCCAGAAGAAGCTATTATATTGATGAACTTTTTGACATGAAAACACCAATTCCTGCTTGGGCGAAGTGAAAGTTGAGGAATACGGAAGCTATTTTCTTGAAAGACAGCTTCCGTATTCAACGTTTGTTTACTCGTTCCTTAGTGTAACCAAACAGCTAATTTCTCAATTTTTGTACCAACGGTAAGTCTTAATTGGTATTTCCCTTCTGTGATATTATCGCCAAATGAAAGCAAGCCAGCCCCTGCAACTGATTGAGAAGGTAAGAGATTTCTCAGTACATTTTCCCCTTTTTCATCCATTAAATCAATGACTGCTTTGTCGCTTTCGGCAACGAAATAATCAATCTCAAATTTACCAGAATCGGGATGTTTCATCATCTCGAATATTTTATTATTACTTTCTAAATAAGCATAAGGGAAGCCAGTCGTTAGAATAGGTTTCTGAATATTCATCTTGCTTAGTGCAGATTTAATTTCAGGAATACCCATAAAAAGTTTCCAAATCAAGCCTGTACGATAGTTTTCCATCATAATTACAATCGGTCCTTGGTCAATTGCAATATGGTCGGCGGCATACCAATTAGACTTTTTATTGTAGGCATCGGCAAAGCCATAAGTCCGTGATAGCTGTTTGTCATTGTCAAAATTCTTGAGGGCTAACATCGAATAATAAGGCGTAAATGGAAAAGAAGACAAAGCTGCCGTAGGGGCAAGTGTACCGTTGTCTCGCCCAGGTTGTGGCGAATGGTCTGAATAACCATTGGGTTCATCGCTGGAAGTTAAGCCCCAATTGTTTTCGGCATAACCATGTGTTTTCGGAGCTTTTTCGACACAATACGCTCGATTGATAAGCGTAGTGTTTACAACGTGTTTCCAATAATATGTATTTAGGTCTTTCATTTGGCGTGGGTCTAAACCCAAAAATGAGTATTGAGCCAAAAATAGCGGTCCACCAAAGGCAGGACCAATGTCTAATTTATAACCCAAATAATCTTGCCCATTTTCATATCCGCCACCTTTCCAAGTTCGCTCATAGATATTTGCAGGAATTGCATTGGTAGGTGATGCCAACGACAATACATAAGTAATCAGAGCTTCGTTGTAACCCCTAAGTTTGAGATTCATTTCAAAATTAAAATTTGGCGACCAATGCCAATACAAATCTCCATTATTGATATGCCATTTCCACTCTACACCTTCCCAAAGCGTCTTTATTTTATCTCTCAGGGCAGTTTCGGCGGCATCACTTCCATTAAAATACTCCTTTGCAGTCAGTAAACCTGCTACCAAATATGATGTTTCTACTAAATCGCCACCATTGTCTTTGGCACTAAATGGAATTACTTTACCTGATGAGGCATTGATCCAATGAGACCAAACTCCGTGAAAACGATCTGCTTTTTCTAAGAAATTGGTCAATTTCGTGAGGCGTTCTACTGCTTGTGTACGTGTAATCCAGCCCCTACTTGTAGCAGAAACGATTGCCATAATGCCAAAACCTGTGCCTCCTGTTGCTCCAGTATCAAAGGTACTTGACCGTTCAAGAGCCATTCCAGAAACTGGATGAGCAAATTCCCAAAAATATTGAAACGTCTTTTTCTGAATTTTATCCATTAAACCTTTATCAGAAGTATCAACAGGGTCGGGTGGAGGCGTTGTAGTAGGAGTGGGGTTTGGCGTGGGAGTAGGCTGAGCGGTATCAACTTTATTGCAAGAATTTATGCTAATGCCCAAAATTAATATAGTAATACAATTCCTAAACGTGTACATGATGATATTGATTTAGTTTTATTAAAAGTAGTTATTGTACAATTACTATCCAAGATAAATTAGAATTCCATGTTTCAATTTCAATTATTTGGTTACCTAACAGTTTTATGGACACAGAATATCACAGAGTATTTCACAAAGTCACACAAAGAAAAACTCTTTTAACTCTGTGAAATACTTTGTGCGACTCTGTGTCCTCAAAAACTGTCTGTCGATAATTTCATTCGTAAATATCTGATAATAAGTTAATTATAGTTAAAATTTAACACCATAAAATTTGCAAAATCAAAAAAAAAGCCTATTTTTACTTCTCAAAAAAACAAACTTTCAAGCATAAATTCTAAAAATATGAAAAACCTATTCTCTAAAAGCTACGGGCTTTATTTATTGATTTCAATTGGATTGTTCTCGGCTTGTAACACAGCCTCAGACGTTAATCCACAGGACAATGACCCAGAAAATATTGTGGGAGTTTTTAAGGTAATTTCAGATCCTTTGAGTTGTGCCTCACCGAGTACAAATTCACTCACGGTGACTTCCGAAGGTGCAATGTTCAAGGTGTCATTTCAGAGTAATTATTCACAACAAAGACCCGTTGTGACATTCTCGAATATTACCGCCGAAAAAACAGGTAAAGAAATTTTATTGAAACTGAACGGAAAAGATTTTGGGAAATACGCCCTAACAAAATATAGTGACTTCGGGTCAGGTGGCTATGAAAGAAAAGAAGGCATGGTATTGATGCTAAATTATGCAGATGAAGATGCCAAGAAATATGTGGCATTTATGGGTAAAAAGTAGTGAGTAAGTACGAAAACAAGAAAAACAAAAATTGTAAGCCCAATAAAAGTCCAGCCAAATCATTTTTCTTGTTGAAATTGAGATTGAAAAATAGTAATTCTATAAGAAATGAAATCCCGAACCAAGCAAGGTAATTTTGGGTAGGAATCTGTTCATTTTTCCAATGCCAAAAATCTAAATGAATCGCTACGGGTTCAATCAAAATATCTAAAAATACCATTATTCCAGCCGCACAAATTGCTTGAACAATGGTATTTTTTTTGACAAATTTATTTACAAAATTTCCTGTACAGTAACTCAGTATCAGCCAGTTAGCTCCTAAGACAATCGGAACGTTGAACAACTGAATGCCCAAGGTTTTGCCGTACCAATATGTTCCGAAAATGACCTGCGTTTTCACGCCTAAGACTTCAATAAAAAAGCCTACCAATGCTGTTATTCCACAAAAAAGCCAGAAGTTTTTATTGGTGTCTTCATGAAAAACTAAGAGAAGGAACAGCGAAACCCAGAGATTAAAAGCAGAGAAGTTCTTGAAAAATGACTGACTTTCAGGTATTTGCAAACCAATTGTTCCTGCCAAGTACATCATCGTCAGTATCACGAAAATGGGTTTACGGTAGTTGTTGGTTAGTAAATCTTGAAGTTGCTGGAAAGTCATTCTGAAATGGGATTCGCTTTGGATTCAAAGATTAAACTCATAAATGCCATGCTAAGTTTCAGAAAACGAAAAAAGCCTTGTCTTTCGACAAGGCTTTTGGCAGGAAGATGGGGCTCGAACCCACGACCTCCGGCACCACAAACCAGCGCTCTAACCGACTGAGCTACATCCTGCATATTCGTTTTGGGATTGCAAAAGTAACAAAACTTTTTGAAAATTGAAAATCCAATGATGATTTTTTTCAGAATTTCTGTACGTCAAATGGATTCAAGATGGACAATATTTTTTGAACTACCTGCCTCGGCGTTTGCGTTGATTGATATTTTTCTAATAAAACTTTGAAACGGTTTCTGGATTCTTCTACCAACTGTTTTTTATCTTTGAATTGTTTGAAAGAATCATAAAACTCTGTGTTGAAAGTTAACCAACTCAATAGAAATTTCAAACCAATGGCAATTTTCCAGCTCTGTCTGTCTGAATCTTCGAGATGTATGGCGTGCATTAACATTTTATTTCTGGCGGCGGTAGTCCTGATAACCCTTTGCTTGTGATAGGCTTTGATAGTGACAGAATTCGGATGCCGACAAATAGACCGACCATCATAATAAGAATGCCAACCCAACCGCCAGGCTCTCAGCGAAAGCTCAACGTCTTCATAATAAAAAGGCGAAAAAATCTCGTCAAAACCTCCCAATTCTTGTAGTTTATCAGTGTTTATCAGGGCATTAGCACCCGAAAGAAATAGGGTGGGGGTCTTGAAATCTTGGGGAGGATTTGTTACAAAAAAATTCTTTTTGGACGAAATTCCCTTCCAGTCATAGTTTGGGTATTTACTTGTATCTTGAATATTGTCATTGTCTAAACCAATGATTTGTCCCATCACACCAAAGGTTTTTGGGTCGTTAAAATAGGGTAGGAGGGGGCTGAAATAATCGCCTTCCAAGACAACATCAGAGTTCAGTACCATCACCAAACTCAACATTGCTTTCTTGATTCCTGCGTTTACGTTATGGGCAAAACCTTGATTTTCGGCATGAGGAATTACAGTAATATGAGGGTAATGTTTTGCTAAAAACGAGAGAGAATCATCCGTAGAGGCATCATCAGGAATAATAATCTGATAAGCAACATCTGCTTTTCTGAGAGCCGCATAAACCGAAGGAAGATTGGCTTCCAGCAATTTTCTGCCATTAAAATTCGGAATAACTACAGATATGCTATGTACCATTTGAAGTTGATAAGTT
>JAAFJL010000107.1 GCA_013298865.1 Cytophagales bacterium | reverse complement strand
TTTTGATTTGTTTAGCTAACCAAACGGGTATTAATTTAACGGAGGCTTTACAAAAAAATTTAGACAAAAAAACCAAACGTGATGCCACAAGACACCTTGAAAATGAGAAATTGAAATGAAAAACAGCAATGGAAACGCATAAGCTAAATTTCAAAACAGGATATTGTCAATTTTACATCTTGGACGCAAAAACAAGTTCGGTTGTTGGTAGCAAAGAATTTTGGAGTGTCAGTTCTCAAGAAAGTCAATGTAGATAGAGATTTGACAACTTTCAAAAAAGTTGTCAAATCTCTGGGTACTTCTTATATTTTTATTTTTCTACTACTTTTTTCAATAAATCTAAACCCTGCTGATTGGTTTTTTCCATGTCTGCTTTCGCTCCGAAAAGCCACATAAAGAAAGCATCAACCTTTCCAGATTCTACTTTAAAATCTTGTGTAACCTCAATTCCATTTTGTGTTTCCTTGAAAGTATAGTCAAATGTTGGCTTAGCCACAAATGGTTTTTGAATATCGCATTTCATACCCACAAAATTAAAGGTATCTACTTTTACAATTTCTTGATAGCCAAGGTCTTTGCCTTTATTTCCGTCCCAATGATATTGAGCCCCAATCGTTCCGTCTGTCCCCTTAACCTCATATTTCTGAGTAGGGTCTTGTGCCAAAAACGGAGACCATTTAGGAAAATTTTTCAAGTATCGAACCATATCAAATACTTCTTCTTTTGAACCATTGATGGTTACAGACTTAACTATCTGAATGTTTGTAAGCTCGCTTGATTTATAAAAACCAAAACCTATAAATGCAACAAGTGCAACTACTATTACTGTGATGATCGTTATCATGTTCTTTTTCATTTTAAATTGTGTTTAAATTTTTGTTTATTTTTTTGTTTATTTTTTACATTGGTTGAATAGCCCTTACTTCTACTGAACCACCCATAAATAAGATAGGGCAGTTTTTTGCCATTCCAACAGCTTCATCTATGGAATGTGATCTTACAATCATATTGCCACCAAGCGTTTGCTTATTTGAAATATGAATACCTTCGCTTACTGATTTATCGGCAAAAATTTGTTTACCCTCGAAACCGAGTTGATGGGTGCTAACCAGTTTTTCCTGAATAGCAATGTTACCGATGAACGCACCCCATTGTTGGTACATTTCGTTCATTTCAGCTTCTGTTGGCTGATAGTCGTTGCTTGGTTCGTATCTGAACACAAGCATAAATTCTTTTCCTTGTTCCATTTTTATTTTGTTTTTTCGTTAATGATGGAACAAAATTATCATGGTCTTACTTACCCATTCTTGTCATAGGACAAGAAAAATATTTAAGCAGAAAAATTATTTATTTTTTTGAAAATAGCCAAATGAAGAAATAAAATAGCTGGCGGAGCAAATGCAGGAATGATACAAAAAGGGAAAAACGCTAATGAATCAACACCCATTACCCCTGTATCTATGGCTATTTTGGTAAGAACGTTTGCTGCAACTGCGGTAAATAAAATGTCCAAAGTGCCAAAAATATTCCAATAGTATGTGAGTTTTTTAGCATAATTTTCTTTGTTCTGAATAGCCCTTGCAACAAAAATGCTACTAATTGCAGTAAGTATGTCGCCCATACCAGCAATAAAAGCAAATGGTTTAGGCAGTGCATCATGTAACGCAAGTAGCACAAAGAAGACGCCTATCAAGCGAAAAATATGTAGTTTCACGAGGCTTTCAATTGCTACATTCTCCATAATTATTTTGTAGATTTTGGTGTTTAATAATACACCAAAAAGTAAAAAAGCAAATGGAAATGTAGTAAACAATAGTACTTTAGGGGGTAAAGAAACCTGATTGAACCATCCTTTAAAACTTGCAAAAGCAATATACGTCAAGTACAAAACAAAAAAAGCAATCACGGCTGGATAAGCCAACCTATGTTGTATTTTTTTTGCCTCCTTGCGGACAAATAAAGTTATTAAAATAAAAGGGGAAGAGATGGCAATAATAAATGCCATAGAAATCCATTGTGGAATCGGGTACTGGGTTAGTGTATTCATCTATTATCTGCTATTTCTTTTCTGATTCTACTTAAAGAGGTATCCGTTACGCCCAAATATGTGGCAATTTGTTTCAACGGGACATTTTGGATAATATCAGGTTTTGTTTTTAGAAGGTTTAAATATCTGTCTTTTGCAGGATCTGCAATGATTGAAACAGAATGGTTTTTCAATTCAAAATAATTATTAACCAAACGTGTACGACCAACTTCCCTAAAGGCTTCGATACTAAATAATTTCATGAAATTTTCAAAAGTAATTTTCCATACAACACAAGGTGTAATTGCTTGAATATTTTCACGACATTTAGTTTTCAGAAAATAAGAGTGCCAGTCAATCACGATGTCTTTTGAACTAAAAAACTTAGTGCTAATATCATTACCTTCTAAGTCTATAACATAAGATCTTGCAAAACCACTTTCCATAAAGTAGTAGAAATTTGCAGTAGTCCCTTCGCTAACTAAATAGTCATTTTTAGCAAATTCTATTCGTTGGTATAGGTTTAGTATAACGTCTAAATCTTCTTTTTTAAAGTTTTGTTCGTTAAAGATTGTTTTTAAAAAGTGAGTTTCATTCATCTATGAGTATTGTTTTGTTTTGGGTAGTTGCGATATTACTATTAAGGTTTAAAATTGGCGGTGTGTTGGGTAGAGGGGTTTCAAAACTACGAAACCTTATGCTTCAGCGTCCATTTTCATCTTGCAATTCTGCTAACATTTTTGTGATTTTTTCAGACCAACGTTTTTGTTCACTTACATTCATGCTATGAGCCGTTTCTTCGTCGTATTGCCTTTGCAATTGGTTCATTTCTCGGTAAATATCAATGAATAATATCTGAAATTGACTGTCATAATTATCTACCGAAAGAGCCATTGCTTTTACTCTTTTTTTGTAACGTTCGGTAATAATTTTAGTAATGTCAAAATGCAATTGTTCATGTGCCAAACCAGCCGAATCTCGTACATAAGGCATTGCCCAGGACATATTTTTCAGGGCAAACGTCTTCATATTCAGATAGATAGACACAATTCCATTCTTGATTTTTACAGGAGCAAAATATTCAAAATTTGTATGAATCTCGGCTGCATTTTTAGATTTAGTTGATGGCAGTCCCATAAAATCAGTCCATTTCAGGCAATTCGGAGACCAGAAAACTGTGTCTCTTTTCGCCGATGCTTCTCCCATGTAATCTTCCATGAAAATCACTTTTACTTCATGTGCAAGTGTAGGAGTTTTGTCATAGTTTTTGCTAATCCATTCGTCCAAAAAAACTACAACTTTTCCTAATCTATTTTTGACAAACTGCCCGTAATCTACTTCTTTTGATAGTGACCGAGTATAATCTAATGAGGTTTCAAAGGATGTCAAAGGAATAGAAACACTATCATTTCTTTGTAGTTCAAAAGCTACAAACATGACGCATTTACCAATAATGAGATTTGATTTTGAAAGGTCTTCTTGAATGAATAACTCGTTGATTTTTAGAATAATAGGAAACTTAGATACATCTTTTTTCATAGAACTCCGAAGGCATTCTGCGATATGAAGTAACATTCCACGGTCGAAAAATATTTGTTTTTTCTTGAAATCTTCAACAAAAACTTTCCCTAAAATATCGTGTAGTCGAGTATTATCTTGGATGGAAGTCAAGTAGAATTTCTTGGGAGAATATCCTAAAGGAGAAAGCGAAATATTTTGAGCAAAAGCAGAAAATTGGTTTGCCAAAAATAACAAGAAAATTAATTTTAAAGTAGTAGAATTTAACATGGTTTTTAGAAGTAAGTTTCCCCTCAAATATAATAAAAAAAGCGAAACATTACTGCTTCGCTTTTTTTATTTTTGTTAAAGAGCTTTCTATTGTTCCAGACATCGTGCAACGAATATCAAGCATCAAAAATTTACCCCATATTATGATATACGTTCTGAACATCATCGTCCTCTTCCAAACGCTCGATTAGTTTTTCAACATCCGCCATTTGTTCTTCTGTTAACTCTTTAGTATCGTTCGGAATTCTCTCAAAATCAGCACCTTGCAGTTCATAACCTTTCTCTTCCAAGAATTTCTGAATCGCTCCGAAAGCAGTAAATTCTCCATAAATATTGACCAAATTAGTCTCTAAATCATAGAAAATTTCATCCGCACCAAAGTCGATAAGTTCAAACTCTAATTCTTCAATATCGATTGCATCAGTTTTTGTGATTTTGAAAACAGATTTTCTTTCAAAAATAAAATCCAACATACCAGAAGTCCCCACTGTACCACCACATTTGGTAAAATGACTACGAATATTGGCAATTGATCTATTGGTATTGTCGGTGGTGCATTCTACCAAAACCGCCACGCCATGTTGAGCATAACCTTCATAGACAATTTCCTTAAAATCCTCTTGGTCTTTAGAAGATGCCCTTTTAATGGCATTTTCAACATTGACCTTTGGCATATTTACTGCCTTTGCATTTTGGATAATTGCTCTTAATCTCGAATTCGAGTTAGGGTCAGGTCCTGCGGCTTTTACGCAGATGGCAATATCTTTTCCAATTTTCGTGAAGGTTTTTGCCATTTGCCCCCAACGTTTAAATTTTCTGGCTTTTCTAAATTCAAATGCTCTTCCCATGAAATGATGTTATTACTGGCTTTGTTTGAAATTAATTGTTGATGTTTGAATTGTTGATTGGCTTAAAAATCAGATAGTTAAATTGCTGATTAGTACAGAATAATTATATAAAAAACCTGCGACTGTTTTCAAAAATTCAACAATCCAAACCTCAACAATTTCGTATATTCTGCAAAGGTACAAAAAACTCAAAAACTAAGAAACCTTATCGGCACGGAAGGATTAGTTTTTAAAAATGAAAGAATTACTTTTACGTTTTAAACAATCATTCATGTCATTTTTAATTTTCGTAGTAACATTTATTATTAGCTTTTTAGGGTCGGTTCATCCTGGTCCTCTAAATTTATCAGTAATACAGACTACTTTACAAAAAAATATCACAAATGCCCTTTTTGTAGCCTTGGGTGGGGTTATTCCAGAAATAATCTATGGCTTAATGGCAATTGAAGGCGTACTTTTTTTTGAGAGAAACCCTACAATTTTCCAAATTATGCAATGGGCAGTTGTCCCGATTTTGTTAATTCTGGGTGTTCTGAACCTCATTAAAAAGTCAAAAAAATCGGATGAAGAATCCATCGAAAATTTTAAAGTTGTTGATTTAATTGGTAAATATCATCTATTGGCAGAAATCCCGAAAGGATTCCTTTTATCAATCTTTAATCCTCAGCTTTGTCCTTTCTGGATAGTTATTTTGATTAACTATCAAAACTATGACTACCTGAAAATCAATGGATTAACAGAAAAAATGTCATTCGTTTTGGGAGCAAGCATAGGAGCGTTCGCCTTGAATTATTTATACGCAAGAATCGCTGAAAGTAAGAAAGATTTGATTTTTGGATATATCAATATTCAGAAAGTCGATATAATTTTAGGAATAACTTTTATCGGAATGGCAATTTTGCAGACAATTAAACTCCTTTGAATCTGATTATTTTGTAACCTCGTGGTACGAGTGAATAATCTTCAACCATCAAAAAAAAATATTTTGAAAAACATAAAATTACCCCTTTGGCTCATTAAAATTTTTAATTACGAATACTGGAATTGGATAGTTTTCTATATCCCAATTTTACCTTATTGGCTGTACCTTGCTGCTCGTACTCGTTCGCTCACATTCTTCACAAATGTTGATACTTTTATTGAAATGGGTGGTTTTTTTGGAGAATCGAAAATTGATATTCTTGAAAAAATCCCTCCCGAATATCTCCCCAAGGCAGTTTTCGTACAAAAAAATACTAAAGTTTCTGAAATTTTAATGAAACTGAAAGAAACTCAAATTCCTTTCCCGATTGTCTGTAAACCAGACGTTGGCGAGCGTGGTTTTCATGTCGAAAAAGTATTAGACGAAGCAAATCTTGTGGATTACCTTACGCTAAATGATACCGATTTTATCATTCAAGAATTTATAGATTTTGAGATTGAACTCGGTGTGCTTTATTATCGTTTTCCAGATGAACCGCAAGGAAAAATAAGCTCAATCACTCGCAAAAAATTCCTGAGTGTTACTGGAGATGGAAAATCTACTATTGATGAATTGATGCAGCAGTCCACTCGTGCAAGGTTTCAGTTAGAGAGTACTCGTAAACGCTTGGGCGTAGGAATAGAAGAAATATTGCCAAAAAATAAAGAACGACTTTTAGAACCTATCGGAAATCATTGTAGAGGAACGATGTTCCTGGATAATAACTTTTTGATTAACAGCAACTTAGATAAAATTTTTGACAAAATAAGTCTGCCCATAGAAGGCTTTCATTACGGACGTTTTGATATGAAAGTGAAGTCGGTCGAAGATTTATATGAAGGAAAAAATATCAGAATTTTAGAATTAAATGGTGTCAGTTCTGAGCCTGGGCATATCTACGACCCCAATTTTTCATTATGGAAAGCCTACCGAGACTTGGCAAAACATTGGAAAGTTTTGGCGGATATTTCAATTATTCAGCGAAAAAAAGGTTTTGAACCAATTCCTTTTGGGATTCTTTGGGGCGTTGTGAAAGAACATTTTTCTAATAAGTAACGGTGAAACAATAACTTAGTAACGGGAATTTAACTTAGAGGTTGTAGAGGATTAGAGAAAAAGTAAAGTGTTAACTCTAATTCTTTAAGTTAAAATGTTACAGGTTATTTTTAATTCATTCCTTAACAATTATTTATCTCCTAAAACATGACTGAATTTCTCTCAAAAGATTACTGGAATAACCGTTACGAAACGCAAGAAACTGGCTGGGATTTGAAAACAATTTCTCCGCCATTGAAGGCGTACATCGACCAATTGTCCAATAAAAATCTTCGTATTTTAATCCCAGGTTGTGGCAGTGGACATGAGGCTGAATATCTGTTAAAACAAGGTTTCCAAAACGTAACAGTGATTGATATTGCTCCTTTGGCAGTGGACAAAATGAAATCATATCTATCTGATTATCATAATATTAAAATTATTTGTGCTGATTTTTTTACACATACTGGCGAATACGATTTGATTTTGGAACAAACTTTTTTCTGTGCTTTAAATCCAGACTTACGGACAAAATACGTTCAGAAAATGAGTGAATTATTATCCAAAAATGGAAAATTAGTGGGTTTACTTTTTGGTGTGCAGTTTCCAAAAAATCCACCCTTCGGAGGAAGTCGGGAGGAATATTTAGAGCTATTTTTAAACGATTTTCAAATAAATATTTTAGAACCTTGTCATAACTCAATTAAGTCGAGAGAAGGTAATGAACTATTTTTTAACTTTTCTAAGAATGGGATATGACAAAAAATCACATTGGGAGAATGTTTTTTCTAACAAAAATCTTACAGATGTAAGTTGGTTTCAAGAAGTTCCTATTACTTCTTTGACGTTTATTCGTTCTTTGAATTTACCGAAAACTGCGCAAATTATAGATGTAGGTGGTGGAGATAGTTATTTGGTAGATTATCTTTTGAAAGATGGTTTTGAGCATATCACAGTTTTAGATATTTCAGAAAAAGCTCTCGAAAAAGCCAAAGAAAGATTGGGTGAATCCGCCAATAAAATTGAGTGGATTGTTTCAGATATAACTGAATACCAAGATAGTAGCAAAAAATATGATGTTTGGCATGATCGTGCCGCTTTTCATTTTTTAGTAGAAAATGGACAGATTGAAACTTACCTTTCCATTGCCAAAACAAACATTAAGAACGAAGGATTTTTGAGTGTTGGAACGTTCTCGGAACAAGGTCCAACTAAATGTAGTGGTTTAGAAGTCAAGCAATATTCAGAAGAATCTATGACGGATAAATTCAAGGAAAATTTTGAGAAAATAAGGTGTATTAATGAAAATCATGAGACACCGTTTAAGACAGTACAGAATTTTACTTTTTGTACTTTTCAAAGAAAATAAAAAGCATCCTTAAAACAAATGAATGAATTTGGCGAGTAGGTTATTCACTCATTCTATCATTAAATTCATGAAAGTAGAACAAATATACACGGGCTGTTTGGCTCAGGGGGCATATTATATTGAGTCAGCGGGGGAGGTTGCCATCATTGACCCTTTGCGTGAGGTGCATTCGTACATTGAGAAAGCCAAGCGGAATAATGCCACGATTAAGTACATTTTCGAAACTCATTTTCACGCTGATTTTGTGTCTGGACATTTGGAATTATCTCAGAAAACAAACGCCCCAATTGTCTTCGGACCAAAAGCAAATCCAAAGTTTGATGCTCTGATAGCCACTGATAATCAGGAGTTTAAGTTAGGAAATGTTACGATAAAAGTCTTGCATACACCTGGACATACGATGGAATCAAGTTGTTTTTTGTTGTTTGATGAAAACGGAAAAGCGACTAATCTTTTTTCGGGCGATACCCTTTTTATTGGTGATGTTGGTCGCCCAGATTTAGCCCAAAATGGCTCGATGACGATGGAGGACTTGGCGGGGCATTTGTACGATTCTCTTCAAAATAAAATCATGCCTTTGGCGAATGACATTGTGGTTTATCCAGCACATGGGGCAGGATCGGCTTGTGGCAAAAATATGTCGAAGGAAAGGTCTGATACGTTGGGAAATCAGAAGGCGGTCAATTATGCTTTACAACCTCAAACGAAGGAGCAATTTATTCTTGCTGTTACAGATGGTTTAACTCCCCCACCATTTTATTTCCCCAAAAATGTAATGCTAAATAAGACTGGTAGTCAGGATGTTACGGGTGTAATGGAGCGTGGATTGACACCTTTGAACCCTAACGAATTTGAGGATTTAGCCAATACAATTGATACATTAGTGATTGATACTCGCAAGCCAGAAATGTTTAGAGTGGGCTTTATTCCACGTTCCATTTTTATTGGCATTGATGGTGATTTTGCTCCTTGGGTAGGTACACTCGTGCGAGATATTCAGCAAGAAATTTTGATTGTAGCAGATGAAGGACGTGAAGAAGAGGTTATAAAACGCCTTGCCAGAGTGGGCTACGACAATGTTTTGGGTTATTTGAAAGGTGGTTTTGATGCTTGGAAAATGGCAGGAAAAGAAATTGATGAAGTTGAATCTATAACGGCGGATGAGTTTGCAGATATTTATCGACGAGTAGTCAGTGATGACAGCGACCATGGGACACATAAAACCGAACATCAAACATCGAACAACGAGTATCGAATCAAAATAAAAGACGTAAGAAAGACCACAGAATTTGAGGCTGGACACATCAAAGAAGCGGAGAATATTCCCTTAGCCCAGATTTCTGAATTGATGACGGAGTTTGATAAAGAGGAGACAAATTATATCCATTGTGCAGGTGGTTATCGTTCAATGGTAGCTTCAAGTATCTTGAAATCAAGAGGTTATGATAATGTGGTGGATATTCAAGGTGGGTTTGGGGCGATTGTTGGGACTGGAGTTTTGTTGTAAGTTTATTGAAAAAATGAAAATAATTTTCACCTTTGGTAAAACAATAAAAACATGGCTATCAAGACATTAGCAAAATTAGAACTTAAAAAATCGTCTTCCGTTCAGAAGTCGAACGTTAAATCGGTTTGGGGAATTATGAAAGATAAAGTCGTTGAAACTAACGATTGCTGGGCTGAGGATTTGGAGAAAACCATTAAGTTATAAATCACAACTAAAACAATGTTAGAACTCCTTCGCCAACCTTGGCATTGGTCAATTTCGGGTCTTTTAATTGGCTTGACTGTCCCAATTTTATTGATTTTGGGCAATAAATCTTTCGGTATTTCTTCTTCACTTAGACATATTTGTGCGGCAGTGATTCCTGCAAATATCAACTTTTTTAAATATGATTGGAAGAAAGAAACTTGGAATTTGTTTTTCGTAGCTGGTATCGTTTTGGGTGGGTTTATTGGTAATTTTCTTTTTACAAATCCCAATGAAATCGTTATTGCAGCACAAACCAAGCAAGATTTAATGGCTTTGGGAGTCAAAGATTTTTCTGGATTAATGCCTACGGATATATTTAATTTTCAAAGCCTATTTACACTTAAAGGTTTCATTTTCATTGTGTTAGGCGGGTTTTTGCTTGGCTTTGGGGCTCGTTGGGCGGGCGGTTGCACGTCGGGGCATTCTATTATGGGAATCTCGGATTTACAAATCCCATCAGTCATTGCCACTATCTGTTTTATGATTGGCGGCTTTGTGATGACTTGGTTGATTTTACCTTTTGTACTGGGGCTTTAAGTAACGGTAAAGCAATAGCTTATAACGAAATTAAACTAAGATTTCGCCCATGTGAAACTTAGAGGTTTAGAGAAAAGGCAAAATTTTAACTCAAATTCTCTATACCTCTAAGTTAAATTGTTACAGGTTATTTTTAACTCATTCCTAAACAGTTATTTCTTCAAATTCTTTAAAATCTTTTCCCCTTTACTCTTAAAAGCAGAAGATTCATAAGGCATTTGTTCTTCAAGGTGCATAACTAATTCTTCTTTCAGTTCGGGATAAATTTTTACTAATTTCTCCAGCATTTGCATCGCAAAAAATTTAATTGCTACTGCTTCGTTCAGGTTGCCCAGAAAACGAAAACAAGCCTCTGCTAACTCTCCGTGTAGTTCTTCTGGAATTTTCACATACAATAATGCCCGAATCGTATTTCTTTTGTAGGCGTCATGTAGGTTGGGTTCAAGCAGTTTTTTTATCATTTGGGGTAAATAATCATCTGCCAAATAAGTCCATTTTTCGATACAACCACTTACAACCCACGAAAGCCTTTGTGTTACACGGTATTCATTTCCCATGAATAAAGTCATGACTTCCGAAAAAATTTCATTTTGCCCATTTACATAATCAATGATTAAGTTACGTTGCGTTTTTGAATGTTCCTTGAGCGTTTCTTCGAGAATGTTCATTTTCGGGAATTAAATTTATAGATTAAAAATATAGGGCATATTGTGTGTCAGTTTATAGGGCAAAAATACAAAATCCCTACCAAATCAGATTCGGTAGGGATTTCTTTTATGGGTGGGAAATCAATTTCTAAGCGACTTGGTTATTTGAAATGAAAGCGAAAAAACGCTCTAACCAATTTGCGGTTTGCTTTGTAGTGTCCTGACTTTCAGAAACTTCCAAAGACTTATTGCTATTTTGTGTCTTCTCTACAATCAACTCCGCTAATAACAAATTGTACTTCATACTTTTGTGATTTTAATTGAACAATAAACTAATTCTCAGAAAAACGAATGAAAATTAGCCTGTGCGAAAGCACTTTATATTTCAGACACAAAGTTAAAACCAAAAGTTTCAAAGTAGGTTAAAAATATAACTTTTTCAATACAAGTACTTTATATTGTGCAATTTTATATGATTTTTTTGTGAAAACCCTCACATATAATCGCTATTTTAGAAATATATTTAAAGATAAACAACACAAAAAAAGGTCAACGAGAATTCCTCATTGACCTTTTTTCGCCTTCACTGAAAGGGAATATTAATTGGAAGAGTTTTTAATCTTTAGGATAATTTCCTCTACTTTTTGTAATGGAAGTTTAAAAACATTAGCAATATAATCCGCTTTTTTACCATCCTCCCATAAACCTTTTACATAATTAAAAGTCGTTCTTTCAAAAGTTTCTTCTCTTATTTGATCTGCAATAGTCATAGCAATGTCGTTTACGCTTGTTGAAACTTCTGTAAATATAGGTGTTAAATTTTCTTGTGTCAAGTTCAGATAAATTCGGTTATTTTACCCCAAATTTTTTATGTTTATAGTCAATAATAATCGTTTTATCCCAGAATAAAGCATTACCCGTATTTCCATCAGTTGAACTTCCTGTTCCTAAACCTGCATGATTAGTGTAAACTTTCACATTTGAATATTTCTGACCTGCTAACTCAAATGTATCGGTTATCATCTTGCCTGTAACATCGTGTTGCACTCCCCAAGAGCTAATTTTTAAAGTATCTGTATCTAAATTTGAAGAAAATTTACTTGTATTTTTCTCCAAACAAATAATCGGAAATATACTTGATCCATTATCAAATCCAATTCTATAAGTCTTTCCTTTGATTTTCATGGGTAAAATTGGCATTCCATTTTTCTTCATTTCAATATCAATTAAGTCAGTTCTATATTCATTTGGAATTTCGTCTAAAATAGCAAATCGTTGGTTTGGGTAATCAATAATTAGTACTTTATTCTGAAACATATCAGCTCCAATTGTACCTATGTGAATGGTATCACCTTTTATAATATTTCCTTTTGGAATAAAATCTCCATGATTTTTCATAACAAAAGTATTTTTTGACGTGAATTTATAATTACCGAATCTTATTGAAATATCTTTAATTGTCCCAATTTTATGCCAAAACTCGATTGGGTTTTTAACCCTATTTTCACGGATTTCATCTGCTTGGTAGATTGATTTTAATGGATTTTCATAAATTTTTGTATAGTTAGAACCTATGTCAAATTGAAAAGTTAAATTGTAAGGTAAACCTTCAATTTTTGCAGGTATGTTCATAGAAATTCTCTTCACGTATCTTTTTCCTAAGAATTCATTGTTCCATTCAAACTTAGCCCAAGAAATTGTAGAATCTCTCGGAGACGAATTTATTACATCCCAACGTCCAAATTTTGTTTTATAAGAATAGTAACCGTAGCCTCCAACAATAACAAATGCTAAAATTGGCACTCCAATAATTTTGTAGATCATTTTCATAGTATGTTTATACGTAAATTTTAAATGCAATTATTCAGTAGATGCAAATCATGAGGTGAAGGTTGCTTCAAAACTAAAAAAGGGTTGCTTTCTTGCGAAAGCAACCCTTTTCAATTTATCAAATCTAATTTATTACAAAGAAAACTTTGCTTTCACTGCATCAACGAAATCTAATTTTTCCCATGTGAAAAGCTCTACTTCTTTCGTCACAACTGAACCATCTGGTCCTCTGAAAGTTTTAGTAACTACTTCGTTCTTGCGTCCCATGTGTCCGTAAGCGGCTGTTTCACCGTAAATTGGGTTACGCAATTTCAAACGTTGCTCGATTGCATAAGGACGCATATCGAAAACTTCTTCTAAATGACGAGCAATCTCCCCGTCTGTCATACCAACTTTAGCTGTTCCGTAAGTATTCACGAAAAGTCCACATGGTTTAGCCACACCGATGGCATAAGAAACTTGTACTAATATTTCATCACAAAGACCTGCTGCAACTGCATTTTTCGCTACGTGACGAGTTGCATAAGCTGCCGAACGGTCAACTTTTGAAGGGTCTTTACCAGAGAATGCACCACCACCGTGAGCACCTTTTCCACCGTAAGTATCAACAATAATCTTACGACCTGTCAAACCTGTATCTCCATGAGGACCACCGATTACAAATTTTCCAGTTGGGTTAATATGATAAGTAATTGCATCATTGAAAAGTGGTTGTAACTCAGGCTTCAATTTCGCTTTTACTCTTGGAATCACGATATTAATGATGTCAGCTTTGATTTTTGCCAACATTGCTTCATCTTCTGCAAAGTCATCATGTTGCGTAGAAACTACGATTGTATCAATTCTTTGTGGTACGTTATCGTCTGAATATTCGATAGTTACCTGTGATTTTGCATCTGGACGAAGGTAGCCAATCAATTCTGGCTCGTTGTTACGAATCCCAGACATTTCTTGAAGGATAGCATGAGCCAAATCCAAAGCCAAAGGCATATAATTATCAGTCTCACGAGTGGCATAACCAAACATCATACCTTGGTCACCAGCACCTTGTGCATTAGCTTTTGATTCAAAATCATCTGCTACTACAACTCTGTCAACACCCTGATTAATGTCCGCAGATTGGTCATGGATAGCAGAAATGATACCACATGAATTTGCTTCAAACATATATTCCGATTTAGTGTAGCCGATTTTACGGATAACCTCACGAGCAATAGCCTGTACGTCAAGGTAAGTTTGTGTTTTTACTTCACCAGCCAAAACTACTAATCCAGTTGTTACAAGGGTTTCGCAAGCTACTTTAGAAGAAGGGTCAAACGCCATGAAATTGTCAATCAAAGCATCTGAAATTTGGTCAGCAACTTTATCTGGGTGACCTTCAGAAACGGACTCAGAAGTGAAAAGATAAGCCATTTATTTTGTTGTTATATGAAAAATCTATGTGATAGTTTTATTGTTTTACAAAACTAAGATTATTCTAAGAAATAGTCAAAGTAGAAGTCGTTTTTTGTGGTATTTTTCAATGAAATAGATAAATCATCTAAAATTTTCTAAATATTAGAATGAAAATCTATTCTGATAGCTTGGCATAGGTTTTGTTTTTGTATGAGCAATAATGGTATATTTCAAAATCTGACATAAACCCTTTTAATACAAGATTGAACTGAACATCAGAAATCCATCATAAAAAACTAAGTACAGAAACAGAAAACTAATGAATCAAATTTTAGGAATCGGCTCAAGAATTAGCCACTCAGACTACGGAGACGGCGTAGTAATCAATGTAAAATCGACGGCTTATACTATTACCTTCATGAGTCAGGGGACAAAGCAAATCAAAATAGATTATCCTTTTAAAGTTATAGAAGTTGTTGAACCAGATTCTGATTTGGTCAGTATGTTAGACGTTGAAATGTCATTGGCGAAGGTTCTCCAGAAATGGGCAGATTTCACCGAAATTATTCCACTCGGTGATAAATGGAAAGGTGGAAAGTTAATTTTGAAGCCAGGCAGAGCAGATTTATCAAGCAAAGAAATGCCAATTGATGCCTTTTTTCATAAAATTGTCATGACCCGTGACCGCCTCCGTGTCTTGGAACAAAGGGTAAATTCAAGCAAAATGGATGACGAAGAAAAAGTGAATATTCAACAATATATTACCAAAATTTATGGCTCATTAACTTCATTTAATGTCCTCTTTAAACTTCCAGAACATCAGTTTGTTGGTGAAAAAGGCGTAGAGAATTAGCATAAATATCTAAAAAAATGTAATTTTATCTATGCAAATTATCAAAAACCATAGTAGTCAGACAGATATTGTCAAGGATGCTATCTTTAGGTTAGCCAAATTTTCTTCCGAAGAATGGGAGTTTTATAGCAGTAAAATTTCTGAGGTTAGCTTCAAAAAAAAGGAGTTCCTTATCAAACAAGGTGAAGTAGAAAACAATGCTTATTACATCTGTTCTGGGGCAGTACGTTATGTCGTAAACAGACGTGATTTATAGCAGTAAAATTTCTGAGGTTAGCTTCAAAAAAAAGGAGTTCCTTATCAAACAAGGTGAAGTAGAAAACAATGCTTATTACATCTGTTCTGGGGCAGTACGTTATGTCGTAAACAGACGTGACGGCTCTCAAATTTGTACAGATTTAGGCTTCGAGAAAAACTTTGTTTCTTCTTTTGCGTCTTTTCTTTCCAGAGGTCCTTCTGCGGTTGACATTCAAGCAATTTCGCCAGTAATTGCTATGCGATTGGAACATAATACCTTTCAAGAGTTTCTTCAAATTTCTAAGAATGGAGAACGTTTTCATAGGATGATAGCTGAACAAATGTATATCCGAGAGACTCAGAGAACTTACAGTTTGATTTCCCAAACTGCCGAAGAACGGTATTTGAATCTGCTAAAATATCAGCCCAATATTTTACAATCAGTACCCATCAAAGACATCGCTTCTTACCTCGGAATTCACCCTGATAGTTTGAGTAGAATTCGGAATAATATCAAGAAATTGTAGAGAACTGTTGTTGAAATTCTAAGGAATAGATAAAAATAATCACTGATAAAATTTCACAAGCAGAAAATCTAAACGAAAACAAAACTTAGAGGTTTAGGAACGGTGAAATAATAACTCTATTTCTCTAAGTTTAAATTGTCAAAACTCAAATCACTTTAGAGTCATTTTCGCTAAATGACTCTTCCATTCTATTCGTAATATCTTTCAAAGTAGCCAATTTTGTTGTGATATGGGGCATAAAATCGAAACCATAAGCAAACCTCAGAATGATTCCGTAAGATGCCACGATACTCCCGTAATTCATTTTATCAGTCTTGCAAATGATATAAATCGAAGAAATAATTACGATAAATACAAAGATTTCAAGCAAGCCAAAATTGAGTGCTTCCAAAGTTGATTTTCTGATATTTAACTTTCTGATAGTAGCAAAATAGTCCCTCAATTCCTCTTTTGTGCCATTCTCGATAACATCAATCTGCTTTTCATATTGGTCATTTACTTGTCTGGTTGCCAGCAATATTTTTTTGGAATAGAAATAATTGATAATCAGCGAAGGCAAAATGATAAATACCGAAATCATCAACAACTTAGCATTGTAGAAATACAACAGCACACAAGAACCAACTATCGACACAAGGCTATTCATCATAAAAGGCAAATCTGTTTCAAAAAAAGCCACCACCTGTTTCATTAATTCTACTCGTGCATTAGTTTTGGTGGTTTCAATTTGCTTTTCTTTATGATTCTCGATTACCTTCAAACTAAACTGATTGAAAAGACTCGTAAAAGTGATAGTATCTTTTATTTTCCTGTACGTAGCCGTGCCTTGCCAGCCAATATAAGTGATGACAAATGCCCAAATACCGAATCCTTTATCATAGATAAAAGTATCAATCAGTAGCCCAACCGAAGACGGAATCAACAAATAAAACGTCTCTTCAACGATATTGAGAAGGTAAATAAACCCAATAGCCCACTTATTTTCTCTCCAAATAGATTTTATAACCGAATATTTATTTTGCATGACGAAGTATGAATAGTCTAAAATTGCGAAGCCAAATATCCTAAAATTGTCTGAGAAAATGGTGGAGTTGGTGGGGTTTTAGGGAATAAAAAAACTCTAATCGTTTAGAGATTAGAGCTTTTTTATTCACTATTTTAGTCTATTTACTTTGAACCCCGATTTTTGATCGGGAAATAGTTCAATTTCTTTCCCTGTCCTGTACTCTTCTTGAACACAATCGCCTTTAAATTTAATCAAGAAATTTACTTTGTTAAATTTGTTCATAGGTCTGGCTCTTCCCGAATTATTTTTTACCAAAACTTCAATGGAATTTTCACCCAACTCAATATCAAAAGTGTATTTGCTATTAGAGTTTTTCAAATTCATTGTATGAACTTGCCTCACACCACCGACATATATTTCAACTACATCCTTATCAGAGAAATTAACTCTATTGGCAATCTCAATTTGCATCTTGCTTTCACAAAGTGTGATATTTCGATCTTCAAAAATCATTTTTTCTAAATTCGGATTTTTAACTTCTTGATTTGGTTCCTGATAAAACGTCACTTTATTGCCATTAAAAATCTGGGCATGACCTAATGGCAAGATATAGTCAAGATTAGTAATGTTCGTCAAAAAAACTAAGTAATGACGGTCGTCATCAAAAAATTGGTCTTTAGAAGCATCGCATACCCAATCAAAGGAGAAAGACATTTCATCAGAGTCCATATCTATAATCTTTTCGGTATTCATTGTCGTTGCATTGTACATGAAATCATCCTCTCCAATATTCTTTTTTCGTTCTCTCGTATCAATAATTTGCTGAACTCGAATTTTGAATTGGAAAGGCTTTTTGCTTACCTTAAAGTCCTTGCTTACTTTTTCTAAAAAAAACTTCATTTTTAGCTGTTTTTGTTTACGTAATGGAGTTTGAACACCATCTTGAATTTGGAAGCCAGCAATTTTCACATTGAAAGTCTCTAAATGTTCTAAATAATAATTGGCTTTCGCTTCAAGTTCAGAAAATTCCTTAAACATACGAATAATTTCTACATTAAAACTTCTAAGCGAATCGGCTAATTGAGTGTTCAAAATGTCTTTATCGCTTTTGAGTTTTACTATGGTTTCTTCGTATCCTCTCATCTTTACTTGAAATATTTGTACTTCCCTATTCAATCTTTTGTCAGCCTTAATTTTTTCTTTTGCCAGTATATCTCGAAGTTTCTCAAATTTATCATAAAGTTTTTGATAATTATCAGCAAACGATTTCTCCTCTCTAACAATTTCTGCTGTAGTCGCAACCTGAGCTATTTGAAACATATTCTCTTGCATTCGAAATAAATTTAGATTTGCAGCGTGAATAGTTAAGGTTGTATCTTTATAATTACTTTTTGATAAGATAATTTTTACCTCTGAATTTCCAGGAATTTTAATTCCTGGTTGACTAAACCGTCCTATCGAATCTGTGAAAAATGGTGGGATTACTTTTACAATTTTACCATTTATTCTTATACTCATTGAAACTCGACAATATTTTACTGGAACAGTACTTGCAAGATTTGTCACAAGTCCGTTGAATCCATACTTTGTTTGCCCCAAAGTAGAGAAAAAAGGTGTTAATATCACTACAAACACCAAAACAAATTTTGTAATAGTTTTCATAATTTCTTCTTTGTTAATGATTATTAGACTTAACTTCAAAAACTTGTACCTCACCTCCTTTGTAATTACCTTTTGACCCGTATGTAGTCAAAGGATCATAAACCAGCGAATCTTTAACAGACTCATTTCCCAAAGTAATCTTTAAATCTGCGATTTTTTTATCTTCCAAGCGATCCATTTCAATCATATTTATCAACTCATCTCTTAAAAAGAACTGTTTGTCAAAAGGTTTCGTGTACCTTTTCACGTTAATTCCTTCTAAAAAAAACTCACCTTTTTCATCTGTTTTTGAAACTACATCTCCAACAGTTATAATCGCTCCAATTTGTATATTATTTTCTTCGTCTATAACTATTCCTCTTAAGTTTGTATAGTCTCCTTTTTCGTTGATGGAATTCGTCGAATAAAATGCGATTAAAAAACCTATTCCAATACTGATAATTGCACTTAGCTTAGTGCCAAAGTTCCAAAATTTCGATATGTTGCTTTCTTTCTCCATAATTTTATCTGATTTAATGATACAATTTTGCAAAAGTTTTTAACAAAACAAGGGGATGATTGAAATTAATTTCTAATAAAGTATATATAATATTTGTTAATTAAAATTATAAATTAATTATTGAAAATAAAAGAATTTCATCAAATATTTTTTAACTTAGCATTAATGTTGTATTAAATATGTAATCAAAAAGCTATATAGTCATGAAAACATCAACTGAGACAGTAGAAATGAGTCCCGTAGAGGAATCAATAAGAATGTATTTGAAAGATGAGATTAATAAGATTGGGGCGAGAGGGGGGGCTAAACAATTAGCGGAAGACTTGAATATTCATGCACCAACGATTTCAAAAATTTTGAAACGTCAGCAACATATCTCGACAAATGTGATAAGTAAAATTTTGGAAAAAAAAGGGTTTGGTTCTGTGGATGAGTTATTAGAAATAATGAAAGACAGGTATCCTAATGGGACTATTATGCCAGGAGAAAAGTCAATTCAAAATGATGAAAATATACTTTCCTGTGGTTGTGGTTTTGCACTTGGGTACTTGCCTTTGTTTCTATCCCTTAAAAAAAGTGAGTATTTAAGAGAAAAAATAAAAGTTTATGCAAGCAATGATAATGAAAGCAAAAAGCCAACTGAGTTTGAATATGATAATTTGGAAAGTTTAAAAAATTTAGAATCTTACGATTATTTCAAAAATAAAATTTCTACTACTGAAAGACAAAACTTATTGGCAGAGGGCTTTTTTGATTGCATATTTCTTCCAGAACTTTCAATAGAAAACAGATTTGATTCAATACCAGTTTGTAGAATTGGCGGTGCAGACTTAGTGATTTCATTGGTGGGTAATTATGAAATTCCAGAAGCCATAAAAGAACTACCAATAAAAGAATATTTATCAAAAGAGTATTTTGAATCATTCTTGGTAGATAAAAAAATAAAGGTTGTTTACACTCAGGATAAATTAGTTAAGGAACTCTTTGACAATATGCGTAGAAGAAAGGATTTTGAGGAATATTTTCATTATGATTTAATAGTAATACACCATGAACCTGAAGGGAAATCAAATGAAGATATGATTCAAGAAATCATCAAAGATAAAGGTGGATTAGCAAATAATGAACTTGTTGCGTTTATAGGATATGCCCCCTTACAAATTCTTCATAAGTTTTTAGGAGAAGAATCCGAAAAGGAAAATAAATATCTAACTTTCAATTTCTCAAGAATCATAAATTTGAATAAGATGTCTTTTAACCTTTTTGTTAATAAAAGGATTTTTGAAAATAAAAATAAACTTCGATTATTGTATGATTTGATTAATGAAATCAAGGGTGCGTGCGAAGAAATTCAAAACTACAAAGACTTATTCTATCAATTAAAATCTTTCAAAGTAGAAATCAATGATTATCTACGTCAGCCAGACATTAGTGACCCTCAGTTTTCTAAGAAAATAATGCAAAATAATAATTTATACTTTATAGATTCTTTACACCGTATTTATTTCCCCGATATTAGCAACGATAAACATCCAGAAGCCCTTTTCCGCAGAGCCATAAATCATCTCTCATTCGATATGAGTACAAATGAGTCTGTTTTTACCTATGCGTTTACACAACTCGCTCTAAAATTACTTTCAGAAAATTAAACCATCTCCAATAATTTCATCTTGATTTTACAGAAAATTTATTTGCCAGCAATTCAAAAATGGTAAATTGCAGTTTCCCTCAAAACAAAATCAAGATGAAATTATTTCTTACTCTTTTGCTGCTAATTTTTTCGCTTAATTCTTTTGCTCAGAACGAACCTTGGCTTATTAAAACTCCTGCTGGAAATCGTTTTTGTGAAATCAATCCAATGGGCGAAACTGTGATTCCAAATGGTAGAATTATTAAACCTTTAGGCAAAACTTATCGCATCGCTCCGCATCCGTATGGTTTGGTCATGAGTCCAGATGGAAAGACAATCGTAACTGCCAATTCAGGCACTAACCCTTTCTCTATCAGCATCTTACAAAATATTTTTTCAGAAAATCCAATCATTTCTCAAATACCCAAAACTGCCCAAACAGATGACGATTTGTTGGCTGCGGTCTTCATGGGTGTGTGTATTTCGCCTGATAAT
>JAAFJL010000106.1 GCA_013298865.1 Cytophagales bacterium | reverse complement strand
TCTTACTTTCCTATACAGAACTTACTAAAAATATTTGCCAATAAATCGTCTGTTGTGATCTGACCTGTAATCTCGCCGAGATGGTGTAAAGCAAAGCGAATGTCTTGTGCCAAAAAGTCTCCAGTGATGTTTTTACCGAGTCCTTCTAATACATTTTCTAATGCCTCATTGGTCTGAAAAAGATGCTGATAATGGCGAAGATTTGTCACTACGGTATCTCCCGATTTGATTTCTTTGGTTTTAACTTTCTTGACCAAAATATCTTTCAATATCTCAATATTTTTATTCTCTGAAGCTGAAATCCATAGAATTTCGGGATATTCAGTTTCAAACTCAACCTTTTTTTCAGCAGATAATTTATCCATCTTATTCCCTACCAAAATATAAGGTGCATTAAATTCTGATAACTGATTATTGATTACTGATAACTGTATTTCACTCGCATCAAACAAATACACAATTAAACTTGCCTTTTCCATTTGTTGCTTGGTACGTTCCACACCAATCGCTTCAATAGTGTCGGTTGCTTTACGTAATCCTGCGGTATCAATCAATCTAAAACGAATTCCTTCAATCAATAATTCATCTTCAATTACATCACGAGTCGTACCTGCAATCTCAGAAACTATGGCTTTTTCTTCATTCAAAAGTCGGTTCAATAGCGTTGATTTTCCTGCATTTGGTTTGCCAATAATCACAGTCGGAACGCCATTTTTAATAACATTTCCCATCTCGAAACTATCAATCAAAGGCACAAGAACACTTTGAATCCGATGAATTAACTGTCGCAAATCATCACGGTCAGCGAATTCTACGTCTTCTTCTCCAAAATCTAATTCTAACTCAATCAAAGAGGCAAAATTGATTAATTGTTCTCTTAACTGAGCAATTTGTTTGGAAAATCCTCCACGTATTTGATTAATAGCTGTCTGATGCGAAGCCTCTGAATCTGAGGCAATTAAGTCTGCTACGGCTTCGGCTTGGGCAAGGTCTAATTGTCCATTTAGGAATGCTCTTTGGGTAAACTCGCCTGGATTTGCCAATCTTGCTCCTGCATGAAGAATGAGTCTGAGAATTTTCTGAATAATATAATCTGAACCATGACAAGATATTTCTATCGTGTCCTCACGAGTATAAGAAGATGGGGCTTTGAAGAGCGAAACCAGCACTTCATCAATGATAATATCGCCATCTCGGATTGTACCGTAATGAATGGTGTGAGATGCTTGTTTTTCGAGATTTTTTCCTTTGAAAATTTTATTTACAATCCTAAAAGTCTCTGAGCCTGAGACTCTTATAACAGCAATAGCTCCAACACCCGAAGGCGTAGCAAGAGCAGTAATAGTTTCCCTGAGATTTTTAATTTTCCAAACATAAATGCCGACATTGGGTTCAATTCGCCCGACATTAAATCTGCTAAATCACTGCTACTTACACCAATTGTACAATCTGCATCGGCATCATCATTGGTCACTGCACCGTCTGCGGCAATGTGTATGTTACCGTCGCCCGTTGCAAATTTGATAGAATTGCCTACGCCACCTTTTTGTGCTGCTAATCCTGAGATTTTTTCTGTTAATTCCTGAAAATTCATGTTGTTGTTATTAATGTGGAAAATTTATTTATTCAAAGTTAAGGAACGGTAAAATAATAACTTATAAAATTTTAGGTTAATTATTTTACTGATAGTTTTATCTACTTTTGAAGCGAATAGCACCGCTATTTAATGAGAAAGTAGATAAAAATAGCAGTAAAAGGGTGGCATAAAAATTATAAGTTATTGTTTTACCGTTCCTCAAGTAGATTCAACTGAGATTGAAACCTTTGTATCAATAAAGTTATCAATCGCTTCGTGAGTTCGTCTTCATGTTGGATAAAAACTTGGTATTCGTCCAATGTGAAATGCCCCGTGACGATTCCTTCTAAATAGTGCTTAAACTTCATATCTCGCTTTACAGCCTGTTCAATAAAAAGTAGTTGTTCTTTTTCGGAGAGTTTCAAGAATCCTCCTTTTCGTTTTTGGACATAATTTTTGAAAACCGCTATCAATAATTCATTTTGTAATTTCAGAATAGGACGAAGCGTCTGATTTTGAAAAATTTCAAATGCTGAAATACCAGCATCAGCAGTAATTTCTGGGCGTATTTTTACTAATTCACTTTCTCTGGTCATTGCTATTGATTGTTGGAATAGTTTTGTTCTGAAATAATAACACCAATAAAGTACAGTATGTTTCTAAACAAAAAAAGTCGTACCCCAAACGAGATACGACTTCAAAACTCAACATTTTTTATTTATATCGACTTCCGCACAACCATTTGCATTGGCACAGTTGTTTGTTGTTTTTTCCCTTCTTTCAGAACACTCGCAATGGTTTTTCCTATACTTTCTGGCTGACATGAAATCACAGAAATACCACCAGCCAATACTTCTTTATAACAAGAATCATTCATAGAAACTATTCCTACTTCCTTACCCAAAACGAGTCCTTGGGCTTCAATAGATTTTATGGCAGATACCAAATCATGATCATCCATAATAAGATACAATTGTCCTTTCTGAAGTTCTTCATCTTCCAACCCATCCAAGACTTGATACTCAAATCTGTTGGCTTCACAGAAATCTCTAAAATCTGAAATTAAATCAGCATCAAAATATTCTTCATCCGTCAAGACCAAGTTTATTTGCTGATACTTTCTCATGAATCTAACATTTTCAGTGAGTACTTTCCGCAAATCTCCTTTTGAATTTGATAAGATATAAGAATGACTATTGCCGAGACTCGGAAAATTTTGGTCCAATAGCACTAATCTTTCTCCCGTAATTTTACGAAGCCCTTTCAAGTTTTCGATATTTTCATCTATCAAATGAGGCATAATCACGTAGTAATGATAATTACCTAAATGGGCATTCAATAAATCACAAAAATTATCACTTTTATAGTTGTAGGTAAAAATATCAATCGTGACATCTTTGCCCATAACATTAAGAAAAGCATTAAAGATTGCCTTATTATTCTCCGTAATTTTTCCTGTCAGGAAGAAAACTTTTGTCTTTGTCCGAGCGGGTTTTCCTGCAATAAAATATCCTTTCCTGAAAATAGATGTTACCACTCCTATACGATGCAACTCCGTGTAGGCACGTTCTACGGTATCACGAGAAAGATAACATTCTTCACTCGCTTCATTGATGGAAGGGAGTCTTTCGCCGATTGTCAATGACCCTTTTTCAATATCATTCATTAGAAAATTGACTAATTGCTGATACTTAGGAGTTTTAGAATCGTGCTTGGCACTGGCAAAGTCAGTAAATGTTTTGGAGACCATAATTTTATTAGTGTTGGGGTTACAGGTATCAATGAAATAAAGTAGTTCTAAAAGTTTTAATGCTAAATATTAGTTGACTTTTTAATTAGAAATTGTACATTTTTTCTTGATATATTACAGATTGATTACACAAATTTACTATTCTCAGAAAGGAAGGTGTTAGGAGAAATCTTGCATTTTCTTGTACAATTCTTGCATATATTAATAAATTTCAAAGTTTTTTGCGACTAAATACGCCATTGTATCCTGTTTTGTATGGACATTCCTTGCATATACAAGGCAGGATATTAATTTTAAAATTTATTATACTTTTGACTATTGTTTTAGAATAAAAATATTTCATTCGTTATTTCCATGACAGATAAACTCAGAATCTTATTTATTTTTAATAAACTCAGTGATTTTAAAAATGAAATCTATCAGGGATTTATAGAAGAGATAAATCATAAAGCGATTGTCGATTTGTTCATTCATCAACTCAATCATCACAATCCAGAATACTTTGAATCTGCCATAAAACAAAAAACTCCTGATTACGATTTTATTGTTTTGATGCTTCATACCAACCCTGTAAACGAAGATATTATCAGGGTTGTCAATCAAATTCCGAAAGAAAAGCTCATTTTATTAGACAAAAAGAATGAGCTTATCAGAGGCACTTATGCTTGTGTTTTTCAGGATTTTGAAAATGATATTTTTACTGCTTTACAAAAACTAAAGAATCAACTCAAAAAGTATTCAACCATCACGCTTCTCATTCCAGACAATTACACTTATGCCATTAATATTGCTGAGGGACTAAAACATTTCAGTGATACGTCTGGACATACTACTAAAATTGCTCATAAAATCAATGAAGCAACTGTCCAAAAAGGAGAAGTCTATCTGATTGTTTCTGAAATATTTTTAGCCGAAACTATCAGATTTTGCCAAGAAAAGAACTTCTCTGTCGGGAAAGACGTTGGAATAATTTCTTATAATGAAACACCCATCAAAGAGATTCTTTTGGGTGGTATCACTGTTGTTACAACTGACCACTCACAGTTGGGGCGTACAGCCGCAAATCTTATCTTGGCAGGTCAACGCACTCATGTACACAATCCATTTTTGGTAATAGAAAGACAATCAGTGTAGGTAGTTGTTAAGTCTCTAAATTATTAATTTTAAAGTTGTTAAGGCTAAAGCCAAATCTTACCATAAGCTACTGATTATCAATTAGTAACGTAAAAAATAACACAAATTATTACTCAAATCATACCTAATTTATTCTTCTTTGCCTTTGTTCTTTAAATCAGTTTTTTCATTCTCTTTTACCAAAATGCTTCTTTGCCTCAATTCCTCCTTTTTGCATACATTTCCCTCCTCCTCCATTATGTTTGTATCGTTCTACATTTCTCCTTTCTCCATTCCTCCTCACTCCATTCCTCCTTTTCCCCCTTGTCTCTTTGCACAAAATTTGTATATTCGTTTTGTAAATCACCGAAAAAAAGCATAGATGTTTAAATTCTTGAAACTTTGGGGCTTATTGTTGTTACTAACGGGGTATTCTTCATTGGGGCAATTTCGTTTCGACCGTATCGGAACGCAGCAAGGGCTTTCGCAGAGTAGTATTTTTGATATATTTCAAGACCATAAAGGTTTTATCTGGATTGCAACAGCCGATGGTCTCAATAAATACGATGGACATAAGTTTACTGTTTATCGGCAGGATTTTAATGATTCTCTCAGCCTGAGTAGCAATGACATTACCTGCATTACTGAAGATAATGAAGGAAGTCTCTGGATTGGTGCAAGGATTGGGGGAGTGAATAAATTCGATAAAAATACTGGACAAATTCTCCGCATCACCCAAACAAAAGATGGCAAAAACATCAAGAATATCAATATTTCTGGAATTGTTTTTGACTCCAAGAAAAATATTATTTGGGCTTCTACCTTTGGACTCGGACTGCTGCAAATTGAGCCAAACACTAATACTGCTAATTGGTATATTAAAGAATCTCAGCCCTTAACAACCAATGACATATCCTTGCTATTTAGGGATTCAAAAGGACGCATTTGGATTGGAGCAAAACAGGGTAAACTATTAATGATTTTGGAGAATGGAAAATTCCGTGAATACAAAAATCAGATTAATGATAATGTTCAAAAAAATCAAGTCCTCGCACTGTTAGATGATACTGACGGAAAACTTTTAGTAGGTACAAGAGGCAATGGACTTTTTACATTTGACCCTAAAACTGCTCAATTTCAGTTGGTTCATTATAATCCTGTTCAGATTGATAAGGAGAATATTATCACCGCTTTGGCAAGGGATAAAAATGGAGATTTATGGGTTGGTACAGATAGTGGAGTTTTGTTTTTTAAAGATGGAGATTTTACCAAAAAAACGCATTTGCAGGTCAATCCAGATTCTGATTTGGGGCTGAATTCTCATGCAATATATTCTAATTTTGTTGACCGTGACAATAACGTTTGGATTGGTACTTGGGAAGCAGGATTGAATGTTTTGTACAGAAATAAAAGTACATTTAATACTTTTTCGCATAGACTCAATGAGCCTAACAGTCTATTAGCCAACAAAGTAACGTCAATAGCTACTAAAAATGATGATGAAACCTGGATTGGTTCAAACATTGGTATTTCATTATTAAAACGCTCTACTAATAAATTCACGCATTTCATTTATCATCCCGAAACCTCCGCATTACTTAACAATAATGACATCAATACGATGATGGTTGACGCTGACGGCACTTTTTATGCCTGCGTGTGGGGAGTAGGTTTACGAGTGATGAAACCAAACACTAATACCTATAAATTCTATGATTTTGAACGAGGAAAGTACGGAACAAATCTGACGGCGGTTACTTCTTCAAAAAAGTTTAAAACCAAAATTTGGGCAGGTACTCAGGGTGGTCACATTGTTTTGTTCGATAAAAAAACGGGGATTTTTGAACCACTACCAGAAATTAACCAATTAGGGCTAACCTCTGGTGTCCACATCAATTCTTTATTAGAAGATTCAGATGAAAATCTCTGGATAGGAACTTACAGTGGAGGAGTCTATCGGTACAATCTTCAAAACAATACATTTATAAAATACGCCCAAAGCTCCCAGAAAGGAAGCCTTAGCGACAATCATGTTATTAAAGTTTTTCAAGATTCTCAGAATAAAATCTGGATTGCTACCAATGGCGGTGGATTGAATCTCTATCAACCTGCAAGTAATTCTTTCAAAGTTTTTACGGTGAAAGATGGTTTAATGAACAATAGTGTGAAGGCTATTTTAGAAGATTCGCACCAAAATCTCTGGTTATCGACCAATGCAGGAATTTCAAAATTCAATATCAAAAATCAAACTTTTAAAAACTATACCGAAGAAGACGGAATCATCGGTAGAGAATTTATCATTAATTCTGCCAGTAAAAATGCCCGTGGCGAAATGATGTTTGGTAGTACTTCGGGACTAACCATTTTTCATCCTGATAGTCTGGTTCAAAGCAAAAAAGTACCAAATGTTTACCTGACAGGTTTACAAATTTCTAACCGTTACGTACGGGCAGGCGAACCTAATTCACCCTTAAAACAAGATATTTCTGAAACCCAATCCATTACGCTCAAAGCCAATCAATCTGTTTTTTCGATTGGTTATATTGCTTTAGATTTCCAAAAACTCAAAAATAATCAGTATGCGTATCAGTTAGAGGGCTTCGACAAAGACTGGGTTTATGTGGGTACTCAGTTAAATGCGACCTATACAAATTTGAATGCTGGAGAATATACTTTCAAGGTAAAAGCAACGAATAACGATGGAGTTTGGAATGAAAAAGCGACCGAATTACACATTACAATTTTGCCACCTTGGTACAAATCCAACATTGCCTATTTTTGTTATTTTTTACTAATTTTAGCGAGTATCTATGCTTTGCGGAGAATCATTGAAATTCGTGAAAAATTCAAGGCGGATATTCGTTTAAAAGAATTAGAAAACCAGCAAGTTCAACAGCTTGACCAACTAAAAACTAACTTTTTTACCAATATTTCCCACGAAATCAGAACGCCTTTAACACTGATCATCAGTCCATTAGAGAAATTTTTTCTAAATAATTCACTATTCCCCGACAAGCAAAAAAGTCAGTTAGCTTCAATACACAACAACGCTCAGAAGTTATTAAAACTCATCAATCAGTTATTGGATATATCAAAATTAGAGGCGGGTAAAATCACCCCAGTTATCACAAAAAATGATTTAGTTGACCACCTCAATAAGATTATCAATTCGTTTGAAGATTTAGCTTCGCAGCAACAAAAAATACTGGTTTTTCATAAAAATGAAGATACATTATTAGCCTATTTTGATGAAGATATTATTGAAAAAATAGTTTCAAATTTATTATCAAATGCCTTCAAATATTCTAAAAATGGAGCAGAAATCACAGTTTGTTTGTCAACAGAAATCGAAAATAATCTTGAATACGCCATCATAAAAGTAAATGACACTGGTATAGGGATTGCCCCGAAGGATTTAGACCAAATTTTCAATAGATTTTACCAAGTAGATTCCCACAGCAATCAGGTAGGTACTGGTGTTGGCTTGTCGCTTTGCAGAGAATTGACAGAACTTCATAAAGGAAAAATCACTGTCCAAAGTACCCTGAACAAAGGCAGTGAGTTCATTGTAAAACTCCCGATTGATAATAAAGCCTTTGAAAATGAATGGATTAGCGAAGTTGATACCAACAAAAGTTACTGGACTATTCTGGATGATACTGTTCCTAAAAGAAAAGAAGTAACCGAAGTAGCAGACAAACAAAATAGTGATGCCCCGATTTTATTAATTGTTGAAGATAATGACGAACTGCGGGAATATATCCGTGAGATTTTCTCGGATCAGTATCAAATTCATGAGGCAGAAAATGGAAAAATTGGCTTAGAAAAAGCTCTTTCGCTAATTCCAGACATCATAATTTCTGACTGGATGATGCCCGAAATGAATGGAATTGAGTTTTGTGAAAGCCTAAAACAAAATGAAAAAATTAGTCATATTCCTTTTGTATTATTGACCTCAAAGGGTAATAATGACAGCAAAGCAGAAGGTTTAGAAATTGGGGCGGATGATTATGTTACGAAACCATTCAATGCTAATTTATTGGAATTACGGGTAAAAAATCTCATTGAAAACAGACGAAAACTTCGGTCTTCTTTCAGTAAAGGGATTTATCTAAAACCTAAAGATATTGCCATTACAGCATCTGATGAGATTTTTTTACAGAAAACCATTGCAGTTATTGAAGAAAATATAGCCAATACCAACTTTGACGTTGAGGCACTCGAACAAGCAATGGACATGAGCAAAATGCAATTGTACCGCAAACTAAAAAGTCTTACAGATTTAGGTGGAAATGAATTTATCAGAAATATTAGGCTAAAACGAGCAGCCCAATTATTAGAAAATGACAACCTCACGATTGCGGAAGTGGCGTATAAAGTGGGCTTTAATGACCCTGCGTATTTTACGAGAATGTTCAAAAAAGAATTCGGTAAAGTACCAAGCAGCAGATATTCTTTAGATGTGCTTTAGGTATGAGGTATTTTTTAGGTATGAGGTCGTAGATATGAGATAAAACTTGTATCTGCGATTTTTTTTTCTGCGACCTAAGACCTCATACCTACGATTTATCTAAAAGATACCACTTACTAAGTTTTGTTACCATTAGATAAATTATTCTTTTGATTGATGTTATTTATTTTGAAAATTGATGGAGTTTTGAGATAGAGAAAATTGAGGTTAAATTATTGCTTTTGGAGTATGTCAATTATCTGATTTTCAGATAATTAATTACCCAAACAAGACACTTCTATTTTTCTATTTCTGAACATAAAGCCAACAATTATTTAAACAGTCAAAACTATGACAAAAATTAAATTAACAAAGAAAGGAATCAAGATGACCGACCCTGAATTCCTTAATATCGCTAATGAAATTCAAGGAAATATCCTAAAATCTCATGGTAGAGGGCATACCTCTCAAATCTTCTTCAGATTCAATCCCAATAACATTACAAAGGCAAAAGCATTTATTCAAAATTTTGCCAGGAATCAAGTAACATCGGCTGCTATCCAAAAAGAACACGCTGAATTATTCAAGACACCTAAAAAACCTCAGAAAACTTTTTTTGGGTTTTATCTGAGTTCCCTCGGCTATGATTACCTGCAAATTTCTCCAGATAAAAAACCCCAAGACAATGAGTTTTTGCAAGGCATGAAGGCTTCTAATGATGCCCTCGAAGATGCAGATGTAAGCACTTGGGATAGTGGGTATAAGACTGATATACATGGTATGATTTTGATTGCTCGGGGTGATACAAGAAAAAAACTTGATGTAGAAGTTCACAAAGTCATAGAAAAACTCAGAAAAGGAACTTTAGCTACTATTTTGTGCGTCGAAGAGGGTGATGGAATAAAAAATACGAATGGAGACGACATTGAGCATTTTGGTTACGTGGACGGAATCAGTCAGCCGCACTTTTTTCATGAAGAAATGGAAGGAAAAACTACTGTTGACTGGAATTCTATTATGCCTTTAGACTTGGTCTTAGTTCCAGATATTGCCTCGAAAAATGAAAATGCTTTCGGTAGTTATTTCGTGTATCGGAAATTGGAGCAGAATGTCATGGGTTTCAAAATAAGAGAAAGACAATTGGCAGAAGAACTGTTCGGAGACCCAGATAGCGAATTAGCTGGAGCAATGGTAATGGGAAGATTTGAAAATGGTATGCCCGTAACGATGAGTCCGACGGATGAAGATTTGACCATTGCTACGGATTTGACAGTAGGCAAGATTAATGACTTTAATTACAATATGGATACCGCAGGGGCAAAATGTCCTTTTCATTCACACATCAGGAAGACCAATCCGAGAGGAGAATCCCCTTTTGAAGAGCCTGTCGAGGAAAAACATCACATGATGGCAAGGCGTGGTATCATTTATGGCAAAAGATTTATTCATCCGAACGAAGCAGAAATCGAAGAATTACCAACCAAAGATGTAGGCTTGCTGTTCATGAGTTTTCAGGCAAATTTGGCAAATCAATTTGAATTTATTCAGCAAACTTGGGCGAATAATGAAAATTTCGTAAAGCAAAAAACAGGAAAAGACCCAGTGATTGGACAAGGAAATTTCAAGAATGGTATGCAAAAATATGCAAAGGAATACGGTGAAAAATCTTCGATTACAGCAACATCAGGTTTTGGTAATTTTGTAACGCTGAAAGGTGGCGAATATTTCTATGCCCCTTCAATGGATTTCTTGAAGAATATTTTAGCAGTTTAGCCATTCCAAAACAAATACTTCTTTTTCATGTTATTTCTGAAACGATAATTATCATGAAAAAGAAGTATTTGCTATTATTTTTTGTTCCCATTGTCTTTGCCTGTCAGACTAATGATATTATTATAGACCCACCTGCACCAGAAAATCCATTAGACAAAAATGTGATTGTTACTTTCGACAAAAACATTAAGCCTCTCCTAAAAATTACTTGTAGTCCTTGTCATTTCCCAGGTGGTGGGCGTGCCAATACTTGGGACAACTATTCTAAAACAAAAAACCTAATTACAGGTATTATTGAACGGGTAGAAAAAGACCCAGCTAATAATGCTTTCATGCCAAAAGGAGGTAGTCCACTCACGACAAATCAAGTAGCGATTCTCAAAAAATGGATTGATGACGGCTTGTTGGAAAAGTAACTTTAAATTTGGGAATCATTTTTCAACAAAAAAAATGAAAATACTTGTTTCATAAATAATTATATACTAAAATTACATAGGAATTATCTTAACAAAGTAATCCTGCTGGCGGAGTCCTGTCATAAGTCCTAAGTATTAGGTACTAAGCATTTGAATCAGAATAAAGTTTACATTTAATTACAATCTTGCGTAAAACAAAATTTTATTGCGTAGTTGTTCTTTATTATTTGTAGTTATTTTATGTCAAATACTTTAGACTTAGTACATGATACTTTTACACAACTCCTGTCTTCCCTTTCAAAACATCCTTACTCCCCTTAAAAATTTATTAACGACTTTGTAGTAAAAGTCTGTCGTTACTGAAGCAACCCCAAGAATTTTCGGGTTTCATAACCCTTTGTCTAAATTTTAATTTTTAGTCCCACTTTACCCATGAGAAAACCGCCCAGAATCTGGTTGTCGGAAGGCTGACGCTTTCTTTCAATCTACCGCTTGGCAATAGCCCAGACGGCAAATAATTGCTGTGAAAATACCAGCATAGAGTAACATTTTTACACATTTTAAATTAGGAATTGCATTATTGATTTAAACCACAATTTCAATTTCAACCGCACAATGGAGTCAATTAAAGCACTTGCCGAACAACACGGCACGCCTATCATTCTATTTTCAGAGAATGAATTCAGTAGAGTTTACCAATCTATGCAGTCATATCTGCCACGAGTAAAACATCATTTTGCCCTAAAACCTTTGCCCACCCAAGAGTGTATTAAACTGATTTCTGCCTGCGACGGCTACTTGGATATTGCTTCTATTGGCGAATTGGCATTAGTAAAGAGTGCCGACCCCAGTATGGTGGCTCGTACTGTTTACACTCATCCAATCAAAAAAGAATCAGACATCGAAGAGGCTGCACGTAGTGGTATAAAAACAATGGTTGCTGAGAATTTTACGGAGTTAAGAAAAATTATGAAAGTTGCCCCGCAGATGCAGGTGCTACTCAGAATAGCCTTTCCTAATGAAGAAGCTCTTTGTAATTTATCAGAAAGATATGGGGCAGACGAAGAACGTTTTGAACGTCTTTATGCTTTTGCTCATAAAATTGGAGCAAACGTAATCGGCTGTTCGTTTCACGTGGGTAGCCAAATGCAACGCCCCGACGAACACGTGAATGCCATTGTACAATGCAGAAGAATATACGATTGGGTTTTTGATAATTTTGGCGTAAGATTCAAAGTTTTGGATATTGGTGGTGGCTTTCCTGCCAAATATAAAAAGACCGATATGGATTTAGAATTGTTCTGTATTCCTATCAGGCAAGCATTAGACGAGTACTTTGATGATGGTACAGACCTCTGGTCTGAGCCTGGAAGAAGTATTGCCGCCAACTGCCATGTTGCTGTTACTCAGGTAATTGGAAAAGTTTTCAAGAACAACAGAATGTGGTATTATTTGGATGATGGTGTTTATGGTACGTATGCAGGCATGATGTACGAAGAGATAAGTTATGATTTACATCCGACTAAATACAACGAAGAAGAACCAATACTTTCTGTTTTTGCAGGACCAACTTGCGATAGTATTGATGTAATTCTGAAAGATGTGATGTACCAGCCACTGAACGTTGGAGATTACTTATTTTCCATCAGAATTGGGGCTTATGGTTGGGCAAGTAGAACCCAATTTAACCTTTTGGCAGAATCCAGAATTATACCTTATGATTTTGATTTACAAGAAATTGAAGAATACATAGAAGAATCCGAATTAGTTTTTGCTTAGTTTTAATTACGAAACTGTTTAAACCAAAACATTAAGTTTAAATAGTATCAACACAAAAAACAGCCTCTACCAGTTGTAGAGGCTGTTTTTTGTTCTAAATCAGCAAATTTATTCTTCATTTCATCTTTTAACTCAACCTATAAAAATGCCAAATCATACCTTCTTTTACATAGGATTAATTTTTATTATCATTCACGAAATGGACGCAGTTCGTTGCAAAGAATGGAGAATATTTCCAGGTTTATCACTTTTAAAGGACGATTTAGGGTATAAAGTTTTCACGCTTACCCATATTCCATTATTCTTTTTGATATACTTTGAACTCGTAAGCAATGAATTAAGAGAGCCTTTTATTTATGGATTAAGCATCTTTTTTATCATTCATATTGGCTTGCATTTGCTTTTACTGAAAAATAAAAAAAATGAATTTAAAGATTGGGTTTCGTGGTTTTTTATTATTGGAACGGGTTTGTTTGGGTTCTTGGATTTGATTTTATCATAAAAATAGTCACATCTTGTAAAAGAAAGTTACCCTAATTACTCAATTCCTATTCCCCAAACGCCGCATTCATTTTATCTCTATCAAATTCTCCTTCGTTGTTTGCTAACCAAATAGTGGCAACGCCATTACCGATAAAGTTGGTGATTGCTCGTGCTTCTGACATGAATCTGTCCACACCCAAAAGCAAAGCAAGCCCTTCTACGGGAATAACTTTTATTGCCGTCAGAGTAGATGCTAAAACGATAAAACCACTACCAGTTACGCCTGCTGCCCCTTTTGAGGTTATCATCAAGATTCCGATGATGCTCAGGATTTGTTGTAAATCTAAGTGAATATTAAAGACTTGTGCCAAGAAAATAATTGCCATAGAAAGGTAAATCGTAGTACCGTCTAAATTGAAAGAATAGCCCGCAGGAACAACCAAACCAACTACGGATTTTGAACAACCCATTTTTTCTAATTTTTCCATCAAGGAAGGTAAGGCTGCTTCGGATGATGATGTCCCTAAGACAATTAATAACTCTTCTCGGATAAATTTCAAGAACTTCCAAAGGTTGATTTTGTAGGTTCTTAGTATGAAATAAAGTACCACAAAAATGAAGCAAGCCATTGTGCAATAGACAGTTATCATCAGTTTCCCTAAAGGTAGGAGCGTATGAATACCGTATTTTCCAATCGTGAAAGCCATTCCTCCAAATGCCCCAACGGGTGCGAAATACATGACTTTATGCAATGCCCAGAAAATCTTTTTGGAAATTGGAGCAAGGAAATCAACGATTTTTTGTCTGCCAGAATAGTTGCTTAAGAATATACCCAGTACAATAGCAAGCAATAAAACCTGCAAGGTGGCATTGTCCCAAAAAAACTTCATCCAACTGAACGCCTCTGCTGATTTTGTGTATTTTGAAATATCTCCTCCCTTGATTTCGGAAGTCACCACGCCATCACCTGGACGAATGACATTGGCAATGATTACCCCAATGAAAAGTGCAACGGTTGTAACTACTTCAAAATATAAAAGTGCCTTCGCTCCTACTTTACCAACTTTCTTTAAATCCCCCATCGAAATTATTCCTAAAGTGATAGTCAGAAATATAATTGGGCAAATGAATAATTTAACAATACTGATAAAAATACTACTCAGCAATTCACTGAACGTGGTTTTTATCTCAAATTCAGAAAAATATAAGCTAAGTTTTATCGGTTTTTCTAAGATAGGTTGCAAGGCAATTGAAGGAAAAAAATGCCCCAACAAAACGCCCGCAGTAATGGCTGTGAGTACCCAAAAGGTTAGGTTTTTGAAAATATGTTTCATGTATTTAGTTATGGACAATTTAGAAAATTTTATAATTGATAAATCACTGCTTCATAAGGTCTTAGCTTAATTCCAGAATTGGTTTTTCTCTCTATTGAATCCTTATAATTAGTCAAAATAGTTTTAGCATTTTTAAGATTAATGTTAATTTTTGCTTCTGATTGCCTCGTTGAAAAATTCAATAGCACCAATATTTTTTTACCTGCTTCTTCACGGGTGTAGGCATATACATCAGGATTTGCTTTATCTAAAATCGTGTATTTACCGTAAACCAATACTGATGTATTTTTCCTGAGTTTTACCAATTTTCTAAAATAATTCAGACAGCTATTGAGGTCTTTTTCTTGGGCGTTTGCATTGAGTGTGGTATAATTTGGATTCACTTTTAACCAAGGATTTCCCGTACTAAAACCTGCTTGATTACTGGAATCCCATTGAAAAGGCGTGCGACCATTGTCCCGACAACTAAATTGTAATTCTTTCAAAAAATCATCTAAATTACCCTTAATGTCCTTCTGGTGCTGATATTCGTTTTGCGTAGGCATATCCTGATAATCCTCAATTTTGGTGAAACCAGCATTGGTCATGCCCAATTCATCGCCGTAATAACAGTAAGGTGTCCCACGCATTGTCATGATAAAAGTATTGAGCAATTTTGAAGATAAATCTCTGAATTCGGGCGTGTCATTGCCAAATCTACTTACCATTCGGGCTTGGTCATGATTGGAAAGAAAAATAGAAAGCCAGCCATTTTTAGCAAAAGCACTGTCCCAACGACTAAAAACTTCCTTGAAATGCAACAAAGAATATCCTTTAGATTTAGGAATATCAACGCCCTCAAAAGCATAAGCCATGTTTAATTCTTTCCGTTTGGCATCTACTAAATTATGGGCATCGTCAAAATTATTACCTGCCCCTTCTGCTACCGTCATGACGTTATATTTACTGAAAACTTCCTTGTTCATCTCCTGTAAATAGTCGTGTATGTAAGGTCCCATGGCATAATATTTCAGAAAATTGCTTTCGTAACCATCAGGAAAAGCAGGAAAAGTAATGTCTTTTGAAGCAAACTGAAAAGCATCTAAACGGAAGCCATCAATGCCTTTATCAGCCCAAAATTTCATAATATCGTAGAGTTCTTTCCGTAAAGTTGGATTTTCCCAGTTCAAATCTGGTTGTTTTTGGGAAAAATAATGCAAATAATACGCATTCGTAAGCGAGTCATATTTCCAGGCATCATGGTTAATGTCGAACAAACTATACCGATAAGGTGGTTTTCCTTTTTCAGCATTCCACCAATGATAATAATCCCGATACGGGCTTGTTCTTGAAAGACGACTTTGTTTAAACCATTCGTGTTCGTTACTACTATGATTTAGCACAAAATCCATGACTAATTTTATTCCTCTTTGGTGCAATCCTTTCAACAAAACATCAAAGTCCTCCATCGTACCGAAGTCTTTCATGATACCTCGATAGTCGCTTACATCATAGCCATTGTCATCATTGGGTGAACTGTAAATCGGATTCAGCCAAACAGCATCAACTCCGAGACTTTTGATATAGTCTAATTTTGAAATAATACCTTTCAAATCACCAATACCGTCGCCATCACTGTCTTTGAAACTACGAGGATAAACTTGATACACCACAGCTTCTTTCCACCATTTTTTATCAGGAGGCATTTGCTGGGCATCGGTTGAAAAAACTTTGATGAAAAAGAGAATTAAAATGAAATTTTTCATTTGAAATATGTTTTATGATAGTGGGGAATTGTTGGAGGTAAGTAGTCAATTAAAATTTTGTGTAATTATTCTTCCAATATGTCTCTATAAATTTCCATTTGTCTTCAAATCTTGGAATATTTGTCAAATAAGGAAGCGTCTCGATTAATTTTTTACTTGCTTCTTTCTGTTCTAAAACTTTATAGACTTCTATTTTTTGAGGATTTTCTTGTATGTCAAAATCACATCCTTGTCCATCAATATGGGCAAGGAAGATAGTTTTAAAATTCTCTATTTTGAAAAGATCACTTTCCCAATTCATATCTGCACAACCTGCCCTTGAATAAGAATAATAAAATCGTGACTCAGGCTTAACTTGTTTTGATGCAGGGAATTTGTCAAACCCTTCTAATCTTTTAAATACATTCCTTTTCGGGTCAAAAAGGTAAAGTTGATAAGTAGGATTATTCCCTATGTACTCAAGCATTATATCAGAATAGCCATCTTTGTTAAAATCTGGGAATTTAAGTTCCCGTAATCCTCCACTATACAAAGTTTCAGTCATTATTAATCTCTCATTTCGATATACTTTCAGGAGAACAGAATCATCAGTCAAGTCTCTCGTTTTTATGAAGAACACATTCTTGTTAATGACCATTTTTTTATAGTCTCGGTCATGTTGTGCAAACGAGTTTGTAGCAAAAACTGCAACTAATAGACTTAACAAAATAGTTTTCATAATTGTGTGTGAGAGATGTTCTATTTATACGGAATTTATTTGTCAAACACGGAAGTCATTCTATTCTATCACTCTCTCACCAATTTTTTCTGTAAATCTTCCAGTGAAATCCCTTTGGTTTCTGGCATCATGAACCAGACGTAGAGCAATTGTAGCACCATCATCCCAGCAAAAATTGCGAATATCATTCCTCCGCCTATTTCTTTGGCAAAATAAGGAAAGAAATTTGCAATCAATGCAGCGAAAACCCAATGCGTAAGACTCCCCCAAGCCATACCTGATGCCCTGATTGAGTTCGGAAAAATTTCAGAGATAAATACCCAAATCACAGAACCTTGTCCGATGGCGTGGGCAGCAATAAAGGCAAAAATAAAGAGTGGCACATTGGCATAAGATTCATTGAAAAACGCCATCGCAATCAATGTCAGAGAAACAATATAACCAATTGAACCAATGTACATCAAGACTTTTCGTCCATAGCGGTCAATCAACCACCAGCCAATAATCGTAAAAATCATGTTGACAACCCCAATCCCTGCCGTAGAAAGCAATGCACTGTCTTTACCCAAACCTGTCATCTCGAAAATACGGGGAGCGTAATAGATAACTGCGTTAATACCAGATAGTTGATTAAAAAATGCAAACAAAAAAGCTAAGATAAGTGGTAAAGAATATTTCTTAGAAAAGAGATTATCCGAGGTAGTTTTTTTCTCAGATTTTGCTGAATTCTTGATTTCGTTAATCGCATTTTCAACATTGTCTTCCGTGATTGCCAATACTTCTCTGGCTGCGGCTTCGTCTTTTTTATAGAGCGTCAACCACCTTGGCGTTTCGGGCGTGAATAACATTAAAATAGAAAAAACGATTGATGGAATTGCTACAATACCGAGCATCCAACGCCAAGAATCTTCACCACCTGCAAGCAAATAGTTAGAGACGTAAGCTATCAGAATCCCAAAAACAATATTTGCCTGAAAAGAAATCACCATTCTGCCACGGTATTTTGGCGGTGCAATTTCTGAAATATACACCGGTGCTACCACCGAAGAAGCCCCGATACTTAGCCCACCAATTAGTCTAAAAAACATGAAAACATTCTCGTTATTTGCCAAAGCTGCTCCCACGGAAGACACAAAGAAGAGAATTCCAATCCAAAGTAGTGTCTGTTTTCTACCAAATTTATCAGCAGGAATTCCACCAAAAGCTGCCCCGATAACTGTACCGTACAAAGCAATGGCAACCGCCAAACCGTGGGTAAATTCATCTAAATTCCAAAGTTTTTGAATGGTTTGTTCTGCCCCAGAAATTACGGCTGTGTCTAAGCCAAAGAGAAAACCGCCAAGTCCGACAGTGATTGACCAGAGAATTAATTTGTTGTTCATTTTAAAAATGGTTAATTAGAATTGGGAATTAAAAATGTACTGACCTAATTGTTAGGAACTGAAATTAACAAAATAGGTTGCCCTCGTTATCAAGAGCAACCTACGAAAATATACATAAATTTTGAATAAGTAACGTCAATTTAATAAGAAAAAGTAACTGTATTTGAGATTAATTCTTGACTAAACTTTTCATCATCAGGCGAGCCATGGTAGCCAGAATAAAAAACTTTGTATGAACGAGTATTTGCCTGTAAATTGTAAGCAGAAGCTAAATTGAGCTGTGTTGAAACCGAATCATTTGGCAAAAGCACATGGTAATCTTCTCGTGTAGGTGACATCATTTTTGACATTGTCCCTATGTATTCAACCTCCTGATTCTGAGAATTTTGGATAGAGAAAAGGTCATTTTTTATTCTCCCACTTAGAAATCCCATAAAATTATCAATGTACTGTTTTTCTTTGGAGATATTCTGAAACGTGAGTGTAGCCATGGGCAAACCATTTTCTATTTTTATCACTAAAGTTGTTTTTACTAATGTATTCTTCATACTTTCTCGTGTTTGGGTACTAATATTTATATGATTCGCAGTCTTGTTATTGCAACAAACAATGACAAAGAATAGTACTAAAAATTTAATGTTCGATATAATATTCATAACTATCTGCATTATTTTGTGCTTTTGATGGGTCATCTATTGCTAACTGTTGAGCCTTTGTTGTTCCATATTTATGATCTTTAGTTCCTCCTACATCATTAAAATGTGATAGTTCATGAACAATTGTACCTCCTCTTGAATTCACACCTGATGCTGGAGCTTTTGCAAATGCTCCTCCAATTTGAATATTATGAGTCTTATCATTTGGATAGACTTGTGCGTATGTACTTCCGTAATCAGGGTCTGAAGTATCCATTTGTGAAAAGTTACCAGGAGTAAGTTTATACGCTGAATCTAATTCTCTCTGAGTTCTTTCCTGTAACATTTTTCGGGTAGCTTCGCTATCATCTCCCATCCATTTTTTTACAGCGGCTTTATCATCTGCATTCCATCGGTCTAATGCTGCTTTTTTCTGCATCAACATTACACGAGCTTCGATAATTGATTCGTTAAGCATTGCTTCGTTTGCTTTTTGAAATTCTGTAAGTGGAGGAACTGGAGGTGTTTCGGATTTTAAACCGAAAAAATCAAGTACCTTGTCCATCATCGTTGGAGGTTGGGTCTCTGGTGGAACAACATTGGAAGTAAAAGAAGGTCCTCCGATTAGTACTGTTGGACATCCCATAACAATAACACCATTATGAACAGTCATATCTCCCATACGAGCGGCAGGCATACCATTGAAAAGAACACTCATTGAACCTTGTTTTACCATATCGGGTACACTTACACAGGTAGCCATATCAAAAACTGTACTTGCTGGTAGTCCTCCTATCAAAATATTAATTTTACCAGGTGGGAGAATTGGACCACCAACATGGGGTTTTGGTCCATCAAACATAGGGCAAACGTGAGGATCTGTAACTCTGGCGGCAGGCTGTCCCATAAGTTTTATTTAGGTTTAAATTATTAGTAAAATATTTTTAGCAAGTGAAATTGTTACAAATATAATTCTATTTGATAGAAGTGTATCTCATTAAAAACTATGAATTAGTAAAAGGTAATCACATGTCAATTTTCGTGTTAATCCAATAAGGCTTAGACCTACACTAACCCCGATTGAAACCGCAGTGGAACTGTCGGGTGTCGAATGGTTTTGCGTTTGTAACGCAACTTTACTAACTCCAATTTCTTAGTGAATAAAAAAATAGGTTGCCCTGAAATACCAGAACAACCTACGAAAATATACATAAATTTTGAATTTCTAATTTTACATTCTCAATTGGCATTTGAAACTGTTTTAGTTGGGTCAATTTTAAACCACAACAAAGCTCCAACAAACAAACAACCTGAAATAAGCATGAGCGGATAGTTGAAATTATGCGTTTTTTGGACAATTATTCCAAAGATAATCGTGATAAAAAAACCGCCTAACTGCCCTGCAAAGTTCATCGAACCTGTAACTGCACCTGCATTTTGTTTGCCTACGTCAATACAAGTGGCAAATGCTACGGGCAAGGCAAGGTCTTTCATCAGCACACAGATTGCCAATAAAAACCCGACGGTTTGGTTGTCTTTGGAAAAACTTGCCAAGAGAAAAAATAAACTTGATAGCCCCAAACCAGTTACTCCAACGGCTCTTCTTCCGAATTTTAGTCCATATTTTTTTACTAAGAAATCACTCAGAAAACCTCCAATCAGGCAACCGATTGCTCCCAAGGTATAAGAAAGTGAAATGAAATTCTTGGATTGGTCTTCGGTCATACCTCGTCCTTCTTGAAAATAGGTTGCCGACCAATTCGTGAAAAAATACGAAGCATAAAAGAACAAATGGCACATCAACATCAAAGCCCAAACATTGGAATTTCCCATAATCATACCCAAAGAAATCTGATGGTCTGATGATTTAATTTTTCGATTTTCTTCGATTTCTTCTACTTCTCGAAAAGAAATCCCTTTCATTTCCGAAGGATTATCCCGATACCACTGATACCAACCCACTGCCCAACAAACCCCAACCATCCCCAAAACCACAAAAGCCCATTGCCAACCAACTCTGTGTACCAAAGGAATCACTAAAATAGGTGTCAATGCCCCTCCAATTCGCCCAGCAGCCCAAATGACCGACTGAGCCCGAGCGACTTCTACGGCTGGAAACCAACGAGAAATTACGATTGAAGCATTTGGATAAGCTCCTGCTT